>JAGKSX010000023.1 GCA_018993155.1 Hydrogenophaga sp.
CCCCCCCCCCGCCCCCGCCATTCCCGAGGGGAGCAACCCAGGCGCTGGCTGAACAGGCGCGAGAGCGCAGGCGCGCTGGCATAGCCCAGTGCGTCGGCAATCTCCTTGACCTGGCGCCCCTGCCGCAGCTGTGTCTGCGCCAGGCTCAATCGCCAGTCCGCTAGGTAGTTGGCGGGCGTCTGCCCGACGGCGGTCTTGAACGCCGCAGCGAACGCGCTGCGCGACATGCCTGCTTCCTGCGCCATGGTGGCCAGGCTCCAGGGCGCGCCGGGTTGCTCGTGCAGCCCCACCAGCGCGCGCGCCAGCCGAGGGTCCGCCAGCCCGTTCAGCAGCCCGGGCGGGATGCCGGCTTCGGCCGGATGGTCGATCAGCCAGCGCAGCAGCTGAATCAGCACCACCTCGAACAGGCGATCCGCCAGCAACCGCTGGCCGCAGCGCAGCCGCTCGGTCTCGGCGAACAGCAGGGCGAGTGCCGGCTCCAGCCCTTCCACCCGCGCCAGGGGCAGCAGGATCAAAGGGGGCAGGGCGCGCACCAGCGGGTTGCGCTCGCCGCCGTCGAACGCCAGTTCGGCGCAGACGAAATCTGAACCGTCCTGTGGCGGGTTGCGGAACTCGTGCGCCAGCGCCCGTGGGTAGAACAGCAGGCTCGGTTCCGTGATGGTCAGCCGGCGTGGCAGTGCGGTCTTGGCGCCGTGCCGCAATTCCAGTTCGCCGCGCCGCATCACATGCAGGAAGCCGCGCCCTGGCTCCGCAGGGAAGCGGCTGACGCCGCACAGCGGCCCGTTGCGGAACAGGTGCGCCCGCACCTTGAAGCGGTCCAGCAGGCTGGACAGGCGGTCGATCGGCAGGTTGCTCATGTGTTGGACGATTAGGTATGTCGCATGGACGATTCGTTCCCAATGGTACTTCCTGCCGGGGCACACTGGCGCACAGCAGCTGCTTCATTCCTCCCACCCGAATCCACTGAAAGGACCACACCATGTCACGCGTTCCATTGATCGATCCTGCCCAAGCCACTGGCGAGCGCAAGCAAGTGCTTGACCAGATTCATGGCGCCTTCGGGGCGACGCCGGCGATGTTCCGGGCGGTCGCCAACTCCAGTGCCGCCCTCAAAAGCATGTGGGGCAGTTTTGGCGCCTTGGGTGGTGGCGTGATCTCGCCGAAGCTGGGCGAGCAGCTCGCCGTCGCCATCGCTGACCGCAACCAGTGCGAGTACTGCCTGGCCGCCCACAACGCACTGGGCCGCAAGGCCGGTGCAACGGCCGCCGAGATGGCCGCCGCGCAGCAGGGCAAATCCGACGACCCGAAAACTTCCGCCGCGCTGCGCTTTGCCTTGAAGGTCGTCAACGACCGTGCCCAGCTCAGCGACGCCGACGTTCAGGCGCTGCGCGGGGCCGGTTTCAACGACGAGCAGATCGTTGAGATACTCGCCCACGTGGCACTGAACCTTTTCACCAATTACGTGAACGTGGCTTTCGCGGTGCCGGTCGATTTCCCTGCCGTGAAGCTGAGGCCGCGATGAGCGAGGCGCCGGTGGTCATCGGTCGGCTGCGGGCTGTGCTGACCGGCAAGGCCCGGGCCTACACCCGGGCCGGGAGCGTCAGCGCGATCGACAAGCAGCCTCAGGCTGGCGCGCTCATGGTGGGTGCGCTCGGTCTGGACGGCGACGAGCAGGGCGACCCGCGCGTGCACGGCGGGCCCGACAAGGCTGTGCATTGCTACACCTGGGCGCACTACGGCGCCTGGCGGCGCGAGCTGCCGGGCGAGACGGCTGCCGCCTTGTTGCGCCAACCCGGTGCCTTCGGTGAAAACTTCAGCCTGGAACCCGGCCTGGACGAAACGAACGTCTGCATCGCCGACCAATGGGCGGTCGGTGGTGCGCTGTTCGAGGTGAGCCAGGGCCGTCAGCCTTGCTGGAAGCTCAACGACCGCTTTGGCGTGCCCGACATGGCGCGGCGCGTGCAGCAGGGCGGCCACGCTGGCTGGTACCTGCGCGTCTTGCGGCCGGGGCTTGTTCAAACGGGCGATGCCGTCCGCCTCGTGGCGCGACCGCACCCGGACTGGACACTGGAGAGGCTGTTGCATGCCATCGCCGAGCGCGATGGCGATCCGCACACGCTGCAGCAGATCCTCGCCTTGCCGCTGCCGCCTTCCTGGGCCAGGCTGTTCCGCCGCCGGCTCGAGACGGGGCAGATCGAATCCTGGGCGCTGCGCCTGGATGGGGAGGGCGGCTGAAGTTCGAGTCGAGTTCTAGCGGACGCGCTGTGTGCGCATGCGCTTCTCGACGTCCTTCATAAGGTCCGAAGGGGTGACGTCAAGTGCGTCGCAAAGCTTGAACATGAGGCGCACGCTCGGACTGTTCTTTCCGAGCTCGATCAGCGAGATGAAGGTCCGAGCCACGTCAGCACGAAGTGCGAGCTCGGTCTGGCTCCACTTGCGACGCGTCCGCAGGCTGCGCAACGCCTGCCCGAATGCTTGATCTGGTTCCACGGTGCTTGCTCTCTGAGATGAGCAAGGGTGGGTCAATGGCTCCTTGATTGTGACCTATATATAGGTCAGAATGGTGGTCGCATTGCTGGCCGAGTGATATCCCCGGCATGTCATCGATTCACAACTGAACAATGGAAATCTCAAGCATGGCAATCAAACTCTTCTTCCGTAACGCGCTCGCCCGCGTCCACCGCAAGAACTTCGCGACCCAGGTGTGGTCCCTGTCCTCTCAGGCGCTCGATAAAACCTGTCAGCTCGCCGCCATCTTGGAGCGCTACGACGGGCGCGACGGAGTACCCATGCCCGAAGTCGACCGCAAGGCGATTTACGACGAGTTGAATTTTCAGTTTGGCGTGCTGCTGGACACGATCTGCGAGCTGCAAACCATCGCCGCTCAACAGTCAAAGGCTTGAAGCGCGGAGCGTCAGAAACACAAACGCCACCCAGCGGGGTGGCGTTTTTTTGTTTGAGCGTGCGGCGTTTTAACGGCAGTCGTTGGCCGGTGTCTGGTTCGACAGCACGGACGAAATGAAGCGCAGCGAATCCGCGCTCGACGCCATGATCACCGAGCCGTGATCCTGGCCCGCGTACTCCCTGTACTGGATGCGCGCGCCCTTGGCACACAGAGCGCCCATCATCTGCCGCGTGGTGGGCGGGGTGACCGTGGTCTGGTCCTTCTCGGCCTGTGCGATGAACAGGGGCACTTGCATTTGGAGCTGGGTGGGGTCCTGCGTGGCAAAGAACTTCACCATCTTGTCGAACTCCGGCCCCTTCTTCAGGTATTGGCCTGGCGCCAACACGGGCATGCCAAACAGGCCGCCGATGCAGGTGGTCTTCGCCGCTTCGATCTGAGGCTTCATGGCCGGGTGCGTGAGCTTGTCCAGATCGAGGCTCGGGTCCGCCACTTTCGCCGCCAAAGCCGTGATGGCGACGAAGGGCTGAGCGCTGGCCGAGACGGGTTGGCCGTCGGCCACGTCGTTCAGGAACTTCAGCACGCCGGGCCCGGTGGGTGCCAGCGCCACGGCGGCCTTCAGCGGGTAGGCCGGCGTGCGCTCCTTCATTGAGGCCACCCAGATGGATGCACCCCCGCCCTGGCTGTGCCCGGCGGCGATCCATTCCTTGCTGAGCTGGATGGGCAGGTCGTGGGCGGCGGTGACGAGGTCGGCCATGGCGTAGGCGTTGCTGCGGCCTTCGAGGTCAGGCCGGCCTGCGAAGGCGCCCCAGCCCTCGTAGTCCGTGCGCAGCACGGCGTAGCCCTGCTTCAACAGCAGGTTCTGGTACTCCAGCCGGGACGGCGCTGCCGCCAGAGAGGGGGCGCATTGTGGCGCCACGCCGGTGGTGCCGGTGCCCCAGCTCACGACCGGGTAGCCGCCAGCCGGCGGTGGCGTTTTCGGCAGATCGATCAGGCCTTGGACCACGGTGTTCTGCCCCGAGTGCGAGGTGGTGATGTAGGACACCATCCAGCGTTGCGAGGATTCCGTGAGCAGGGAACGGGTCTGGGGCTGGACGTTGACCACCTGGCCGGGGCTGGGCATGGCGTTGCGAGCACCGGGCATGCTGCTGCACGCGGCGAGGATGGACAAGCTGCCGACAAGAAGCGGGAGGCGGAGAAGCTGGGAACGCATGGATGGGTGCTCCTTCGGGAATGAAACAAATGTTTTATATATAAAACTGCGATTCACATAAGAATCAATCTGATGGTACTGATGGTCAGCCGATGACTCCATGGGAATTTCCCGGTGCCGAAATTCCAAGGAAGAAACGACGCGTTGGCGCGTGCCACGGCGCTGATGCGGGCAGGGCGGAGGCATGTCCGGGTTTTGTGGGAAAATGCCTGTTCTTCTTCTGAATCAGCAAGAGCGAGAAAGGCAATCTGGTTATGACACCGCGAACTATGGAGACCACCTCCACGGCCCTTTGAGGCCTGCAGTTCGCGCCTGCCTGATCGATTTCCTTTTCTCCCCCACACCAGCGCGGCCCCTGCCGCGCTTTTTTGTTTTCTGGACCTCCCCATGTTGCACATCACGCTCCCCGACGGCTCCCAACGCGAATACCCCGGCCCGGTCACGGTCGCCGACGTGGCGGCCTCCATCGGCACCGGCCTGGCCAAGGCCGCCCTGGCCGGCAAGATCGGCGACAAGGTGGTGGACACCAGCTACCTCATCACGCAGGACAGCCCGTTGTCCATCGTCACGGCCAAGGATGCCGAAGGCCTGGAGGTGATCCGCCACTCCACGGCGCACTTGCTGGCCTACGCCGTGAAGGAGCTGTTTCCCGATGCGCAGGTGACCATCGGCCCGGTGATCGAGCACGGTTTCTTCTACGACTTTTCCTACAAGCGCCCCTTCACGCCCGAAGACCTGGTGGCGATTGAAAAGCGCATGGCCCAGCTGGCTGCCAAGGACGAGCCGGTGGTGCGCCGCGTGCTGCCGCGCGACGAGGCCGTGGCCTACTTCAAGGGCCTGGGCGAGCACTACAAGGCGGAAATCATCGCCAGCATCCCCAGCAATGAAGACGTGTCGCTGTACCGCGAGGGCGCTTTTGAAGACCTGTGCCGAGGCCCGCACGTGCCCAGCACCGGCAAGCTCAAGCATTTCAAGCTGATGAAGGTGGCCGGCGCCTACTGGCGCGGCGACCACCGCAACGAGATGCTGCAGCGCATCTACGGCACGGCCTGGGCGACCAAGGACGAGTTGCAGCAGTACCTGACGATGCTGGAAGAGGCCGAGAAGCGCGACCACCGCAAGCTGGGCCGCGAGCTGGACCTGTTCCACATCGACGAGCACTCGCCCGGCACCGTGTTCTGGCACCCCAAGGGCTGGACGGTGTGGCAGGAGGTGGAGCAGTACATGCGCCGCGTGTACCGCGACAACGGCTACCAGGAGGTGAAGGGCCCGCAGATTCTGGACCAGGGCCTGTGGGAGAAAACCGGCCACTGGGACAAGTACCGCGAAAACATGTTCGTCACGGAGTCCGAGAAGCGCGACTACGCGCTCAAGCCGATGAACTGCCCCGGGCACATCCTGATCTTCAAGCAGGGCATCAAGAGCTACCGCGATCTGCCGCTGCGCTTTGGTGAATTCGGCCAGTGCCACCGCAACGAGCCCTCGGGTGGCCTGCACGGCATCATGCGGGTGCGCGCCTTCACGCAGGACGATGGTCACATCTTCTGCACGGAAGACCAGATCCAGGCGGAGGTGGTGGCCTTCACCACGCTGCTGCAGAAGGTCTACAAAGATTTCGGCTTCAACGACATCATCTACAAGCTCTCCACCCGCCCGGAAAAGCGCATTGGCACGGAAGAGAGCTGGGACCGGGCAGAGAACGCGCTGGCCGAGGGCCTTCGCGCCTCGGGCTGCGATTTTGAGTATCTGCCGGGCGAAGGCGCCTTCTACGGCCCGAAGATCGAATACACCCTCAAGGACGCGCTGGGCCGCCCCTGGCAGTGCGGAACGATCCAGGTCGACCCCAATCTGCCGGAGCGCCTGGGCGCGGAATACGTGGGGGAAGACGGCTCGCGCCACACGCCCATCGTGCTGCACCGCGCCATCGTGGGCAGCCTGGAGCGTTTCATCGGCATCCTGATCGAGCAGCACGCCGGGGCCTTGCCCACCTGGCTGGCGCCGGTGCAGGTGGCGGTGCTCAACATCACCGATTCCCAGGGCGAATACTGTCTGGAAATCGCGAAAACTCTGCAGAATCAAGGGCTTAGGGTGACGACGGACCTGCGCAACGAGAAAATTACGTATAAAATACGGGAGCACGCGTTGCAAAAGCTGCCTTTTATCCTTGTCGTGGGCGACAAAGAGAAAGAAGCTGGTGCCGTGGCTGTGCGGGCGCGAGGGAACAAAGACCTCGGTGTCATGCCGCTGGAAGCCTTTTCCAAATTGATCGCGGCTGACGTTTCATCCAAAGTTTGATTTCAAACATCTGGCTGGATGCCCCTGCTGCCATGGCGCACTTCGTGTGCGTGAGGCGGCCGGGTGGCCGCCAATTTGCCTGAACCGGCCCACACAAAGGAACTCACCATAGCTACCAACTTTCGCGACCGCCGCCAACGTGAAGAGCGCGCACACAGACTGAACCGGGAAATCATGGCCCCCGAGGTTCGCCTCAACGGCCCCGAGAACGAGCCCTTGGGCATCGTCAGTTTGCAGGAAGCGCTGCGCATGGCCGGTGAGCTGGATGTGGACCTGGTCGAAATCGCGGCCACTGCCGTCCCTCCGGTGTGTCGCCTGATGGACTACGGCAAGTTCAAGTACCAGGAGCAGAAGAAGGCGGCGGAAGCCAAGGCCAAGCAGACGGTCATCGAGATCAAGGAAATCAAGTTCCGGCCCGGTACCGACGACGGCGACTACAACATCAAGATGCGCAACATCCGGCGCTTTCTGGACGATGGTGACAAGTGCAAGATCACGCTGCGGTTCCGCGGCCGTGAGATCACCCACCAGGATCTGGGGCTGGCCCTGCTGAACCGCATTCGCGATGAGTTGGCCGATTCGATCGTGGTGGAGCAGTTTCCCAAGCTCGAAGGGCGCCAGATGATCATGATGATCGCGCCCGGCCGCAAGAAGGCCGGTGGTGCGGCCAAGCCCGCCGAGGCCGCTGCAGCGGCGCCTGCGGCAAGCCAGTCGGCCGCCTGAGGGCGGTTGGCGGCCAAGAACAGCATTGGACGGGCAGGGTAGTCTCCTGCCGGTCCGAGGCGCTGGCTGAAAAGCCGGACGCCGAATCGGGGAGCCGAAAGGCTGCCCATAAAAGTGGCTCGGGGCCAACAAGTCCGCGGAAGGTTCGCGGCGCCTCACGAGCACAAATGAAAAGGAGCATGAAGATGCCCAAAATGAAGACCAAGAGCAGCGCGAAAAAGCGTTTTCGCGTTCGTCCCGGTGGCACCGTCAAGCGCGGTCAAGCCTTCAAGCGTCACATCCTGACCAAGAAGACCACCAAGAACAAGCGCCACCTGCGTGGAGCAGTCACCGTGCATGAGACCAACATGGGTCACATGGCACAGATGCTGCCCGGCACGGGCATTTGATCAACGACGAACAAGGAGAACACACATGCCTCGCGTCAAACGTGGTGTAACGGCTCGCGCCCGACACAAAAAGGTTCTGGCTCTGGCCAAAGGTTTCCGCGGCCGCCGCGGCAACGTCTTCCGCATCGCCAAACAGGCGGTGATGAAGGCTGGGCAATATGCCTACCGCGATCGCCGCACGAAAAAGCGCGTCTTCCGTCAACTGTGGATCGCCCGTATCAACGCTGGCGCCCGTGCTTGCGGCCTGACGTACAGCCAATTCGCCAACGGCCTGAAGAAGGCCCAGATCGAAATCGACCGCAAGGTGCTGGCCGATCTGGCGGTGAACGATCCGGCTGCCTTTGGCAGCATCGTGGAGCAAGTCAAAGCCAAGCTGGCCGCTTGATTCACGGCAGGAGCACGCCGCCTCACGGCGGCGCGCCCCGTCGCTCAAAGGGGTTGAGGCTTGAGGGATTCCCTCGCTGGCTTCAACCCCTTTTTTATTTCCCAACGATTCAAGCACACACATGAACGAGTTGGACGCATTGGTCGAGAGCGCCCGTGCCGGGTTTGTTCAAGCCGCCACGCCGGCCGATCTGGAAAACGCCAAGGCGCAGTACCTGGGCAAGTCGGGCCGCATCACCGAGCTGATGAAGGGCCTGGGCGCCCTCTCCGTGGAAGAGAAGAAGACCCGTGGCGCGGCCATCAACCAGGCCAAGCAGGCGATCGAAGGCGCGCTGACCGAGCGGCGCCAGGCTTTGGCCGATGCCGAGTTGCAGGCGCAACTCAAGGCCGAGGCGCTGGACGTGACCTTGCCCGGTCGCCAGCGCGGCCAGGGCGGCCTGCACCCGGTGAGCCTGACGCTGGAGCGCATCGAAGCGATCTTCGGCTCCATGGGCTTCGAGGTGGCCGATGGCCCCGAGATCGAATCCGACTGGTTCAACTTCACCGCCCTGAACACGCCGGAAGACCATCCCGCGCGCTCGATGCACGACACGTTCTACGTGGAGGGGGGCAGCGAGAAGGCGCCCAACCTCCTGCGCACGCACACCAGCCCGATGCAGATCCGCCACGCGGTGCAGCACGTCAAGCGCCACCGCGCCGACCTGGATGCCGGGCGCCCGATGCCCGAGATCCGCGTGATCGCGCCCGGTCGCACCTACCGGGTGGACAGCGACGCGACGCACTCGCCGATGTTCCACCAGTGCGAAGGCCTGTGGGTGGGCGAGAACGTCAGCTTCAAGGACCTGAAGTACGTCTTCACGGATTTCTGCCGCACCTTCTTCGAGTCCGATGATCTGGTGCTGCGCTTCCGCCCCAGCTTCTTTCCCTTCACCGAGCCCAGCGCGGAGATCGACATCCAGTTCCAGCACGGCCCCCTGGCGGGGCGCTGGCTGGAGGTGGCGGGCTCTGGCCAGGTGCACCCGAACGTGGTGCGCAACATGGGCCTGGATCCTGAGCGCTACATCGGTTTCGCTTTCGGCATGGGGCCGGACCGCCTGACCATGCTGCGCTACGGGGTCAACGACCTGCGTCTGTTCTTCGACGGTGACGTCCGTTTTCTCGCCCAGTTCCGCTGAGACCACGACATGCAATTTCCCGAATCCTGGCTGCGTGCCTTCTGCAACCCACCCCTGACCAGCCAGCAACTGGCCGATACCCTGACCATGGCCGGTCTGGAGGTCGAAGAGCTGGAGCCGGTGGCGCCCCCGTTCACCAAGGTGGTGGTGGGCGAGATCAAGGACGCCGTGCAACACCCCAATGCCGATCGCCTGCGCGTGTGCCAGGTGGACGTGGGGCAGGGCAGTCTGCTCAACATCGTCTGTGGTGCGCCCAATGCCCGCGTAGGGATCAAGGTGCCTTGCGCGCTGGTGGGCGCCGAGCTGCCACCCGGTGACGACGGCAAGCCGTTCCAGATCAAGCTGGGCAAGCTGCGCGGCGTGGAGAGCCAGGGCATGCTGTGCTCGGCGCGCGAGCTCAAGCTGTCCGACGAACACGGCGGCCTGCTGGAGCTGCCGGCCGATGCCCCGGTGGGGCGCGACATTCGCGAACAGCTGGCGCTGGACGACATGCTGTTCACGCTCAAGCTCACGCCCAACCTGGCGCATTGCCTGAGCGTGTACGGCATTGCCCGCGAGGTGTCGGCGCTCACCGGCTCACCGCTGATCGAGCCAGTATTTCCGTCGGTGGCGGCACCGCTGCAGGACCGCCTGCCGGTGCGCGTGGAGGCGCCGGACCTGTGCGGGCGTTTCACCGGGCGCATCGTGCGCGGCGTGAACACCCGCGCCACGACGCCCGCCTGGATGGTGGATCGCCTGGCCCGCTGCGGCCAGCGCAGCGTTTCCCCGCTGGTGGACATCTCCAACTACGTGATGTTCGAGCTGGGGCGCCCGTCCCACATCTTTGACCTCGACAAGATCCACGGTGGCCTGCAGGTGCGTTGGGGCCGGGAAGGCGAATCGCTCAAGCTGCTCAATGGCAACACGGTTACGGTGGACGCGCAGGTTGGTGTGATCGCCGACGATCAAAGCGTTGAATCGCTGGCCGGCATCATGGGCGGCGACTCCACGGCCGTGTCGGACGACACGCAGAACATCTACATCGAAGCCGCGTTCTGGTGGCCCAAGTCCATTGCGGGCCGTTCGCGCCGCTACAACTTCTCCACCGACGCCGGTCACCGTTTCGAGCGCGGTGTGGACCCGTCCACCACGCGCGAGCACGTGGAGCGCATCACGCAGCTGGTGCTGGACATCTGCGGCGGTCAGGCCGCCGTGCTGGACGACCACGTGGTGCAGCTGCCCACGCCGCAACCCGTGAGCCTGCGGGTGGCGCGCGCGGCCAAGGTCATCGGCATGCCGGTCGACCAGGCCCAATGCGCGGGTGCCCTGCGCCGCCTGGGCTTGCCAGTGGAAGAGGGCGATGGCGTGCTCACGGTCATGCCGCCCGCCTACCGTTTCGACCTGCAGATCGAAGAAGACCTGATCGAAGAGGTCGCCCGCATCGTCGGCTACGAGAAGTTGCCCGACACGCCGCCGCTGGCGCCCATCACCGCCAAGATCCGCACCGAGGCGCGCCGCGGTCCGTTTGCGGTGCGCCGCAGCCTGGCCCAGCTGGGCTATCAGGAAACCATCAACTTCAGTTTCGTGGAAGAGCGCTGGGAGCGCGAGCTGGCCGGCAATGCCGATCCGATCCGCCTGCTGAACCCGATCGCCAGCCAGATGAGCGTGATGCGTTCGTCGCTGCTGGGCAGCTTGCTGGCGGTCTTGAAGTTCAACCTGGACCGGCGGACCGATCGCGTGCGCCTGTTCGAAGTCGGGCGCGTGTTCTTCAAGGACGCCTCCGTCGTCGAGAGCGACACGACCGTGGCCGGCTTCCGCCAGCCCATGCGCGTGGCCGGCCTGGCCTACGGTGCCACCGATATGCTTCAATGGGGCACGCCTGAACGTGCCGTGGACTTCTTCGATGTGAAGGGTGATGTGCAGGCCTTGCTGGCCCCGCGCCGGCCCGAGTTCAAGGTGGCCGAACACCCGGCGATGCACCCAGGGCGCTGCGCCAGCGTCTGGCTGGACGACCGCTGCATCGGCCATGTCGGCGAACTGCACCCCCGCTGGCGTCAGGGCTACGACGTGGCTCAGGCGCCCGTGATGTTCGAGCTGGAGCTCGATGCCGTGCTGGACCGCCCCGTGCCGGCCTACCAGGCGGTGAGCCGCCACCAGGCGGTGGAGCGCGATCTGGCCATCGTGGTCAAGGAGTCGGTGACCTACGCCGCCGTGCTGGAGGCGATCCGCGCGCCGGCCAGCCCCTGGTTGCGCGACGTCGTGCTGTTCGACGTGTACCGGCCCAAGAAGCAGGCGTCGTCCGGGAGCACGCCCGCGGGGTCGCTGGCCGTGGATGAAAAAAGCCTCGCGGTGCGGCTGGTGCTCAACCGCGACGACGCTACACTGACCGAAGAGGACATTGACGCGACCGTCAACGCCGCCGTCGAGGCGGTGGCCCAGCGTGTGGCTGGCCGGTTGCGCGCCTGATACGAACAAAATGGAGAATGCCCGCATGGAACTCGCCGTGGAAAGCCTGGAAACGCCTGCCCTGACCAAGGCACAGCTCGCCGAGCTGCTGTTCGACCAGATTGGCCTGAACAAGCGCGAATCCAAGGACATGATCGATGCCTTCTTCGATCTGATCACCGACAGCCTGGTGGACGGCACCGACGTGAAGATTTCAGGTTTTGGCAATTTCCAGATCCGCACCAAGGCGCCCAGGCCCGGGCGCAACCCGAGAACGGGTGAGCCCGTGGCCATCGAAGCGCGTCGTGTGGTGACCTTCCACGCCAGTCCCAAGCTCAAGGAGCAGGTGCAGACCGCCATCATTGGGGGTTGAGCGCACCCTGGGACGACAGCGGCCGACCGGCCGCCACTGCGGTCTTCACAACACAAAACGCCCCGACTTGGGGCGTTTTTGTTGGTGGGCGGGGCCGTTGCAACATTTCACACGGAAATGTTCACCATGCCGTGCACACACGCACCAGTTAGAGTAGATTTCAAGGTTCGGTCCGTACCGCCTTGATTTTCATGGAAAAAACGCTCCCACCCATTCCCGCCAAGCGCTACTTCACCATTGGTGAAGTGGGCGAGCTGTGTGGCGTCAAGCCGCACGTGCTGCGGTACTGGGAGCAGGAGTTCACACAGCTCAGGCCCATGAAGCGGCGCGGCAATCGCCGTTATTACCAGCACCATGAGGTGTTGATGATCCGCCGCATCCGCGAGCTTCTGTACGACCAGGGGTTCACCATCAGCGGTGCACGCAACAAGCTGCAGGAAATCGTTCAGGCCGAGCGCGACAAGCGCCGCAACGAGGAAGATGAAGCCATTGACGTGATCGACCTCGATGAAGTTGTTCATGGTGATGTGGTGATCCCCCTGATCGAAGCCGAATACCCCGTGCACACCGGTTCGGGTGGCCTCCTGCACGACGTTCGGCGTGAACTGCTTGAAATTCGTGAGCTTCTGAGGCACTCTGCCTGATTTGCCCTCATTTGGACGCTATAATTTGAGGCTTGTCGGCGTGTAGCGCAGCCTGGTAGCGCACTTGCATGGGGTGCAAGGGGTCGCGAGTTCGAATCCCGCCACGCCGACCATTTTTACGAAAGCCCGGAATCGAAAGATTCCGGGCTTTTCTGTTTTTGGCCCCGCGGAAAAACCGAATCCCAGGAAAATCAAAACGCTTTACGCACTTGTTGAGAAAGTGCTGTCAAATGGTCACGCGGATCTGACAGAATTCTCCCCACTTTGAGGGAGCGCCAAACCGGCAATATGTCCGCTTTTGACCCGTATTTGCTTACTTTTTGTTGCGCGTGGTCTATACTTGCGCTACCAAAGGCTCAAGCACCCATTGGGCTTCCATCCGCACCTGGGCCTGTCTTGCAAGAGAGGTAAACAAGATGATCGATTCTTCCACTCCGTCTCAGCAACCCGCTTCTGGCGTGTCGCGTCGCCGTCTGGTGCGCGCAGGTCTGTCGGCTGCTCCTGTGATGGCCGCCTTGAAGAGCAACAGCGTGCTGGCTGGTGACCATACCTGCATCCGCCCGTCGTCGTTCTCGTCGCTGGCCGCTGCGCACATGAAGGTCAGCCAGGGGCGCGCGATCAAGACCGACTACGAATGCAAGTCGCATGGCTACTGGAAGAACAGCGAAGCGGGCTTGGCGACGAAGTTCAAGGAAACCAAGTTCCTGTCCACGACCACAGGCTTCACTCGCGATCCCGGCAACGTCTACGGCAAGATGACGATCCAGGAAGTGCTCGACCAGGGCGGCAACCGCAACAACGCGGCATTGGCGCGCCATGTGGCGGCCGCTTTCCTGACGGCCACCGCGTTCAACAACGATTCGACGCGCGTGCTCTTGACCAAGAGCCAGTGCCGCGCGATCTGGAATGGTCAAGGTGTGTGGTCGCCCTTTGCGGGGACGACCTGGACGCTGTCGCAGACGATGGCCTACTTTGACATGATCTACGGTCCAGCCTTCCTGTGACCCTGGCTCAGGCTCAGGTCAACTTCGGTTGTGCCCGGGCCGATCATTTCGCGATTCAGCATTGGCCGGATGGTGTGGTCGTGTACGACGACGCCAGCGGCAGTCTTCACGCGCTGACACCCATCGCTGGCGAGGCGTTTGGCCTGATCCAGGCCGGGCAGGCCCGCGATGCCCAAAGCCTTGCCCAGGCCATGGGCCTTGTCGAGCCCGCGGCCGAGGAACTGGACATGCTGCAGTCCTTGCTTGTGCAATTCGAGTCCATGGGTCTGGTCGAGTGCACGCAGGGGTAAGGTCCACGCAGGCGCTGGCCGCACTCCCACCAGCGGAACTGGCGCACCGCCTGCGTTCCGACGGTCTCTTTCTGCGCGTCCCCCCCTTTGTCATGCACATTCGCAGCCCCATTCCGGTGGTTGCGCAGGGTCTGCAGGCGCTCTATCCCGACCATGAGGTGTTGACGGGGGACGACGTTTTTGCCGACTTCCACGTGAAGGTGAAGCCCAAGCGGCACCTGCTCAAGACGGTCTGTGTGTTCGAGATGGACGGCTTCCAGCCGTTCACGCCCCTGGCGCACGGCGAGGCGTTCGCGTTCCTGGAGTGGGGCATGAACTGGTGCGTGACCAGCTATTGCCACACCTGGATCACGATCCATTCGGCGGTGCTGGAGCGGGGCGGGCGGGTGCTCGTCCTGCCGGCGCCACCGGGCTCGGGCAAGAGCACATTGTGCGCGGCCCTCATGCTGAGTGGCTGGCGTCTGTTGTCCGACGAAATGGCCTTGCTCGATCCGGTGTCGGGCCTGGTGACGCCGTCGCCACGCCCCGTGAGCCTGAAGAACGAGTCGATCGAGGTCATCCGGAAGCGGGCGCCCAATGCGAACTTCGGGCCGGTGGCCCGGGACACGATGAAGGGCACGGTGGCGCATATGCGCATTTCGCCAGACAGCCTCGCGCGCGCAGACCAGGCGGCCCGGCCGGCCTGGGTGGTCTTCCCCCAGTTCAAGCGAGAGGCCCCGCTGACCGTGGAAGCGCGTCCCAGGCCCAGTGCGCTGGTGGAGCTTGCGTCCAACAGTTTCAACCACCACGTGCATGGGCGTGCTGGCTTTCAGGCCTTGGCGGCGCTGGTGGACGAGTGCGGCTGCCATGACTTGCAATACGGCCACCTCGACGAGGCCATTGCCTGGTTCGAGGCCCTGGCCGCCACACCCGCATGACGCTGCCCCGCATCGACACCCTCGTGGCAGCCCTGAAACAGCCGGACAGCCTGGCCGCCTTGGGCCCAGGCGCCTGGGATCTGCTCATCCGCCAGGCCCGTCAGGCCGACGTGCTCGCCCGCATTGGCAGCGGTGCCCAGGCCTCGGGCGACTGGGATCGTTTGCCAGCGGCGCCCCGACGGCATCTCGGCTCGGCCATGGCGCTGGCGGCCCGACAGCACACCGAGCTGCGCTACGAGGTGGTCGAGATTGCGCGCGCGCTGGAGCCCATGGGTTTGCCGGTGGTGCTGCTCAAGGGGGCGGCCTACGCCATGGCCGGGCTGGATGCGTCGCGGGGCCGTATGGTGTCGGACGTGGACATCCTGGTGCCCAGGCAGCGCCTGGCGGAGGTGGAGTCGGCGCTGATGATGGGTGGCTGGGTGTCCATGAACCGCGACGCCTACGACCAGCGCTACTACCGCACCTGGATGCACGAGCTGCCGCCGCTCAAGCACATGAAGCGTGGCACGGTGCTCGATGTCCACCACGCCATCATGCCGCTGACAGCCCGGCTCAAGCCCGACTCCGATCTGCTCTTGGCCAGTGCCCGGCCGGCGGGTGACGATCCGCGCATTCAGGTGCTGTGCCCGGCCGACATGGTGCTGCACAGCGCGGCGCACCTGTTCCATGAGGGCGATCTGGAACTGGGTCTTCGGGGTCTGGTCGATCTGGAGGCGTTGCTGCGCGAGTTCGCCGCGAATCCGGACTTCTGGCCCGAACTGCTTGCGCGGGCTCGCGCCTTGCAGCTGGAATGGCCCCTGCACCAGGCCTTGCGCTATGTCGGCCTGCTGCTCGATGCACCCATCCCCCCGGCGGTGACTGAGGCGCTGCGCGCCAGCCCCGCTGTGCGCATGGCGCCCTGGCGCCAGCGCGTGATGGATGCGCTCTTCCTGCGCGCCTTGCGCCCCGCCCATGCGTCCGCATCGGATGGATGGACGCCCGCCGCCCGGTTCGTCCTGTACCTGCGCGGTCATTGGCTGCGCATGCCGCCGGTCATGTTGGTGTGGCATCTGCTGCGCAAGCTGGTCAAATCAATGCGGGCCGAGCCCGTGGACGCGAAATGAAGCGACGCCTTTTCCTTGCTTTGGGCCTCGGGATGATCGCTCTCCTGGGCGGGGCCGGCGCCTGGGCGGGGTTGGCTGACACGGTGGTGCGCGTGAAGCCGTCCGTGGTGCTGGTCGGCACGTTCAGGAGCACGGACAACCCGCGGTTTCAACTGCGGGGCGCGGGCTTTCTGGTCGCGCGCGGTGATCTGGTGGTGACCAATGCCCATGTGCTGCCGTCGGAGGCCGACGAGGCGTCGCTGGTGGTCCAGGTGCGCGTGGGGCAGGGCGATTGGCAGATGCGCACGGCCACGGTGCTGGAGACCGATGTGGCGCGCGACCTGACGCTGCTGCGCGTGTCGGGCGCGCCCGGGCCCGCGCTCAAGATCGGCGATTCCCGGCGCGTGAGAGAGGGCGATGACCTGGCCTTCATGGGTTTTCCGATTGGAGGCTCATTGGGGTTCTCGCATGTCACGCACCGCGCGACCGTGTCCACCATCACCTCGGCGGCGTTGCCCAGCCCGTCGGCAGAGCGGCTGCGCGAGCAAGCCATCCGCAGCCTGCGCAATGGCACTTTCGACATCTTCCAGCTCGACGCCACGGCCTATCCGGGCAACAGCGGCGGGCCCTTGTTCGATCCGGACACGGGCGAGGTGATGGGGGTGATGAACATGGTGCTCATCAAGAACACGCGCGAATCGGCGCTGAGCCAGCCCTCCGGCATCTCGTATGCCATACCCGCGCGCTATGTGCAGGAACTGGTGGATCGCCACCGCTGAGGCCTTTCCATGAGCGCTGCGATCGAACAGGTCGATGCCCTGGTGGTGGGCGCCGGTGTGGTGGGGCTCGCCGTGGCGCGTGCCCTGGCGCTGGCGGGGCGCGAGGTGATGGCGCTCGAGCGCGAGGCCGACATTGGCACGGGCACGAGTTCGCGCAACAGCGAGGTCATTCACGCCGGCATCTACTACCCGGCGGGCTCGCTCAAGGCGCAACTCTGCGTTCAGGGCAAGCAGGCCCTGTACGCCTATTGCGCGGAGCGGGGCATCGCCCATCAGCGTTGCGGAAAGCTCATCGTGGCCAACACGGCTTCGCAGCTGGCGGCGTTGCCATCGATCATCGAGAAGGCCCGTGCGAACGGGGTGCACGACCTGCTGCTGCTCAACCGCGAGCAGGCGCTTGAACTCGAACCGCAGCTGGCGTGCCTGGGTGCGGTGCATTCACCTTCCACGGGCATTGTGGACAGCCATGGCCTGATGCTCTCGCTGCAAGGCGATCTGGAGAACGCGGGCGGCATGGTGGTGTGCCACGCGCAGGTGGATCACCTCGCGGCAACCGATGCCGGCATCGACGTGCAGACCGTCGACGGCACGCGCCTGCGGGCGCGCACGGTGATCAATGCCGCCGGTCTCGGTGCCTGCGATCTGGCCCTGCGCGTCCGCGGATTGGCAGCCGACCACGTGCCCAGGGCCTGGTTTGCGAAGGGCAACTATTTCACCCTGTCGGGCCGATCCCCTTTCGAGCATCTGATCTACCCCGCGCCCGAGCCGGACAAGCACCTGGCCGGTCTGGGCGTGCACCTCACGCTGGACCTGGGAGGGCAGGCCAAGTTCGGACCGGACGTGCAGTGGGTCGATCGGGCCGACGACCTGCAGGTGGACCCGGCCCGGGGTGAGGCGTTCTATGCAGAGGTCCGCCGCTACTGGCCCGGCTTGCCCGATGGTGCCTTGCAGCCGGGCTATGCGGGCATGCGGCCCAAGATCAGCGGGCCGCATGAGCCAGCGGCCGACTTCGTGATCCAGGGGCCGGCGGTGCATGGGGTGCCGGGGCTGGTCAACCTGTTCGGCATCGAGTCCCCGGGCCTGACCAGTTGCCTGGCCATCGCGAACCAAGTGCTTGCGCTGGCCTGATCAGCTGTCGGCGAGGGCCTGGATCGCCCGCGCCGATTCCCAGACCAGGGACGGCCCCTGGTAGATCAGGCCGGTGTAGATTTGCACGATGTTGGCACCCGACTGGATCTTGCTCACCGCATCGTCCGCGCTCATCACGCCGCCCACGCCCACGATGGGAAAGCTCTTGCCCAGGCAGGCGCGCAGCTGGCGGATCACCCGGTTGCTGGCCTGCAGCACGGGAGCGCCCGACAGGCCCCCGGTTTCCTGCGCGTGCGGCAGGCCCGCGACCGCTTCGCGGCTCAGCGTGGTGTTGGTCGCGATCACGCCGAAGGCGCTGGTCGCCACGCCGTCGCTGTCCGCGCCGTAGCGCATGAGCGTGGTGGCGATGATCTCGACCTGCGTTTCGTCCAGGTCCGGCGCGATCTTCACGAACACCGGGATCCGGCGGCCATGGCGCTGTGCCAGCAGCTCGCGCCGTTCCGCGACGGCACCGAGCAGGGCGTCCAGGGCCTCATCGCTCTGCAGGCTGCGCAGGTTCTGCGTGTTGGGGCTGGAGATGTTGACGGTGACGTAGTCGGCGTGGGGGTAGACCCCGTCGAGGCAGGTCAGGTAGTCGTCGATCGCGCGCTCGATCGGCGTGCTGGCGTTCTTGCCGATGTTCAGGCCCAGCAGCATGGGGCTCACGCCCTTCTGTTGGCGAAAGCGCGCCTGTTTCACGTTGGCGATGAACGCGTCCAAGCCTTCGTTGTTGAAACCCAGGCGGTTGATCAGCGCCTGGGCCTTGGGCAGTCGGAACATGCGGGGCTTGGGGTTGCCGGCCTGGGCCTTGGGCGTGACGGTGCCCACCTCGACGAAACCGAAACCCATGGCCGCCAGGCCGTCGATGCAGCGCGCGTTCTTGTCCAGGCCGGCGGCCAGGCCCACGCGGTTGGGAAACTGCAGCCCGGCAAGGGTGTACGGGTCGTGCACGCGCGGTTCGCCGTAGAGGCAGGTCAGGGGCGAGTTCTGCAGCCGCGCAATGGAGCCCAGGGTGAGTTCGTGGGCGGCTTCGGGGTCCAGACCGAACAGAAAGGGGCGTGCGACGGCGTAGGGAAGAAGCGACATTGGATAATCCGACTTGTTGTTCCAACCGATTGTCTCAAATGACCCAAGACGAACTCAAAGCCCTGGTGGGCCAGGCCGCCCTGCAATACGTGACCCCGGGCGACATCGTGGGGGTCGGCACCGGCTCGACCGTCAACAAGTTCATCGATGCGCTGGCCGGCATGAAGGACCAGATCCCGGGCGCCGTGTCGAGCTCGGAAGCGTCCACCGCGCGCCTGAAGGCGCTGGGCATCCCGGTCTTCGAGGCCAATGCCGTGGGCGAACTCTCGGTCTACATCGACGGCGCGGACGAGATCGACGGCCAGGGCCACATGGTCAAGGGCGGCGGCGCCGCGCTCACGCGGGAGAAGATCGTGGCCGCGCAATCGCGCCGCTTCGTCTGCATCGCCGACGACTCCAAGCTGGTGAAGGTGCTGGGCCGCTTCCCCTTGCCGGTGGAGGTGATTCCCATGGCGACGGCGCGGGTGGTGCGCCAGTTCGCGCAGATGGGCGGCACCGCCCAGGTGCGGATGAAGGATGGCGCTCCCCTGGTCACCGACAACGGCCAGCACATCCTGGATGTGACCGGCCTGCAGATCAGCGACCCGTTGGCGTTCGAGAGCCAGGTCAACCAATGGCCGGGGGTGGTGACGGTGGGGGTGTTCGCCCACCAGAAGGCGGGCGTGTGCCTGCTGGGCACGCCGGATGGCGTGAAGACACTGACGTTCTGAGAGGTTGGGCCGCCACCGAAGACGGCCTGGCGATCAGAAACGGATGCCGGCGGGGTTCTGAGGGGGCGGCGTCACGGGCACTTCGGCCGGTGCCGAGGGCGCTGTGGGTTGTTCGCGCGCGGCAGAAGACGCGCCCGCCGCTTCAGCGGGCCGCGCCGTTGCCACCAGAGGCGTGGCGGCCGGGCGGCGGTAGCTGGAGGGCAGGGCGGATTGCTTGGGGTAACCGGCGGCGTCCAGGAACTGCGACCACTCGGTGTCCGAATAGCCCTTGATCTGCTGGCTGCCGATGGTCAGGAAGGGCAGAGAGGCCTCGCCGCTGAGGCGCTTGAGCGCTTCACCATCCTGTGGCGTCTCGACCGTTTTCTCGCTGTAGGGAATGCCACGCGCATTGAGCAGGTTGCGCCCGCTGTTGCAGGGGGCGCAGTCGCGACTGGTGTAGAGCGTGACCGGGTAACGGCTGCTGGTCTGGCGCAGTTCAAAGGGCAATTGGGCGCTTGCGCCGGCGGAGGCGCCCGCCGCCGTGCCCACGGGCCGTGCCGGGGTGGTTGCTGGCGGTGGTTGGGCGGAGTAGGTGACCTTGCCATCTGGCCCCACGATCCGATAGACGCCTTGCGCGAGCACGGGGGCGGCGAGCAGGCCGGCCAGCACGGCCAGGGCAAGCAGTCGGGGTGCGGGGTAGTGGGCGTTCATGGCGGTTCCTATTGGCAGGCCACGGGACAAATCAAGCCATGCCCTGGTGGCGCAGCAGGGCGTCGATGCTCGGCTCGCGGCCCCGGAAGGCCTTGAACGACTCCATGGCCGGGCGGCTGCCGCCGGCTTCCAGGATCGCCTGACGATAGCGGCGCCCCGTGGCGACGTCCAGCGTGCTGTGGCCATTTTGCAGCGCCGCTTCCTCGAAGGCGGCGTAGGCGTCGGCCGACAGCACTTCGGCCCATTTGTAGCTGTAGTAGCCTGCGGAGTACCCGCCGGCGAAGATGTGGCTGAAGGTGTGCGGCGTGCGGCTGTAGGCTGGCGGTTGCAGCACGGCCACTTCGTCGCGCACCTGTTGCTGCAGCGCCAGAATGGCCGCACCACTCGAAGCGGGCTCGGGCAGGCTGTGCAGCAGCATGTCGAACAGCGAGAACTCCACCTGGCGCAGCGTCTGCAGGCCGCTCTGGTAGTTCTTGGCGGCCAGCATCTTGTCGAACAGTGCGCGCGGCAGCGGCTCGCCAGTGTCCACGTGGGCCGTCATGTGCTTGAGCACATCCCACTCCCAGCAGAAGTTCTCCATGAACTGGCTGGGCAGCTCGACCGCGTCCCACTCCACGCCGCTGATGCCAGAGACATCGCGCTCGTTCACCTGCGTGAGCATGTGGTGCAGGCCGTGGCCGAACTCGTGGAACAGGGTGATGACGTCGTCGTGCGTGAGCAGTGCGGGCTTGCCGTTCACTCCCTCGGCGAAGTTGCAGACCAGGTGCGCCACCGGCGTCTGCAGCACGCCCGTGTCGGGCCGCAGCCAGCGCGCGCGCACGTCGTCCATCCAGGCGCCGCCTCGCTTGCCGGTGCGGGCGGCAGGGTCCAGGTAGAACTGCCCGACCAGCTCGGTGCCCTGGGGCCCCGAGCGCTCGATGCGGTAGAACGCCACGCCCGGATTCCACACCGGCGCCTGGTCGGGGCGGATGGCCACCTCGAACAGGGTTTCGACGATCTGGAACAGACCGGCCAACACCTTGGGGGCGGTGAAGTAGGGTTTGACTTCCTGTTCGCTGAAGGCGTAGCGCGCTTCCTTGAGCTTCTCGCCGATGTAGGGCCAGTCCCAGGCCTGGGGATCGTTCAGGCCGAGTTCGGTGGCCGCGAATTCGCGCAGGTCGGCCAGGTCTTTCTCGGCATGGGGCCGGGCCTTGGCGGCCAGGTCGCGCAGGAAGGCGATCACCTGCTCGGGCGACTCGGCCATCTTGGGCACCAGCGACACGTCGGCGTAGTGGCGGTAGCCCAGCAGGCGTGCCTCTTCGTGGCGCAGTGCGAGCAGCTCGCCCATGATCGCGGTGTTGTCGAACTTGGTCGCCTCGCCAGCGGCCTGATCGCTGGCGCGGGTGGCGTAGGCGCGGTAGAGCTTCTCGCGCAGCGGGCTGCTGTGGGCGAACTGCATCACCGGCAGGTAGCAGGGCATCTTCAGCGTGAGCTTGTGGCCGGTCTTGCCGTCGGCCTGGGCCGCCGCGGCGGTGGCCTGGAGCACGTCGTCGGGCACGCCGGCCATCTCGTCGGCCGTGGCGATCAGCGAAAAGGCGTCGGTGGCGTCCAATGCGTTTTCGCTGAACTTCTGGGCCAGCTCGGCCTGGCGTTCCTGCAGCCAGGCAAAGCGGGCCTTGGCCTCACCTTCCAGGGCCGCGCCACCCAGCACGAAGCCGCGCATGGCGTTGTGGTGGGCCTGGGCCTGTTCGGCATTGAGCGTGGCGGGGTCCATGGCCTTGTACTTGGCGTACAGGCGCTCGTCGGCACCCAGCCGCGTCCAGAACTCGGTGACCTTGGGCAGCGCCTCGTTGTAGGCGGCGCGCAGCTCGGGGGTATCGGCCACGCTGTTGAGGTGGCTCACCGCGCCCCAGGCGCGCGACAGGCGCTCCGCAGGCACGTCCAGCGTGAGGGAAATCCGGGCCCAATCGTTGGGAAAACCGGGTGCCGTGACCTCTTCCAGCGCCGTGCTCGCGGCCTGCAGCAGCAGGTCCATCGCGGGACCCACCGCCGCCGGTGTGATCGCGTCGAAGCGGGGCAGGTCGCTGAAGTCGAGCAGGGGATTGAGGGTGGCTGGGGCGGTTCGGTCGTTCATGCGTTCTCAGATGTGGCGGTATGAGGGAAGTTCAAGGCGCGGCCCTGCACGAACGGGGAGCCAGAGGCTATCGCTATTGGGATTGCGCGCTCTTCTTCACGCTCTTTTTCATGACCTTGGCGCGCTTGACCTGGCCACCGGGCGTGAGGCGCTGGTTGCCCAGCACGCGCACCACCTTGACCTCGGGGCGCTGGCCGCCGCGCTTGCTGAATTTCAGCACCTTGACGTCGCGCGGGCCCGGCTTGCGATCCTCATCGACGACCTTTTCCTTCTCCGGCATGGGGCGCCAGAGCACCAGCAGCTTGCCGATGTGCTGGATCGGCGCAGCGTCCAGCTCGTCGGCCAGGGTCTGGAGCATGGCTTCGCGGGCGGTGCGGTCGTCGTTGAGCACCCGGATCTTGATCAGGCCGTGGGCCTTGAGCGCGGCGTCGGCTTCTTTCTTCACCGAGGCGCTCAGACCGTCACCCCCGATGTGGACGACGGGATCGAGGTGGTGGGCCTCGGCTCGGTGGACTTTGCGCTGGGCGGGGGTGAGTGTGATCTGAGGCATGGGACAATTATCGTTTACACAGACCCCAGGCGTCCCTCATGGGCATGAAAGTCAAAACACAGAGCAAGAAGGTCAACAAGGCCTGGCTCAACCAGCACGTCAACGACCCGTACGTGCGCCTGGCGCAGAAGGATGGCTACCGTGCGCGGGCGGCCTACAAGCTCCAGGAAATCGACGAAACGCTGGGGCTGGTGCGGCCCGGACAGGCGGTCGTGGACCTGGGCTCCACGCCCGGGGCGTGGAGCCAGTACCTGCGCCGCCGGCTCAGCCCGAACGGGGCGGCCGTGGGCGAATTGCATGGCACCATCGTTGCGCTGGACATGTTGCCCATGGAGGCGGTGGAAGGCGTGCACTTCATCCAGGGCGATTTCCGCGAGGCGGCGGTGCTCGCCGAACTGGAGCAGTCCCTGGTGGAACGGGGTGTGCAGCAGGTCGATCTGGTGGTGTCGGACATGGCGCCCAACCTCTCGGGCATCGGCATGACCGACGCCGCCCGGATCTCCGATCTGGTCGAACTCGCGGTGGATTTTGCCGTTCATCACCTCAAACCCGACGGTGCGCTGGTGGTCAAACTGTTCCATGGTGGCGCCTATGACCCCATGGTGGCGCTGTTTCGCGAGACCTTTCGCACGGTCAAGGCGGTCAAACCCAAGGCCTCCCGGGACAAATCCTCGGAAACCTTCCTGGTGGGACTGGGTCTCAAAAAGGTCGGTTGAGGGGCTTGACGCCCTGGCGCCATTGAAAAATGCCAACCCTTTGATTGACATTGCCACGTCGTGCCCCAGGGGCATGGGGGCTTGAAAGTCCTAGAATGGGAAACATATGAGCTTGTCAGTCACTATCGTCTCCAGGAGCTGCACTTGAACAACCAGTGGTTTTCGAAAATCGCCGTGTGGATGGTCATCGCCATGGTGCTTTTCACCGTCTTCAAGCAGTTCGACACGCGCTCCGCGGCGGGTTCGGGTTACATGGGGTATTCCGAGTTCCTCGACGAGGTCAAGGCCCAGCGCATCAAGAGCGCCACCATCCAGGAAGGCCAGGGCGGCACCGAAATCGTGGCCATCACGCAGGACGACCGTCGCGTGCGCACCACCGCCACCTACCTCGACCGCGGCCTGGTGGGTGACCTGATCAACAACAACGTCAAGTTCGACGTGCGTCCGCGCGAAGAGAGTTCGCTGCTCATGACCCTGCTGGTCAGCTGGGGACCGATGCTGCTGCTGATCGGCGTCTGGATCTACTTCATGCGACAGATGCAGGGCGGCGGCAAGGGTGGAGCCTTCAGCTTCGGCAAGAGCAAGGCCCGCATGCTCGACGAGAACAACAACACCGTGACCTTCGCCGACGTGGCGGGTTGCGACGAGGCCAAGGAAGAAGTCAAGGAGGTCGTGGACTTCCTGAAAGACCCGGCCAAGTTCCAGAAGCTGGGTGGGCGCATTCCGCGTGGTCTGCTGCTGGTCGGCCCGCCGGGCACTGGCAAGACGCTGCTGGCCAAGGGCATTGCGGGTGAAGCCAAGGTGCCGTTCTTCAGCATCTCGGGTTCCGACTTCGTGGAGATGTTCGTCGGCGTGGGCGCGGCCCGCGTGCGCGACATGTTCGAGAACGCCAAGAAGAACGCGCCCTGCATCATCTTCATCGACGAAATCGACGCCGTGGGCCGCCAGCGTGGTGCGGGCCTGGGCGGTGGCAACGACGAGCGCGAACAGACCCTCAACCAGATGCTGGTGGAGATGGACGGTTTCGAGACCAACCTGGGCGTGATCGTGGTCGCAGCGACCAACCGCCCGGACATCCTGGACGCCGCCTTGCTGCGCCCGGGCCGCTTCGACCGCCAGGTCTATGTCACGCTGCCCGACATCCGTGGCCGCGAGCAGATCCTGAACGTGCACATGCGCAAGGTGCCGCTGGGCACCGACGTGAACGCCAGCGTGATCGCGCGCGGCACGCCGGGCATGAGCGGTGCCGATCTGGCCAACCTCTGCAACGAAGCCGCCCTGATGGCCGCGCGCCGCAACGCACGCGTGGTGGAGATGCAGGACTTCGAGAAGGCCAAGGACAAGATCTTCATGGGCCCCGAGCGCAAGAGCATGGTCATGCCCGAGGAAGAGCGCCGCAACACGGCGTACCACGAGTCGGGCCACGCGCTGATCGGCAAGCTGCTGCCCAAGTGCGACCCGGTGCACAAGGTCACCATCATCCCGCGCGGCCGCGCGCTGGGCGTGACCATGAGCCTGCCGTCGCAGGACCGCTACAGCTACGACAAGGACTACATGCTAAACCAGATCAGCATGCTGTTCGGTGGCCGCATCGCCGAAGAAGTGTTCATGAACCAGATGACCACCGGCGCTTCGAACGACTTCGAGCGCGCGACCACCATCGCCCGCGACATGGTGATGCGCTATGGCATGACCGACGCGCTGGGCCCGATGGTCTACGCCGAGAACGAAGGCGAAGTGTTCCTGGGCCGCTCGGTGACCAAGACCACCAACATGAGCGAGTCGACCATGCAGAAGGTGGACGCCGAGGTGCGCCGCATCATCGACGCCCAGTACAAGCTGGCGCGCGACCTGATCGAGCAGCACAGCGACAAGATGCACGCCATGGCCACCGCGTTGCTGGAATGGGAAACCATCGATGCCGACCAGATCGACGACATCATGGCCGGCAAGCCGCCGCGCCCGCCGAAGGATTGGACGCCGCGCAACCCCTCGGTGGGTGGCGGTGGTGGCAGCGGAGGCACCCCGGCGGTGACCACCGATCCCACACCCTCGGCCGCCTGAGCGGCGCGGATTTTTCATGCACATACGGGGCTTCGGCCCCGTTGTCGTTTCTACCGTTCTTTTGTTTTCCCATGCGCTGGCAAACCAACCGTTTCGATATCGATCTCACGAGCCCGCGCGTCATGGGCATCGTCAACGTCACGCCCGATTCGTTTTCCGATGGCGGGCTGCATGCCGGCACAGCCGCCGCGCTGCGGCATTGCGAGCAGTTGCTGAAGGAAGGGGCTCACATCCTTGACATCGGTGGTGAATCGACGCGCCCGGGCAGCCCTGCGGTGCCGCTGGATGAAGAACTGGCGCGCGTGCTGCCCGTGGTCCGGGAGGCGGTGCGCCTGGACGCGCCGATTTCGGTGGACACCTACAAGCCCGAGGTGATGCGGGCGGTGCTCGACGCGGGGGCTGACATCGTCAACGACATCTGGGCGCTGCGGCGCGGTGACGCGCTGCAGGCGGTGGCGGCGCACCCGCGCTGCGGCGTGTGCCTGATGCACATGCACCGCGATCCCCAGACCATGCAGGTGGCCCCCATGGACGGCGACGTGTTGCCCGACGTGCTCGCCTTCCTGGCCGAACGGGCCGGCGCGCTGATGGCGAATGGCGTGGCGCGCGAGCGCATCGTGCTCGACCCCGGCATCGGTTTTGGCAAGACCGTGGCCCAGAACCTGAGCCTGCTGGCGCGCCAGGCGGAGTTGCTGCCCTTGGGATATGCCCTGCTGGCCGGCTGGTCGCGCAAGTCCACACTGGGTGCGGTCACCGGCCACGAGCGGCCCGCCGACCGCGCGGCGGCCAGTGTGGCGGCGGCCTTGCTGGCGGTGGAGCGCGGTGCGCGCGTGGTGCGTGTGCACGACGTGCGTGACACGGTGGACGCGCTCAAGGTCTGGCAGGCATTGCAAATCAGCTGACCGTCAGGGCCGCCCGCGATAATGCGGGGACCAGAATCCCACAACAAGAGAGAGGACAGGAGCAACATGGCCCGCAAATACTTTGGCACCGACGGCATCCGAGGCACCGTCGGGCAGGCCCCCATCACCCCCGATTTCGTGTTGCGCCTGGCGCATGCGGTGGGACGCGTGTTGCGGCGCACCGAGGCGCACCCCACCGTGCTGATCGGCAAGGACACGCGCATTTCCGGCTACATGCTGGAGTCGGCGCTCGAATCGGGTTTCAACTCGGCGGGGGTGGACGTGGTGCTGCTCGGCCCAGTGCCCACGCCTGCGGTGGCTTACCTCACCCGGGCGCAGCGTGCCAGCTTGGGGGTGGTCATTTCGGCCAGCCACAACCCGTTTGCCGACAACGGCATCAAGTTCTTCAGCGCCCTGGGGGCCAAGCTGCCGGACGACTGGGAACTCGCGGTCGAGGCCGCGCTGGAAGAGCCGCCCGTGTGGGTGGAGTCGGCCTTGTTGGGCAAGTCTCGCCGGTTGGACGACGCGGCCGGCCGCTACATCGAATTCTGCAAGAGCACCTGCGCCTACCACCTCACGCTCAAGGGACTGAAGATCGTGGTGGATGGCGCCAACGGGGCGGCCTACCAGATCGCGCCCGCCGTGTTCCATGAACTGGGCGCCGAGGTCATCAAGATCGGTTGTTCGCCCGATGGCCTGAACATCAACCACCACGTGGGTGCCACCCACCCGCAGGCCTTGCTGGAGGCCGTGAAGGCCCATGGCGCCGACTACGGCATCGCGCTCGATGGCGATGCCGATCGCATCCAGATGGTCGATGCCCAGGGCCGCCTCTACAACGGCGACGAGCTGCTGTACCTGATCGTGGCGGACCGCATCGCGCGCGACGAAGACGTGCCGGGCGTGGTGGGCACGCTCATGACCAACATGGCGGTGGAGGTCGCGCTCAAGTCGCGCGGCGTGAAGTTCGTGCGCGCCAAGGTGGGAGACCGGTACGTGCTGGAAGAACTCGAGCGCCATGGCTGGATCCTGGGCGGCGAAGGCTCCGGCCACCTGCTGGTGCTGGACCGCCACACCACCGGCGATGGCCTGGTGTCGGCCCTGCAGGTGCTGCACGCCTGCGTCGACAGCGGCAAGACCATGGCCCAGTTGCTGGCCGACGTGACGCTGTTTCCGCAGACCCTGATCAACGTGCGGCTCAAGCCCGGTCAGGACTGGAAGACCAACACCTTCCTGGACGAAGAGACCCGCGCGGTGGAGGCCGAACTGGCCGACAGCGGCCGCGTGCTGATCCGCGCCAGTGGCACCGAGCCCCTGCTGCGTGTGATGGTGGAAGCGCGCGACGCCAAGCAGGCCCAGGCCTGCGCCGAGCGTCTGGCCGCTGCGGTGCAGGCACAGGTGCCGGCGTGACCACGGCCGGCATCACCACGCTGCGCGCCGACTACGCCAACCCCGCGCACGCGGCGGCGCTGGTCCTGCTGCTCGATGCCTACGCCAGCGATCCCGCGGGTGGTGGGCAGGGGTTGTCGGCCTTTGCCAAAGCGAACCTGGTGGCTTGCCTGGCGGCGCGGCCGCAGGCCTACAGCGTGCTGGCCTTTGACGGCGGGCAACCGGTGGGCCTGGTGAATTGCATCGAAGGCTTTTCGACCTTCGCCTGCAAGCCGCTGGTGAACGTGCACGACGTGGCCGTGCTGGCCAGCCACCGGGGCCGCGGCATCGCCGAGCAGATGCTGGCCCAGGCCGAACTCATCGCGCGCGAGCGCGGCGCGGTGAAGCTCACGCTGGAGGTGCTGTCCGGCAACCAGCCCGCCATGCGCCTCTACGAGCGCATCGGCTTTGCCGGCTACCAGCTCGACCCGGCCATGGGCAGCGCCCAGTTCCTGCAGAAGTGGCTCTGAGCGTTCAGTAGAGCAGGTGGGGCCGGCGCGCCTCGGCCCAGGCGGCTTCGTCGGCCGCCGCCGCGGCGTCCAGCACATCGGGCGCTGCCGACACATCGTCCACCCACTCGCGCAACAGCGGCCCGCCGTTGATGAGGTCGATCGCCAGCCGGTCGTGCTCGTACTCGTAGGCGAAATCACGCCACAGCGGGTAGTCCGGCGCCTGCAGCCGCAAGGCCCGGAACGCCAGCGCCTGCAGGCGCCAGGGCTTGAAGGCCGCGTGGTCGTAGTGCGTCGGGTCCTCCACATGGATCTGCACGCCGGCGCACAGCTGGCCCACGTGCTTGTGGAAGGTGGGCTCGAAGAAACACTCGCGCAAGACGCAGCCCCTGATCCACTGCGGAGCCAGGCCCTGCATGTCGGTGATCAGACGGCGGGTGTCGATGCCGGGCGCACCGAAGAGCTCCAGGGGCCGCGTGGTGCCCCGGCCTTCGCTGAGCGTGGTGCCCTCAAGCATCACGGTGCCGGCGTAGGCACGCGCCATCGACAGGTTGGCCGCGTTCGGGCTGGGGTTGACCCAGGTGCGGCCTTCGGGCCAGCCGAACCCCGGTGCCGCCTCGGGCTGCCAGCCGGCCATGGTGATCACGCGGTATTCCAGTTGCAGGCCGAGCGTGGCGATGAACCAGTGGCCCAGCTCGCCCATGGTCATGCCATGGCGCATGGGCATGGGACCTGCGCCCACGAAGCTTTCCCAGCCTTCGCGCAGCGTGAGGCCTTCGATGGGGCGGCCCGCCGGGTTGGGGCGGTCGAGCACCCACACCGCCTTGCCGTGCCGCGCGGCGGCCTCCAGCACATAGCGCAGCGTGGTGATGAAGGTGTAGATGCGGCAGCCGAGGTCCTGCAGGTCGACCAGCAGCACGTCGAAGCTGTCCATCATGGCGTCGGTCGGCCGCCGCACCGTACCGTAGAGGCTGAACACCGGGATGCCGAGTCGGGGGTCGTTGAAGTCGGGCGACTCGACCATGTTGTCCTGCTTGTCGCCGCGCAGGCCGTGCTGCGGGCCGAAGGCGGCGCTGAGCCGGACGTCGGGCAGGGCGGCCAGGGCGTCCAGCGAATGCGTCAGGTCGCGCGTGACCGAGGCCGGGTGCGCGAGCAGGGCCACGCGCCGCTCTTTCAGGGGGGCGCGCAGGGCAGGGTCTTGCAGGAAGCGTTCGATGCCGAATTGCATGGGGTCTTGTTCAGGGCAGGGGTGCGGCCAGCCGCAGGGCGCGGCCGTCGGGGTGGTGGAAGTCGGGGCGTTCGCTGGGGTGGTGCAGCGCCCAGTAGCTCAGCTGGCCATTGCGCTCCTCGATCACGGCGCACAGGCCCAGGCACAGCGCGGAAGGGCTGCGGGGCAGGGCGGCGGCCGTCAGTCGCGCGGTGAGCGTGAAGGCGCGGGCCGTGGTGTGGGCCAGCGGTGGGCGCAGCTGCGCGCGGTCGCGGGCTTCGGCCGCCTTATCGCGCTGGCGTTCGGATGAGAACCGGTAGGCGGCCCACTCGCTCGACGGCGAGAAATTGAACTCGCGGTAGGCGGCCTCGCCGTCGGCGGCCACGAAGGCCTCCAGGCAGGTGTGCCGCCACAGGCCGTCGGTGGGCACGGGCGCGGCCGGTTCCGGGATGCGCAAGGCCGTGGTGTCCCCCCGCAGCGCGTAGCGCAGCCGCAAGCCATCGGCATGGACGCGGACCTCCACCGACACCGCCAGCACCACACCGCAGGGCGTGGCGGGGTGGCAGCGCAACTGCGCACGGAGGGGGGCGGGGTTGGGGTTCACAGCCCCGTATTCTGGCAGGCCCCCTGGGGGTGGGCCGTTGTCACCAAAACTTCATGCGATTGCCATGCGGGAGACACCCGTGGTTCGCACACTGCCTGTTCATGACCACAGCTTCACTCAACTCCGCGCCCCTGGTGGGCGCACTGACCCAGGAGCCCGCCATGAAAGAACTGCCCACCCCCACGCTGGACCTTTCGCCGGTCTCGTTGCCACGGGGGTCACTTCATCCCCGCCCGCTTTTCTCGCCAGCGCCGCAGCCCGTCAGCGGTGGCATCGCCGTCTCCTGGGCGCGGCATCTGGACGAGGTTCGTGAAGCGCAAAGGCTGAGGTTCGATGTGTTCGCCACGGAAATGGGCGCGCGCCTGCCGCAGCAGGTGCCCGGCCACGACGTGGACCTGTTCGACGATTTCTGCGAACACCTGCTGGTGCGCGATGCCGCGAGCCAGCGCGTGATCGGCACCTACCGCGTGCTGACCCCGGCCCAGGCCAAACGCGTGGGCAGCACCTACAGCGACACCGAATTCGACCTGACCCGCCTGCGTGCCGTGCGCGAGCGCATGGTCGAACTGGGCCGCAGCTGCGTGCACCCCGATCACCGCCACGGTGGCGTGATCATGGCGCTGTGGGGCGCGCTGGCCGAGTTCATGGTGCGCAACCAGCTCGACACCATGATCGGCTGCGCCAGCATCCCGATGCAGCACGAAGGCCCGCACGGCATGGTGGGCGGGGGCCATGCGGCGGCCAGCATCTGGCGGCAGGTGAAGGCGACGCACCTGGCGCCCATCGACTGCCATGTGCGGCCCCGCCTGCCGCTGCCGATCGAGCAGCTCGACGACACACTCGACGTGGAGCCGCCCGCGCTGATCAAGGGCTACCTGCGCCTGGGCGCCAAGGTGCTGGGCCCACCGGCCTGGGACCCAGACTTCAACGCGGCCGATCTGCCCATGCTGATGCGCATCTCGGACCTGCCGGCGCGCTACCGCAAGCATTTCCTGGGGGCCTGACATGGCCCCCCCCGCCGCGCTTCGCGCGATCCCCCAGGGGGCGGCACTGGCGGCCTGGCAAAGCCAGTTCCGCGGTGTCCTGGACGATGGAGGCGCCGCGCCGCCGCCCGACGACGATCCCCACGGCGATGGCGGCGAAAAGGCCCGCTACCGCGCCGTTTTCATTTCCGACCTGCACCTGGGCACGGCGGGTTGCCAGGCGAGGCCGCTGCTCGATTTCCTCAAGCACCACCCCAGCCACACCCTGTACCTGGTGGGAGACATCATCGACGGCTGGCAACTGCGCCGCAAATGGTATTGGCCGCAGGCGCACAACGACGTGGTGCAGAAACTGCTGCGTCGCTCGCGCAAGGGCTGCCGGGTGGTGTTCGTGCCGGGCAACCATGATGAATTCGCGCGCCAGTTCGACGGCCACAACTTCGGCGGCATCGAGGTCGCGAACGAGGCGGTGCACACCACGGCCGACGGCCAGCGCCTGTGGGTGGTGCACGGTGACCACTTCGACGGCGTGATCCAGTGCGCCAAGTGGCTGGCGTACCTGGGCGACAACGCCTACGAACTCACGCTGCGCCTGAACCGCCACCTCAATTCGCTGCGGGCGCGCCTGGGCCTGCCCTACTGGTCGCTTTCGCAGTACCTCAAGCACAAGGTCAAGAGCGCGCTGAACTACGTGACCGACTTCGAGCGCGCGGTGGCGGCCGAAGCCCGCTCGCGCGGCTACCAGGGTGTCGTCTGCGGTCACATCCACCGGGCCGAGATGCGTGAGATCGATGGAACGCTGTACTGCAACGACGGCGACTGGGTGGAGAGCCTGACCGCGCTGGTCGAGCACCTCGACGGACGGCTCGAGCTCGTGCACTGGAACACCGACATCGAAAGAAAGCTGTCACACGAGTGGTCGCCAGAACCGCAGACGGAACGCCAGGCTTTCTGAGCCTTGCCGCACCAGGGAGAGAGACAACATGAAGATCCTGATCGTGACCGATGCCTGGCAACCCCAGGTCAACGGCGTGGTGACCACGCTCGTGGAACTGGCGCGGCAGCTGCAGGCCAGCGACCATGAGGTGGTGGTGATCCATCCGGGCCAGTTCCGCACACGGCCTTGCCCTGGCTATGCAGGCATCGACGTCGCGCTGTTTCCCGGCCGCCGCATGCGCGAATTGATCAACGCGGCCGAACCGGAGGCGATCCACATCGCCACCGAAGGCCCGCTGGGCTGGGCCGCGCGGCGCCATTGCCTGCGGCGCAAACTGGCTTTCACCACCGCCTTCCACACCAAGTTTCCCGAGATCCTGCACGCGGCCCTGGGCGTCCCCGTGTCGTGGGGGTACGCGCTGTGTCGCCGCTTCCACCGCCCCAGCAGCGGCGTCATGGTGCCCACGCAGGGCGTGCTCGACATGCTCAAGGCGCGGGGTTTCGGCCAATTGCGCGCCTGGACGCACGGTGTGGACACGCGCCTTTTTTCGCTGATGGACCCACCCACCAGCTATGCGCCGCTGGGGCCGCTGGCGCACCCTGTCAGCCTGTTCGTGGGCCGCCTCTCCTACGAGAAGAACGTCGATGCCTTCCTGCGCATGGACCTGCCTGGCAGCAAGGTGGTGTGCGGTGTGGGGCCGTTGACCTCGGCGTTGCGCCAGCGCTACCCGAATGTGCATTGGCTCGGGGTGCTGCCCCGCCATGAGCTGGCGCAGGTGTACGCCGCGGCGGACGTGTTCGTGTTTCCCAGTCGCAGCGAGACCTTTGGCCTGGTGATGCTCGAGGCCATGGCTTGTGGCGTGCCGGTGGCCGCCTACCCGGTGGACGGCCCCTTGCAGGTGGTTGGCAACAGCGGGGCCGGTGCCCTGCGCGACGATCTGCACGAGGCCTGGAAGGACGCGCTCAAGATCAAACGCCACGAAGCGCGGGATCGCGCCCTCCAGTTCGGATGGGGGCGGGCGGCGACGCTGTTCGTGTCCCACCTCAGCGTCCTGCCCAGACCGCGCCGACCGAGGTCTGCGGTTCGCGCCATGCAGGAGGTGGATGGCAAGGCACTGTCACACAAACGTCTTCCAATCGTTGAATAATCGACACATGGTGCGCCAGGGATCGCCGGCCGGGAGCGGCGGGCAGCGGGCGAACCCTTCGATTCCAGCGGCATCCATGAGCGGCAACACCCTGCATCAGAAGCTACCCCTCCTCGATCGCGATCACAGCATCCTCGCCTTCAACGAACGCGTGATGGACTGGGCGCGCCGGGCCGACGTGCCGTTGCTGGAGCGCCTGCGCTACCTGAGCATCGTCTCCAGCAACCTGGACGAGTTCTTCGAGGTCCGCGTGGCGCCCCACCTGACCGCTGCCCGGGCCAACGAACAGCGCGGCCCGTTCACCTCGCTGTCCTACGAACAGCTCTCGGACAAGGTGCATTCGCTGGTCGCCCAGCAATACGCCATCTACAACGACGAGTTGCTGCCGCTGCTGGAGAAGAAGGGCATCAAGCTCATCTCGCACGGCGAGCGCAATCCGCGCCAGCGCCGCTGGGTCAAGGAGTTCTTCATCAAGGAAGTGCAGCCGCTGCTGATGCCGGTGGGTCTGGACCCGGCCCACCCGTTCCCGCAGGTGGCGAACAAGTCGCTCAACTTCATCGTGCGCCTCACGGGCAGGGACGCTTTCGGCCGAGAGAACGAGATCGCCATCGTGAAGGTGCCGCGCATCCTGCCGCGCTTCTTCCGCATGCCACCGGTCAAGGGCTCCAAACAGACGCACTTCGTCTCCATCTCCAGCCTGATCCGTTCGCACCTGAACGACCTGTTTCCGGGGCGCCAGGTCACCGAGTTTTCCCAGTTCCGTGTCACCCGCCATTCCGATCTGGCGGTGGACGAGGAAGAGGTGAAGAACCTGCGCACCGCCTTGCGCAAGGGCCTGCAGCAGCGCCACTATGGCCAGGCCCTGCGGCTGGAGGTCTCGGCCGGCTGCTCGGTCCACCTCTCCAACTTCCTGCTGGAGCAGTTCGCGCTGACCGAGCGGGCGCTGTACCGCGTGCCCGGCCCGGTCAACCTCGTGCGTCTGAACCAGCTGATCGACCAGGTCGAAGCACCCGCGCTGCGCTTCGAGAGCTACAGCGCGGGCTGGCCGGCCCAGCTCACACCCGGGCAGTCGTACTTCGAGCGCCTGCGGCAGGGCGACGTGCTCATCCACCAGCCCTTCGAGAGTTTCGATGCGGTGCTGGGCTTCCTGCGCGAAGCGGTGGAAGACCCCGACGTGCTGGCCATCAAGCAGACCATCTACCGCACGGGCGCCAAGTCGGAGCTGATGAACCTGCTGCGCGAAGCCGTGCGCCGTGGCAAGGAAGTCACGGCGGTGGTGGAGCTCAAGGCGCGCTTCGACGAAGAGGCCAACATCAACTACGCCGAGCGGCTGGAGTCGGTGGGCGCCCAGGTGGTCTATGGCGTGGTGGGACTCAAGACGCACGCCAAGATGCTGCTGGTGACGCGCCGCGAGGCCACGGGCCTGCGCCGCTACGCCCACCTGTCCACCGGCAACTACAACCCCGGCACGGCACGTCTCTACACCGACCTGAGCTACCTCACGGCCGATGACGCGCTCACCGCCGACCTGGAGCAGATCTTTCTGCACCTGGCGAGCCAGAACCGCCTGCCCAAGCTCAACAAGGCCCTGATCGCGCCGTTCCATCTTCACAAGGCCATGCTCGACAAGGTGGAGGCCGCGGGTGCCGCCGCCAAGGCCGGGCTGGACGCTCGCATCGTCCTGAAGATGAACGCCCTCACTGACGAGCCGATGGCGCGCGCGCTGGCCGTGGCCTCTCAGCAGGGCGTGAAGATCGACCTGATCGTGCGCGGCGCCTGCATCCTGCCTGCGCAGGTGCCGGGCTTTACCGACAACGTGCACGTGCGCTCGGTGATCGGGCGCCTGCTGGAGCACTCCCGGGTGTTCTACTTCCGCACTGGCGAGGTGGAGGAACTCTGGCTTTCCAGCGCCGACTGGATGAACCGCAACATGCTGCGGCGCATCGAGCTCGCATGGCCTGTGACCGACAGCGCGCTGCGCCATCGCATCATCGACGAGTGCCTGCAGGCCTACCTGCACGACACCAAGGACGCCTGGCTGCTGCGGCCGGACGGAAATTACGTGCCGGCCGGGGCCAATGGCAACGGCCGGGGCCGCATCACCTTGCATTCGGCGCAGGCCAGCCTGATGGCCTTGTATGGCAGCAAAGGCTGACGACATGGAAAACCGGACCATGGACCTGATTCTGTGGCGGCATGCCGAGGCGCACGACCACCCCGAGCCATTGACCGGGCGGCCCGGTGATTCCCAGGATCTGGCGCGGCGCCTGACCCCGCGCGGCGAAAAACAGGCCACCCGCATGGCCGCCTGGCTGGATCGGCAACTGCCCGAGGGCGCCCGCATCTGGAGCAGCCCGGCCGTTCGCTGTGAAGAGACGGTGCTGGCGCTGGGGCGCAAGTACAAGCTGCGCGACGACCTCTCGCCCGACGGCGACCCGCTGGCCTTGCTGGAACTGGTGCAATGGCCCTACGGCAAATCACCGGTGGTGGTGGTGGGCCATCAGCCCACGCTGGGGCGCGTGGTGGCCCGCCTGCTGGGCCTGACCGAAGAGGACTGTTCGGTGAAGAAGGGCGCCGTGTGGTGGCTGCGCCACCGCGAGCGCGATGGCGTGGGCCAGACCGTGGTGGTCACGGTGCAGACGCCCGAGCTGATCTGATCAGGCGGCTTTTTTGGCGGGTGCCGCGCGGCGGACCACCGGGCGCTTGGCGGCGGCCTTGGGTGCGGGTGCCGATTTTTTTGCGCTTGCCTTCTTGGCCACGGGCTTGGCGGCAGGGGATGCCACCTTGGCCGCAGCTTGGGTCGCGGGTGCGGCCGGCTTGGCAATCGCCTTGGCTGCGGGTTTCGCGGCCTTCCTGGCGGTGGGTTTTGCCACGGGCTTGGTGGCCGTCGGCTTGCCGGTCACCGTCGGACGGCCCGTCTTGAGCGTGGGCACGGCGGCGAGTGCCACCTTGTACGCCGCGTCATTCAGGCCCTGCAACACCATCAAACCAGCGCGCAGCAGTTCGCTCTTCTTGACGCTGGTGCCCAGTGCGATCGCGCGGGTCTTGAGCTGGTCGATGGCGGCGAACTCGGTCTTGGGGATGGTGAAGCTGTCGCGCACCAGCTTGGGTTTCTTGGGGCTGGTTTTGTTGCTCTGACTGGCCATGAATGCACTCCGGGGATGACAAAAGGGGCCGGAGTATAAACCGTATATACCGTTTTCCGTCTACCTCGGAACCGTGACAGCTGTGTGACGGTGTGGGCGCTACCGGATGTCCGCCGTGAACTTCCAGGCCGACTTCTGCCAGGCCACCACTTCTTCACCCAGCAGCCAGGCCGACTGCGGATAGCGTTTGGCCCATCCCGGGTTGGTCGAGAGCTTGAAGGCGCGCGGCTTGTAGCTCAGCTTGACCGACTGGTACTCCGGCATCTGGCGGGCGTGGCAGAGCAGCACGGCCAGGCGCAGCGCCATGAGCTGCTTGGCGAACAGCTCGTCCATCAGGGCGTCTTCGAGCTTGCGCAGCTTGCCGCGTTGGCCCATCACCAGCTGGCTCATGCGGTGCAGTTCGGGCAGGGAAAAGCCCGGGGCATCCATGTTGTCCAGGATGTACGCGCCGTGGTGGTGGGAGCGTTCGTGCGAGATGTGCGTGCCGATCTCGTGCAGGCGCGCCGCCCACGCCAGTTTCTGCGAGTAGCGCTCGTTCTGCGCGTCGAGCGCCGCGATCTGGGCGAAGAGGGCGGTGCTGACCTCGCTGACCCGTTGGGCCTGCGCGTCGTCGGCCGAGAAACGGTGGGCCAGCCAGCGCACGGTGCGCTCGCGCACGTCGCCACCGTCGGTGTCGCGATCGATCAGGTCGTAGAGCGCACCGTGGCGAAGCGCGCCCTGGGCCGGCACCATCTGCTCGATGCCGAAGAGGTCGAAGATGGCGCGCAGCACGCTCACACCCCCTCCGATCACCGGGCGGCGGTCGTCCTTCAGGCCTTCCAGGCGCAACTGGTCCGCGCTGCCCGCCTTGATCATCCGCTCGGTCAGCCAGTCCAGTCCGGCGCGCGTGACCACGCCGGAGGCCCAGCCATTGGCCGCCAGCATGTCGGCGACCGCCCCCACGGTGCCCGAGGAGCCGTAGGCGATGGTCCACTCGGGCGGCGGAAATTTGTCCAGCGCCTCGTCGATCACGGCCTTGGCCGCCACTTCGGCGGTCTTGAAGGCCGATGCGGTGAACTGGCCGCGCGGAAAGTAGCGCGTGGACCAGGCCACGCTGCCCAGGCGGTACGACTCCATCGCGCGCGCCGTGTAGCCCTGGCCCAGGATCATCTCGGTCGAGCGCCCGCCAATGTCCACCACCAGCCGCTTTTCGTCCGAGTGGGGCAGCAGGCGGGACACACCCTGGTAGATCAGGCGGGCTTCTTCATGGCCCGACACCACATCGATCGAGAACCCCAGGATGGCCTGGGCGTTGCGCAGGAACTCGTCGCGGTTCTTCGCTTCGCGCAGGGTCTGTGTGGCCACGGCCCGGACTTGCTGTTTCTTGAAGCCGTGCAGCCGCTCGGCGAACCGCGCCAGGCACTCCCAGCCTCGCTCCATGGCGGCCTGGCTGAGGTTCTTTTCCTCGTCCAGCCCGGTGCCCTGGCGCACGGTTTCCTTCAGGTATTCGATGCGCTCGATATGGCCCGAGTGGTAACGGCCGATCTCCAGCCGGAAACTGTTGGAGCCGAGGTCGATGGCGGCGAGGAGGGTTCCGTTTTGCATGCGAGACGACGGCGCGGGGCCGAGGGGTGGCCCCAGGGGCTGGATTGAGCGGGAAAGCCCGGATTGTGACGCATGGCCGTGAAGCGCCGCCTGTCGGGGGACTCACGGTCGATCGCCTGTTGTGTGACAAGCGTTCGATGTCACATGGATGTCATATTGCCTGCCTAAAGTCCTCCTTGTTCTGAATCCCCAACCGCTAGGAGTCACTTCATGATCAACAAACGAATTTTCCTCAAGACCGTGGCCGCAGCCGCCATGGCGACCGCTGGCATGGGTTCCGCACTGGCCGCCGACATCACCGGCGCAGGCGCTTCTTTCCCCTACCCGATCTATGGCAAGTGGGCTGAGGCCTACAAGAAGGAAACCAACGTTGGCCTGAACTACCAGTCCATCGGTTCTTCGGGTGGCATCCGCCAGATCAAGGCCAAAACTGTGGCCTTTGGTGCTACCGATGCCCCTGTCTCCGGTGAAGACCTCGACAAAGACGGCATGGTGCAATTCCCAGCCATCATTGGTGGCACGGTGCCCGTGATCAACCTCGAAGGCTTCAAGCCGGGCGAACTGCGCGTGACCGGCCCCGTGCTGGCCGACATGTTCCTGGGCACCATCACCAAGTGGAACGACCCCAAGTTGGCCGCCCTGAACCCTGGCAAGGCGCTGCCTGACCAGGCCATCACCGTCATCCACCGCTCGGACGGCTCGGGCACCACCTTCAACTTCACCGACTACCTGTCCACCGTGAGCAAGGACTGGGCCGACAAGGTGGGCAAGGGCGCTGCCGTGAAATGGCCGGCCGCTTCCTCCGTCGGCGGCAAGGGCAACGAAGGCGTGGCCGCCAACGTGAGCCGCGTGAAGGGCTCGCTGGGCTACGTGGAATACGCGTACACCAAGAAGAACAACATGCCTTTCCTGCAACTGCAGAACAAGGACGGCAAGTACGTGAGCCCGGACGACAAGTCGTTCGCCGCCGCGGCTGCTGGCGTGAACTGGTTCAGCGTGCCGGGCATGGGCGTGTCCATGGTCGATGCCAAGGGCGCCGACAGCTGGCCCATCAGCACCGCCTCGTTCATCCTGATGTACAAGCAGCCGACCGACAAGGCCCAGTCCGCCGAAGTGCTGAAGTTCTTCGACTGGTCCTTCAAGAGCGGCAAGCAGATGGCCGCCGATCTGGACTATGTGGCCCTGCCCGACAGCCTGACGAACGAGATCCGTTCCAAGGTCTGGTCGCAGATCCAGAAGTAATCAGCAACCGACTTGTCCGATGACATCCGCCGGCTGGAAAGGGCTGGCCGGCGGATCCCGTTGCTCTCAGGATCACAATACGGAGTCAACATGAGCGTGGGAACAACCATGAGTTCGAAATCTGCGCCGGTAGCGTCCGGCAATCCCAGCATGGTGTCGATTGCCAAACGGCAACGCATCGAAGACATCTTCTTTCACCGGGTCACCCAGGGCTTCTCGCTGCTGGTGCTGGTGGCCCTGATGGGCATCATCATTTCCCTGTTTGTCAATGCCTGGCCGGCTTTCCAGAAGTTCGGCCTGGGTTTCGTCTGGCGTGTCGAATGGGACGTCGTCAACGAGGAGTTCGGCGCCGCGATCGCCATCGTGGGCACGCTGGCCAGCGCCGGCATCGCCTTGCTGATTGCCGTTCCCCTGGCCTTCGGCATCGCGCTTTTCCTGACCGAAAATTGTCCCGTCTGGCTGCGCCGCCCCCTGGGCACGGCCGTTGAGCTGCTGGCAGCCGTGCCGTCCATCATCTACGGCATGTTCGGTCTGTTCGTTTTCGCTCCCCTGTTCGCTGACTACGTACAGCCGGGCATGCAAGGTCTGCTGGGCTCGATGCCGCTGATCGGGCCCTTGTTCGGTGGTGCCACCAACGGCATCGGCATCCTGGCCGCCGGCATCGTGCTGGCCTTCATGGTGCTGCCCTTCATTGCCGCCGTGATGCGCGACGTGTTCGAGATCGTGCCGCCCATCCTGCGTGAATCGGCCTATGGCCTCGGTTGCACGACCTGGGAGGTGGTGCGCCGCGTGGTGCTGCCCTACACGCAAAAAGGCGTGATCGGCGGAATCATGCTGGGCCTGGGCCGCGCGCTGGGGGAGACCATGGCCGTGACCTTCGTGATCGGCAACGCCAACCGCCTGCCGACTTCGCTGTTCTCGCCCGGCACCTCGATCGCCTCGACGCTGGCCAACGAGTTCGGTGAAGCGGCCGACTTCCACCTCTCCACCCTGTTCGCCCTCGGTTTCCTGCTCTTCGTCATCACCTTCATCGTGCTGTCGGCTGCCAAGATCATGCTGCTGCGCGCTGAAAAGGCCAAAGGTCTCTGAGACACCCCACCATGGAATTCAACCACCGCCTCTACAAGCGCCGCCAGCGCGCCAACGCCATCGGCCTGACCTTGTCCATGGGCGCCATGGTGCTGGGCCTGTTCGTGCTGCTCTGGATCCTCAGCGTGCTGTTCAGCAACGGCCTGTCCGCGCTGGACTGGAACATGTTCACCCAGTCCACGCCGGCGCCGGGCACGGACGGCGGCGGCCTGGCCAACGCCATTGTCGGCAGCCTGATGATGGTGGGCTTCTCGGTGCTGGTCTCCACGCCCATCGGCATCTTTGCCGGCGTGTACCTGGCCGAGTACGGCGATACCAGCAAGACCGCCGAGCTCACGCGTTTCGTGACCGACATCATGCTGTCGGCCCCTTCCATCGTGCTGGGCCTGTTCGTGTACGCCATCGCCGTGGCCACGCTGGGCAATTTCTCCGGCTGGGCCGGCAGCCTGGCCCTGTCGCTGATCGCAGTGCCTGTGGTGGTTCGCACCACCGAGAACATGCTGCGCCTGGTGCCAGGCAGTCTGCGCGAAGCCGCTTTCGCCCTGGGCGCACCGCGCTGGAAAGTGGCCACGCTGGTGACGCTGCGCGCGGCCAAGAGCGGCGTGATGACCGGTTTGTTGCTGGCCGTGGCCCGCATCAGCGGCGAAACCGCGCCGCTGCTGTTGATCGGGATGCGCATCTTCGTGGCGACCCCGCCCGAAGGCTTTTCCTCGCCCGCCACGGTGCTGCCGATGCAGATCTTCCTGTGGTCGGACGAAATCGACCGCGGCTTTGTCGAGCGGACCAGTGCGGCTATCATCGTGCTGCTGGTGTTCCTGCTCGCCATGAACGGCCTTGCCATCTACCTCCGCAACAAGTTCGAGAAACGCTGGTGACTGTAATCCATCCCAACATGGCCGACGACAACGCGAAGATTCGCGCGCGGGACGTCTGCGTCTACTACGGCGACAAGAAGGCGATTGACGAGGTGTCGATCGACATCTCGCCCAATTACGTCACCGCCTTCATCGGCCCGTCGGGCTGCGGCAAGTCGACCTTCCTGCGCTGCATCAACCGCATGAACGACACGATTGGCGCGGCCAAGGTCACCGGCCTGATCGAGCTGGACGGCGAAGACGTCAACGCCGCCCGCATGGACCCGGTGCAGCTGCGCGCACGGGTGGGGATGGTGTTCCAGAAGCCCAATCCCTTCCCCAAGTCGATCTATGAAAACATCGCCTATGGCCCGAAGATCCATGGCTTTGCCGAAAAGAAGGCCGATCTTGATGTGATCGTGGAACGCTCGCTCACGCGCGCGGGCCTGTGGGACGAAGTCAAGGACCGGCTCGATGATTCGGGCACGGCGCTTTCGGGCGGTCAGCAGCAGCGCCTGTGCATTGCCCGCGCGATTGCGGTTGACCCGGAAGTGATCCTGATGGACGAACCGGCCTCGGCATTGGATCCGATTGCGACCGCCAAGATCGAGGAGCTGATCGATGAACTCTCCGGGCGTTACGCCATCGTGATCGTCACCCACTCGATGCAGCAGGCCGCACGGGTAAGCCAGCGCACCGCATTCTTCCACCTCGGCAAGATGGTGGAGTATGGTCCGACATCGGAAATCTTCACCAATCCCATCGAGGAGCGGACGAAGGATTATATTACAGGACGTTACGGCTGATGGCTGAACATACCGTCAAGGCATTCGACGAAGACATCACCCGCCTGCGCGGGCTGATTGCCGAAATGGGCGGCCTCGCTGAAGTGGCGATTGCCGAAAGTCTGGATGCGCTGGTGCGCGGGGACGAGGCGCTGGCCGAACAGGTGGTGGCCCGTGACAAGCGCATGGATGCGCTCGAAATGGAGGTCGACAAGCTGGCGGTGCGGATCATCGCGCTGCGCGCGCCGATGGCCGATGACCTGCGCGAAGTGATCGCGGCGCTGAAGATTGCAGGCGTGCTTGAACGCATTGGCGATTATTCGAAGAACATCGCCAAGCGCACCGGCATGATCGAAGGCCGCGCCCGGTTTGAACCGCTCACCTTGCTGCCCACCATGGGCGAGCTGGCGGGCGAGATGGTGCATGATGTGCTGACCGCCTATGCCGCGCGCGATCCGGATCTGGCGCGCGAGGTGATTGCCACCGATGCCAAGGTCGACGGGTTCTACAACTCGATCTTCCGCAATCTTGTCAGCTACATGGTGGAAAATCCTTCGACCATTTCGAGCGCGGCGCAATTGCTCTTCGTGGCCCGCAACATCGAACGCATCGGCGATCATGCGACCAACGTGGCTGAAATGGTGCACTTTGCGGCCACCGGCACCTATCCGCCCGAAGGCGATCGCTAAGTCCTGAGACGGGGGTAGCGGCCGGATGGTCGCCGGGGGGCGTCTGCATCGTCGCAGACCCCCTCCAGACCCCTGACAGACCCCCTCTCGCCCCCCGCCAGACCCTGCCTCGGCGGGCCTTTTTGCAATGTTTCGCGTGAAACATTGCGGTTCGGGCCGCGTTTCATCAAACTGTCGTGTATGTGACACATAGCGTCGGCGACGCCCGCCCATGCGGGTCCGAGGAGGCCTTCCAATGTCCGCTGCCAAACTGCTGCTGGTCGAAGATGATCCCGCACTGTCCGAGCTGCTCGAATACCGGTTCCAGAACGAAGGCTATGCCGTGCGCTGCACCGGCGACGGGGACGAGGCGCTGATTCTGGCGGCGGAGGAAACCCCCGATCTGATCATCCTCGACTGGATGATCGAAGGCACCAGCGGCATCGAAGTGTGCCGCCGCCTGCGCCGCGACAAGGAGACGGCGCACGTCCCGATCATCATGCTCACCGCCCGCGAGGCGGAGGATGACCGGGTCCGGGGGCTGGAGACAGGCGCCGATGATTACCTCACAAAACCCTTTTCGCCCCGTGAGTTACTGGCCCGCGTCGCCGCCGTGATGCGCCGCATCCGTCCGGCGCTGGCGGGTGAGACAATCGAGGTGGGCGACCTCAAGCTCGATCCTGTCGCCCACAAGGTCCAGCGCCGCGGACGCGCGCTTCAGCTGGGGCCGACCGAATACAGGCTGCTGAAATTCTTCATGGAAAGCCCCGGCCGGGTGTTCAGCCGCGGCCAGCTGCTCGATGGGGTATGGGGCACGGGTTCGGACATCGAACTGCGCACGGTCGATGTCCACATCCGCCGCCTGCGCAAGGCCATCACCATCGAAGGCGCACGCGATCCGATCCGCACCGTGCGCTCGGCAGGCTACGCGCTCGAAGCCGTCTGAAGCTAGTGAAAATCGCGTGATTTCGGCAGGATACGATGATCGCGCGGATGGCCCGTCACATTGGGAACCGGGGCCCCGCGTTCGGGCATCGGCCGGTTGACCTCGTCGGCCCGGGCGAGCGGCGCATCGAGCAGGTCATCCGACAGCGCGTGAAGCGCCGCCGTCGCATCGGTCATGGCGTGCGCGATGACGTGGATCACCTCGTCGTCATATTCCACCCGCCCGCGCACCTCCATCAACCGCGCGCTCATCACCACCTTGCGCTGCTTTTCCTTGAGATCGGGCCAGACGACAAGGTTGATGACCCCGGTCTCATCCTCAAGGGTGATGAAGGTCACCCCCTTGGCAGATCCGGGCCGCTGGCGGATCAGCACCACGCCTGCGACCTGCACCATGCTTCTGAATTTCCTTGATTTCAAATCGCAGGCCCGGACAAATCCGCGTGCGGCAAGATCGGCGCGCAGGAAGGCCATGGGGTGCGCCTTGAGGCTGAGGCGCGTGGTCTGGTAATCGGCCACAACTTCCTCGGAAAGCGGCATGGCAGGCAGGCGGATCGCGGCCCGCTCCGCCCCCTCCTCGCGCACCCCGGCCGCGCGGAACAGCGGCAGATCGGCGGCGGGGATCAGGCTCCTCGCATCCCACAGCGCCTGCCTGCGGGTGAGCCCCAATGACGTGAAGGCATCGGCGCTGGCGAGCCGCTCGATATGCGCAGGGCTGAGGCCCGCCCGCGCGCGCAGATCGGCAATGTCGCGGTAAGGCCCACTGCCCTCGCGCGCGCTCACCAGCGCGGCGGCGATGTGTTCGGGCAAGCCATCGATCTGGCGCAAGCCAAGGCGCAAGGCCTCACCCGCCAGCGTGCAATCCCAATGGCTTGCGTTCACATCCACCGGCAGCACCCGCACGCCGTGCTCGGCCGCATCGCGCACGATCTGCGCAGGCGCATAGAAACCCATCGGCTGCGAGTTCAGCAGCGCCGCTGCAAAGGCGGCGGGGTAGTGGCACTTGAGCCAGCTCGACACATAGACCAGCTGCGCAAAGCTTGCCGCATGGCTTTCGGGAAAGCCATATTCGCCAAAGCCCCTGATTTGATTGAAACATCTCTGCGCGAAATCGCGGTCATAGCCGCGCGCGACCATGCGTTCGACCATCATGTCCTGAAGCTCGTCCACCATGCCCCGGCTGCGGAAGGTCGCCATCGCCTTCCTCAGGCGGTTGGCTTCGAGGCTGGAGAACTTCGCGGCATCGAGCGCGATCTTCATCGCCTGTTCCTGAAAGATCGGCACGCCCAGCGTCCGCCCGAGAATGCTGGTGAGTTCATCGGGCGGGCCATGTTCGGGGGCAGGCGCGGGGATTTGCACGGCTTCCGCCCCCCGGCGGCGCTTGAGGTAGGGGTGCACCATATCGCCCTGGATCGGTCCGGGGCGGACAATCGCGACCTGAATGACAAGATCATAGAACTCGCGCGGGCGCAGGCGCGGCAGCATGTTCATCTGCGCGCGGCTTTCGACCTGAAACACGCCCAGCGAATCGCCCCGGCGCAGCATGGCGTAAGTCTCGGGATCCTCGCGCGGGACCGTGGCCAGCGTCAGGGCGCGGCCGTGATGCGCCGCGAGCAGATCGAGGCATTTGCGGATGCAGGTCAGCATGCCCAGCGCCAGCACATCCACCTTCAGGATGCCCAGCGCCTCGATATCGTCCTTGTCCCATTCGATGAAGCTGCGCTCGGGCATGGCCCCGTTGCCAATGGGAACAGTCTCGGTAAGCGGCCCCTGCGTGAGGATGAACCCGCCGACGTGCTGGCCCAAGTGGCGCGGCATCCCGATCATCTGCTCGGTGAGCTTCAGCACCCGGCGCAAGTGCGGATCGGTGATATCGAGCCCCGTTTCAGCGGCGTGCTTTTCGGAAATCTCGCGCCCCCACCCGCCCCACACGGTGCGGGCCAGCACGCCGGTAACGTCCTCGGACAGGCCCATCGCCTTGCCCACCTCGCGGATCGCCATGCGCGGGCGATAGTGGATGACGGTGGCGCACAGCCCGGCGCGGTGGCGGCCATATTTCCTGTAGATGTACTGGATCACTTCCTCGCGCCGCTCATGCTCGAAATCGACGTCGATATCGGGCGGCTCCTTGCGCTCTTCGGAAATGAAGCGATCGAACAGCAACTGGTGCTTGGCAGGATCGACGCTGGTGATGCCAAGGACATAGCAAACTGCGGAATTGGCCGCAGAGCCGCGCCCCTGGCACAGAATCGGCGGATCGCACCCGCGCGCAAAATCGACGATGTCCTTGATGGTGAGGAAGTAGCGCGCCAGATCGAGCTTCGCGATCAGCGCCAGTTCGCGCTCCAGCGTGGCGCGCACGGTGTCTGGCACGCCTTCAGGGTAACGCCGCCCTGCCCCGGCCCAGACCTCGCCTTCGAGGAAGGCTTGCGGGGTCTGACCATCGGGATAAATCTCCTCGGGATATTCGTAAGCCAGTTCATCGAGGCTGAAATTGCACCTGTCCGCCACCTCGCGCGCAGCGGCGATGGCATGGGGCCAGCGGGCAAACAGGCGTTGCATTTCCTGCGGGGACTTCAGGTGCCGCTCGGCATTGGGGTGCAGCAGGTGCCCGGCTGCCGCGACGGTGGTCTTGTGCCGGATCGCGGTCATCACGTCCTGCAGAGCGCGGCGTTCGGGGGCGTGGTAGTGGACATCGTTGGTGGCGAGGAGCCCGAGGCCGTTCGCCCGCGCAAGGCTGTCCAGACGTTCGATCCGGGCGATATCGGCACCGCGGTAGAGGTAGCTTGCGGCGATGTGGCGGAGCGTGGGGAGTTGCTGCGCGATATCGGCAACAAGATCGGCGAAGCTGGCGGTGCGCTCCATGCTTCCCCCGCCCCGGACCTGATCCGGGGGGGCGCTCTCTTGCAGGTCGGCTTCGGAAGGGAGCGGGATCCCTGCTCGGGGGCCGGGACGGCGAAAGGGGATAACATTGCTCGGCACCTGAATGCTGAACCCCGCATCCAGATCATCGGGTGGGAGCAGGATCAGCTGAACACCCTCGCTGTGCGCTGCAAGCAGCGCGAGGTCGATCTCGCACACGCCCTTGTCCTGCCATTCGCCCGAAAGCGTCTGCATCCGCCCGGTGCTGATGAGGCGCGTGAGCCGACCATAAGCGGCGCGGTCTTCGGGGTAGGCAAGAAAGGCCAGCCCCTCGACTGTCTCGATACGGCAGCCGATCACCGGGCGCAGCTTGAGCGTCTTTGCCTCGGTGTGGAGGCGCACCACGCCGGCAAGCGAATTGACGTCGGCAATCCCCAGCGCATCATAGCCCTGCCCATGCGCTGCCAGCACCAGATCGACCGCATCGGAAGCGCCGCGCAGGAAGCTGAAGCAGCTGACAAGGCCCAGCTCCACGAAGGGCGCGCGCGGCGGGGGCACTACGCCATCGGGATCGATGTCGAGCCTACGCTTGTCGGGGGTGAGCGGGGCGTCGGGCATGTCAGCCCGCCAGTTCGCCAAGCCGCTTGCGCACCGCCGTCAGATCGGCCGCGAACAGCGCCGCCTGTTCCTCACGCGCCGCCCCGTCCAACCGCAGCAGGTAAGAAGGGTGGACGGTGACCCACAGCTCCGCTCCGTCATCGAGCACGATCGCCCGCCCCCTTTCGCGGGCAACGCTGACCGTGCGGCCCAGCAAGCCCCGCGCCGCGCTTGCCCCCAGTGCCAGCACGATCCGGGGCCGCACCAGCGCCCGTTCTGCCTCAAGCCACCAGCGGCAGGTGTCGATCTCCTTGGCCGTGGGCGACTGGTGGAGGCGGTGCTTGCCCTTCTGCGTGAACTTGAAGTGCTTGACCGCATTGGTGACATAGGCCGCGCCCCGATCAATCGCGGCGCGGGTCAGATGGTCGTCCAGCAATTGTCCCGCCGGGCCAACGAAGGGACGGCCCGCCAGATCCTCCTGATCGCCGGGCTGTTCGCCGACGATCATGAGCGGCGCGTGTTCCGGTCCCTCGCCCGCCACGGCGCGGGTGCCGCAGTCTGCGATTGGGCAATCGCGGCAGGCAGCAGCGCCTTGTGCCACTTCGGCAAGCGTTGCAGGTCGCGCCCGTTCCGCCCGCGCGCCTGCCGCGACCATCGCCGCCTCGCGCGCCTGTGCGCCCGCAATGAGCTGCGGGATAAGCTCTGCCTCGGGCAGGTTCTTCCAGTATTTCTTGGGCATTTCCGACAGCATCGCGCCGACCTTCAGCCGCGCCGGATTGAAGATCGAAGCATAGTAGGACCGCCACAGCGCCTCGACCGGATCGCCGCCGGGGGCATCCTCGCGGCGGGCCGGTGGACCTTCGTGCATCACCTCGCCATCCCAGTGGATGCTGCCGCGCGGGGTGAGGATCGACCAGCGCATATTGGCAAAGCGGCGCATGAAGAAGCCCGCTTCGGCGCGCAGGATGTGGTGATCGGGCTCAAACCAGGCGACAAAATGCGGGGTGCCGTCCTCCTCCTGCACTTCGCGGAAGCGGACGAAGGCGTGCATCTTGTGGGCATCGCGGCGCACTGATTTAGCGAGTTCCTCGATGCGGCGCACCTGCGGATCGGCCTTGTCTTCCATCAGCCGTGGCTGACGCTGCAGCCGCCACAACGCCTGATAGAGCAAGCCGAAACGCGCTGGGTCCGAATGCAGCGCGGCGCTGCGGGCGATGGTCAGAAACCGCTGGCTGGCGCGCACGGGCGGAGCATCGGCAGGCGGTGGAGGCAGGCGCTTGTCCCCGCGAGAAGGGCCTTCGGCGGCGAACAGATCGCCCGTCCCGCCCGGCTCGATCCAGCTGACGCGGTCGGGCGGCACATCGCACTGCACCAGCCCCCGCGCCCGCTCGCGCCAGAAGGCGAAATCATCAGGCGCAGGCAGGTGGACGGCGTAATGAGAGCCGAGGCTGACGTGCTGCCCTGAACGACTTTGGGCGGCCATCAGAACAGCTCCAGCTGCTCGGACCTCTGCGCCAGCAGCCCGCGCAGGTCGGCGCGGTCGGTGAGCAGCGTCGGACGCCAGTCGATGGTGCAGATGAAGGGCCGCACCTTGGCCACCGACACGGTCAGCCGCGCCACATCGTCAAGCCGCAGCTTGCGGTGCCTGCGCGAGGCAAGGATGCGTGCCACCGCCTTGGTGCCCAGCCCAGGCACGCGCAGCAGCATTTCCTTCGGTGCGCGGTTAACATCGACCGGGAAACTCTCCCGGAACTTCAGCGCCCAGGCCAGTTTGGGGTCGATATCCAGGGGCAGATTGCCATCCGCCTCGGCCGCATCGACCACCTCCTGCGGCGCGAAACCATAGAAGCGCATCAGCCAATCGGACTGATAAAGCCGGTGCTCGCGCAGCAAGGGTGGGCGCTTCAGCGGCAGCACGGCAGAAGCATCGGGGATTGGCGAGAAGGCGCTGTAATAGACCCGCCTGAGGCCGAAATCCCCGTAGAGCCGGCTCGCCTTGCCGATGATCGCGCTGTCCGAGGCATCATCCGCGCCCACGATCATCTGGGTCGATTGCCCTGCCGGCGCAAAGCGCGGCGCGTGGCGGAAGCGTTTGCGTTCGTCCTTGGCCTCAACGATTCGTGCCTTGGTACGCGCAAGCGCGCCTTCGATCTGCCCTGCATTCTTGTCCGGCGCGAGCCGGGTCAGGCCCGCCTGCGTGGGCAATTCGACATTGATCGAGACGCGGTCGGCATAAAGCCCTGCGGCATGGATAATCTCCGCATCTGCCTCAGGGATGGTCTTGAGGTGGATATAGCCGCGAAAGTCATGCTCTTCGCGCAGAATGCGGGCGACCTCGACCAGCTGCTCCATCGTGTGATTGGCGCTTCTGACGATGCCGGAGGACAGGAACAGCCCCTCGATATAGTTGCGGCGGTAGAAATTGAGGGTGAGGTCCACCACCTCCTGCGGGGTGAAGCGCGCGCGCGCGACGTTCGAGCTCTTGCGATTGATGCAGTAGTGGCAATCGAAGATGCAGTGATTGGTCAGCAGGATCTTGAGCAGCGAGATGCACCGCCCGTCAGGCGCATAGGCGTGGCAGATACCCATCCCCTCGGTCGAACCGATGCCCTTGCCGCCCAGCGAATGCTTTTTCGCCGTGCCGGATGAAGCACACGAGGCATCATACTTGGCCGCATCAGCGAGGATTTCGAGACGTTGGCGGAGCGATTGCTGGGGCATGGGAACGTGGGAACACCTTTCAGTGTTCCTTATATGTTCTCACAATCCTTCTGCCAAATGCAAAGCTTGCAAGCCTGTCAGAGGACGCGGCGCAGGCTCGGCCCACTATCGGGGGCAGCGCCGCCTTCAACCAGGAAATCGATCACTGCCGGGTGCATCGCGCCTTCGAATGCCACCCCGGCAATGCTGCCATCGACCCAGGCGATCGAGCCGAGCGGAGCGTTGATGCCGCCCATTTTCATGGTCACACGGTCACCCACCTCGGCAAAGCCCGGCTTTGCGCGGATCTTGCATCCGCCTTCGGACAGATCGAGCAGATCGACGAACACCACGCGCGAACGCACGCGGCTCTTCACAGTCAGGCTCATGGGCCGACGTTCGGCAGCACGAGGGATCGAGTGCAGGTTCATGGCCGAAAGGATCGCACGAATCGGTAAAGGAATGCTGATCAAAACCAAGGTAATGTATCAGGCGTACAAGCCGTGCAGGAACCAGTCAGGCACCCCGCCTCGCCCATCACCGACAAGCCCAAGGCGGTAGATCCAGTAGCGCCGCCCGGCCTCGTCCTCGATCCGGTAATAGTCTCGCAAGCGCGTGGTGGAGCGTTCACGCCACCACTCGGGCGCGATGCGCTCCGGCCCCTCGACCCGTGCCACCTCGCGCACCTCGCCCCGCCAGCGGAAGCGCTGGGGGATGCCATCGGGCGCGGCATGGAGGACTGTGATCGGCTCCGCGCGGTCGAGCAGCTTGAGAGGCCGGGTGTGGAAGGCAAGCGAAGGCTGGCGCGCAGGCACGGGGGCAAGCGGCGGCTGCCAGCCTTGCGCGCGTTCGGGAATATGGCTGGCGCGGGCCACAGGACGGGTGACGGCGCGCGGACCGAGGCGGACGGTCAGCCGGTCGATACAGGCGGCAAGCGCGGTGCCGTGATCCTTGGCCGCCGCATCAAGATCGGCCTGCGCAAGGTGCAGCGGCTCGCTCCAGCTGGCACGCAGCTGCACCATCTCGATCCCGAACCCGGCCTCCACATCATCGAGCCGCGCGGCGAACAGCCGGGTGATATGTCCTGCCTCGCGGGTGGCAGCGGCAAGTTCGATGCGGCGTTGCAGAACCTCTCCATCAACGCGCCACAGCGCCAGTTCGAGCCGCCGGGCGCCCTCCCCCCGTGCTTCAAGGGCGCGCACCATGGCGGCGGCAAGATCGTCCAGCACCCGGTCAAGCAAGGCCCGGTGACGCAGCGGTTCCATCAGGCGGCGCTGGACCAGCGGCATGGGCTGCGCGATCACCGGCAGCAGTGGCTCGGGCACTTTGCCAAGCAACTGATCAAGACGCAGCAGCGGGTTGGCGGCGGGAGACTGGCGGTTGCGGAAACGCCGACGCAGGCCATCACGTGCGGCAGCCTCCTGCGCGGGATCATCGCTCGCCCCGCCCAGACCGGCCAATTCCCCAAGGCGTTTGATGCCCAGGCGGCGCAGCACGGTGAGCACATCATCATCAAGCCGCAGCGCCGCGACCGGCAGATCGCTCAACAGGTGCAGCGGATAATCTTCAGGCGCGAGGATCGCGGCGCCCTGCCCGTAATGCGCAAGCGCCCAGGCCGCGCCTGCCGTGGGCGCAATGGCCGCGCGGGCGGTGAGGCCGTGCTGCGCAAAGGCGGCTGCAACATCACCCAGCAGCCGTTCCTCACCCCCGAACAGGTGGGCCGCGCCGGTGACATCGACCAGCAAGCCATCGGGTGGATCGAGCGCGCTCCACGGTCCCCAGCGCTGCGCCCAAAGGGCAAGCTTTTCGAGTGCCGCCAGATCGCCCGCCGGATCGGCCGGGACAGCAGCGAGTTCGGGGAAGAGCGCACGGGCATCCGCCAACAGCATCCCGGGCCGCGCACCTGCTGCAAGGCCTGCATCATTGGCAGCGGTGATGCGCGGGCCGTGCGCGGTTTCGAGAATCAGCGCGGTAGGGGCACTGTCCGCCTCAGGCGTGGACGCGCGCCGCCAGCGATCGACCGACAGTCGGGCGAGCCAGACGGACAAAATCCGGCGCGGCGGCGGCTTCAAGGTCGGGATCGCTGGCGAAGCGCAGGGTTCCGGCATCATCGCTGAGGGTCCATTGGCCAGGCAGGTGGGTGCGGGCGCGGAACAATTCGGCATGCCAGGTGGCAGGCCCCGGGGCGGCAGGGTCCCAGCAGCTAGGCAGCGATGGCGCAGCACGCGCCTGCCAGCGCATCCGAGCCGAGGACAGATCGGGCTGCGCATCCAGTCGCACCAGCCACAACCTGACCCCGTGGCGCTCCGCCGTCAGGCTGAGCCGGCGCGAGGCGGGAAAACTGAGCGCGCGCGGCTTGCCTGCCATCTCAC
>JAGKSX010000123.1 GCA_018993155.1 Hydrogenophaga sp.
GCTCTTCCGATCTGGCGCGCGCCACTTCCATGTGGAACTGGAAGTCCGAGGGCACGGCGTCGGAGACATCGTCGATGGAGGCCTCGAAGGCCGCGAGCGCGGCGGCCATGTTCTGCAGGTGGCTGTCATTGCGGCGCTGCGCGGCCAGGCTCGCGGCCTCGCTCTCCAGGCTGATGCGCAGCTCCAGCAGCGAGATGACGTCGGCCACGGTGGCGAAGTCCTCGGGGGCGACGCGGAAGTTGCTCTGCTCGGGCGGGGCCATCACGAAGGTGCCTATGCCGTGGCGCGTCTCCACCTGGCCCGAGGCCTGCAGGCGCGAGATGGCCTCGCGCACCACGGTGCGGCTGACCGCGAAGCGGGCCATCAGCTCGGATTCGGTGGCCAGCTTGTCGCCCGTCTGCAGCCGGCCTTCGCGCACGTCGGCGGTCAGCGTATCGACGATTTCGGGCACCAGACCGCGCTGCCGGCGCGGGCGCGGGGGCGGCGCTGCCAGGGGCATCGCCTCGTCTCCTAGGGTTTTCACGGGGTGCATTGTTTTTTCCTTGACACGCCATTGTGGCGTTCACACAATTCGCCCAAGTTGTCTGACAACCGACAACAGACAACAAGATGGCCGGACTGTAGCAAACCCCTCGCGAATGTCCAAGCCCTTCGAGACAAGACCGCACACACCATGGACGTCATTCTCAAAACCCACCACCGCCTGCTCCTCACCGGCGCCGCCGGCGGCCTGGGCACCGCACTGCGCGAGCGCCTCAAACGCAACTGCGAGGTGCTGCGCCTGTCGGACCGCGCCGATCTCGGCGCCGCCAGGACCGGTGAGGAAATCGCGTTGGCCGACCTCGCCAATGCGGACGAGGTCGATGCCATGGTGCGGGGCTGCGACGCCATCGTGCACATGGGCGGCATCTCGGTGGAGGCGCCCTTCGCATCCATCCTGCAGGCCAACATCCTCGGCGCGTACCACCTGTACGAGGCCGCACGGCGGCACGGCGTCAAGCGCATCGTGTTCGCCAGTTCCAACCACGTGACCGGCTTCTACAAGCAGAGCGAGACCATTCACGCCGACCACCCGGCTCGCCCCGACGGCTTCTACGGCCTGAGCAAGGCCTTCGGTGAAGACCTGGCGCGCCTGTACTTCGACCGCCACGGCATCGAGACCGCCTGCGTGCGCATCGGCTCCTCGTTCCCCGAACCCAAGGACCGGCGCATGCTCGCCACCTGGTTGAGCTTCGACGACCTGCACCGCCTCATCAGCGCCTGCCTGAGCACGCCGGTGCTGGGCCACAGCATCGTGTTCGGCATGTCCGACAACGCCGTGACCTGGTGGGACAACAGCCGCGCGCGCCACGTGGGCTACGTGCCCCGAGACACTTCGGACGTGTTCCGCGAGGCCGTCTTCGCGCGCACCAGCGCACCCGACCTGAACGACCCCGCCGCGATCTACCAGGGCGGCGGCTTCGTCAAGGCCGGCCCGTTCTGAACGGCACAGCCACCATGACCACACAGGCCGAACTCGTCCTCGACGCGCGCAACGGCGTGGGCGAGAGCCCGGTGTGGGACGCGCAGCGCCAGTCCCTGTTCTGGCTGGACATCCCCGGCCGCGCGCTCTGGTGCTGGAACGCGGCCACCGGGCAATCGCGGCAATGGGCCACGCCCGAGATGGCCGGCTGCATGGCATTGGCCGCCGGCAGCGAAGCGACGCCACACGGCCGCTGGGTGGCCGCCATGGAAAGCGGCGTGGCGGTGCTCACGCCGCAGGACGACGGCGAACTGACCCAGGAAGCACGCGCCAGCGTGCGGCACCCGCAGGGCGGCATGCGCTTCAACGACGGCCGCTGCGACCGCCAGGGCCGCCTGCGCGCGGGCACCATGGTGATGGACATGTCGCTGGCCGCGCCCGCGGGCAGCCTGTATGCCTTCGACGGCGCCGCGCTGCGCGCGCTCCAGGGCGGCTTCATCACGCCCAACGGCATGGCCTTCAGCCCCGATGGCAAGACCATGTACCTCTCGGACTCGCACCCCAGCGTGCAGGCCATCTGGGCCTACGAGTACGACACCGACAGCGGCACGCCGCACCACCCGCGCGCCTGGGTCGACATGAAGGCCCTGCCCGGCCGGCCCGATGGCGCGGCGGTGGACGAAGACGGCGGTTACTGGATCTGCGGCAACGACGCCGGCCTGGTGCACCGCTTCACGCCCGGCGGCCGGCTCGACCGATCGCTGGCCGTGCCGGTCAAGAAGCCGGCCATGTGCGCCTTCGGCGGCAGCGGGCTCGACACCTTGTTCGTCACCTCGATCCGGCCCGGTGGCGACCTGTCCGACCAACCGCTGGCGGGCGGCGTGTTCGCGCTGCGCCCCGGCGTGCGCGGGTTGCCCGAGCCCGCGTGCACGATTTTCTGAGCCCTGCATTCCCACAAGAGGCCCCAGGCCCAAGCCCCTGTTTTCAACCACCCAACCGAAAGCGCTGAGGACGACATGAACATCAAACCCCTCCTGACCATCGTGGCCGCCTGTGCCGCCTTCGCGGCCCAGGCCACCGAGTTCCGCTCGGCCGACACGCACAACGCCGACGACTACCCCACCGTGGCCGCCGTGAAATACATGAGCGAGCTGCTGGAGAGGAAGAGCGGCGGCAAGCACAAGATCAAGGTCTTCAACAAGCAGGCGCTGGGCAGCGAGAAGGAAACGATCGACCAGGTGAAGATCGGCGCGCTGGACTTCACGCGCGTCAACGTGGGCCCGATGAACGCCATCTGCCCGCTGACGCAGGTGCCGACCATGCCTTTCCTGTTCAGCTCCATCGCGCACATGCGCAAGTCGCTGGACGGCCCGGTGGGCGACGAGATCCTCAAGAGCTGCGAGTCGGCCGGCTTCATCGGCCTGGCCTTCTACGACAGCGGCGCGCGCTCCATCTACGCCAAGAAACCGATCAAGACCGTGGCCGACGCCAAGGGCCTGAAGATCCGCGTGCAGCAGTCCGACCTGTGGGTGGCGCTCGTCAGCGCCATGGGCGCCAACGCCACGCCCATGCCGTATGGCGAGGTCTACACCGGCCTGAAGACTGGCCTGATCGACGCCGCTGAGAACAACATCCCCTCGTTCGACACCGCCAAGCACGTCGAGGCCGTGAAGATCTATTCCAAGACCGAGCACTCGATGGCGCCCGAGATCCTGGTGATGTCCAAGGTGGTCTACGACAAGCTGCCCAAGGCGGAACAGGACATGATCCGCGCCGCCGCCAAGGAGTCGGTCGCGTTCGAGCGCCAGAAGTGGGACGAACAGGAGGCCAAGTCGCTCGCCAACGTGAAGGCCGCCGGCGCCGAGATCGTCGAGGTCGACAAGAAGTCCTTCCAGGCCGTGATGGGCCCGGTGTACGAGAAGTTCATGACCACGCCGGACATGAAGCGCCTGGTCAAGGCGATCCAGGACACCAAGTAAACGGCGTCCTCTTTTTTCATCCCACTCCTCCAGCCCTCGTCCGCTCCGGCGGGCGGGGGAGCAAGGTTTCCCATGTTCACCAAATTGTGTGCCGGCTTGTCCAAGCTGTGCCTGATGCTGGCCGTGGCCGGGCTGATCGCGGTCGTCCTGTGCGTGCAGTGGCAGGTGATCGGCCGCTACGTCTTCAACGACACGCCCACCTGGGCCGAGGCCCTGGCCATGCTGCTGGTGCTTTTCGTCACCGCCTTCGGCCTGGCCGTGGGCGTGCGCGACGCGGGCCACATCGGCCTGGAGTCGCTGGTGAGCCTGCTGCCCCTGCGCTGGCAGCGCCGCATCGAGTACGTGATCCACACCCTGGTGGCGATCTTCGGCGCGCTCATGGTGCAAAGCGGCTGGCTGTGGATGACCGCCAAGTGGGGCGAGAAGAAACCCATGCTGCCGGTGCCCGACGGCATCGACTACCTGCCCATCGTGATCGCCGGCGCGCTCATCGTGCTGTTCTCGATCGAACACATCGTCGCGCTGATCCGCGGCACCCTCGTGGAGCCCGCATGGAACTGACTGTCCTGGGGTTGAGCTTCACCCTGTTCCTGATTCTCGGCGTGCCAGTGGCCTTCGCCATCGGCCTGTCCTCGGTCGCCACCATCCTCGTGGCCGGCCTGCCGGTGGCGGTGGTGTTCCAGAAGATGGTCGGCGGCATGCAGGTGTTCAGCTTCCTGGCCATCCCCTTCTTCGTGTTCGCGGGCGAGCTGATGCTGTACGGCGGCATCGCCGACCGCATCGTGCGCTTCGCCAACAGCCTGGTGGGCCACGTGCGCGGCGGCCTGGGCATGAGCAACGTGGTGGGCTGCACGCTGTTCGGCGGCGTGGCGGGCTCGCCGCTGGCCGACGTCTCGGCCATCGGCTCGGTGATGATCCCGCTGATGAAGAAGGAGGGTTACGACGCGGACTACGCGGTCAACGTCACCACCCACGCCTCGCTGGTCGGCGCCATCATGCCGACCTCGCACAACATGATCATCTTCACGCTGGCCACCTCGGGCATCGCCTCGGTGAGCGTGCTCAGCCTGATCCTGGCCGGCCTGATCCCGGCGCTGATCCTCACGGTCTGCAACCTGGGCGCGGCCTACTACGTGGCCGTCAAGCGCGGTTACCCCACGCACGGCAAGTTCCCCGGCTGGGGTGAGGTGCTGCGCGCCTTCGGCGCCGCGCTGCCGGGCCTGCTGGTGATCGTGATCATCCTCGCCGGCATTCTCTCGGGCGCGTTCACCGCCACCGAGTCGGCCTCCATCGCGGTGGCCTGGGCATTGGCCATCACCGTGCTGGTGTACCGCACGCTGTCCTGGCACAACTTCCTGAAAGCCTGCGCCAAGGCCTGCAAGACCACCGGCGTGGTGCTGCTGCTGATCGGCATCTCGGCCGCCTTCGGCTATTTCATGGCGCTCTACGAAGTGCCGCAGCTCACCGGCGAACTCATGAAGTCGGTGTCGGACAAGCCCTGGGTGATCTTCCTCATGATCAACCTGCTGCTGTTCGTGCTCGGCACCTTCCTGGACATGGCGGCCACCATCCTGATCTGCACGCCGATCTTCATGCCGATCGCGATGCAGTTCGGCATGGATCCGACGCAGTTCGGCATCGTGATGCTGATCAACTGCGCGCTCGGTCTCAACACCCCGCCGGTGGGTTCGGTGCAGTTCGTGGGCTGCGCCATCGGTGGCATCTCGGTCGGCCAGGTGATGCGCACCATCGCACCGTTCTACGGCGCGCTGGGCATCTGCCTGATGCTGGTCACCTACGTGCCCGCGTTCTCGCTCTGGCTGCCCGGCCTGGTCAAGTAAACCTTTCAAGGAGAGATCACCATGTCCATCAACCGCCGACAGCTGCTCGCCTCGTCCGCCGCGCTCGCCGTGGCCGGCCTGCCCGCCGCGCACGCGCAGAGCTTTCCGAACAAGCCGCTGAAGATCATCGTGCCCTACCCGCCGGGTGGCTCCTCGGACATCATCGCGCGCGCCATCAGCCAGCCGCTCTCCGACAGCCTGGGGCAGCCGGTGATCGTGGAGAACCGGCCCGGCGCCAATGGCAACCTGGGGGCCGATCTGGTGGCGAAATCCGCGCCCGACGGCCACACCGTGCTGCTGTGCGACGTGGGCGCGCTGGCCATCAGCCCGGCGGTCTACACCAAGCTCTCGTTCGACCCGAGCAAGGACCTGCGCGGCGTGACCATGCTGGCGTACTCGCCGCACATGCTGGCCGTGCACCCCTCCGTCAAGGCCAACAACCTCAAGGAACTGGTGGCCCTGTCCAAGACCACCGACCTGAACTTCGCGGTGACAGCCGTGGGCAGCGCACCGCACTTGGCCGGCGTGGCGGTGGAGCGCGCCACCGGCGCCAAATGGACCTACGTGCCCTACAAGGGCGGCTCGCAGGCCGTGACCGACACGGTGGCCGGCCAGACCCAGGTCATCATGAACGGCATGCTGGCCACGCTGCCCCACGTGCAGAGTGGCCGGCTCAAGGTGCTCGGCATCTCCAAGAAAACGCGCATGCCGCTCGTGGGCGAGGTACCGACGCTGGCCGAGCAAGGCGTGAAGGATTTTGAATCCGGCACATGGCAAGGGGTGCTGGTCGCCAACGGCACGCCACCTGCGCTCATCGCGCGGCTGAACGCGGAGCTGATCAAGGCCATCCGCAGCCCCGACGTGCGTGCCCGGCTGACCGGCCAGGGCGCCGAAGTGGTGACCATGCAGTCTGCCGAGCAGGACCGCTTCTTCGACGCCGAGCGCAAGCGCTGGGGCGCGGTGGTCGCCGAGGCCAACATCAAACTGGACTGAGCCCGCCCGTGAACCCTCAGGAACTCAAATCCATCGTCGGCAGCGGCCTGCTGTCGTTCCCGGTGACCGACTTCGACACGCAAGGCGATTTCGATCCGAAAGGCTATGCCGCGCGCCTGGAGTGGCTCGCGCCCTACGGTGCCAGCGCCTTGTTTGCGGCTGGGGGCACGGGCGAGTACTTCTCGCTCTCGGGTGGCGAGTACAGCGAAGTGATCCGCACCGCGGTCACGACCTGCCGGGGCAAGGTGCCCATCATCGCGGGCGCGGGCGGGCCCACCCGCACCGCCATCGCGCACGCGCAGGAGGCCGAGCGCCTGGGCGCGCACGGCGTGCTGCTGTTGCCGCACTACCTGACCGAAGCCAGCCAGGCCGGCCTGATCGCCCACGTGGAGCAGGTCTGCAAGAGTGTGGACTTCGGCGTGATCGTCTACAACCGCAACGTCTGCAAGCTCACGCCCGACTCGCTCGCCATCCTGGCCGAGCGCTGCCCCAACCTGATCGGCTTCAAGGACGGCATCGGGGACATCGAGCTCATGATGTCGATCTACCTGAAGATGGGCGATCGTTTCTCCTACCTGGGCGGCCTGCCCACGGCCGAGGTGTACGCGGCGGCCTACAAGGCGCTGGGCACCCCGGTGTACTCGTCGGCGGTGTTCAACTTCATCCCGAAGACGGCGATGGCCTTCTACGAGGCGGTGCGCCGCGACGACCACGCCACGCAGCACCGCCTGCTGAAGTCCTTCTTCATGCCCTACCTCGACATCCGCAACAAGGGCGCGGGCTACGCGGTGAGCATCGTGAAAGCCGGCGCGCAACTCGTGGGCCGCGGCGCCGGCCCGGTGCGCGCGCCGCTCACCGACCTGCAGCCCGCCGAGCGCGAGCGCCTGGGTGAGCTGATTCACGCGCTCGGCCCACAATAGGGCCGATGAACCCCGCCCCTTTTCCCCACCTGCTCGACCCCGCGCGCTTCCAAGGCGAAGTGGGCGGCCGGCCCACCGCCCTCTTCTTCCTGCGCAATGCGCGCGGCATGGTGGTGGCCATCACCAACCTCGGGGCCAAGGTGCTGCAGATCGTGGTGCCCGACCGCTCGGGCGTGCTGGACGACGTGGCGCTGGGCTACGACCAACTGGCCGACGTGATCACCGGCTCGCCCTCCATGGGCGCCTTCGTGGGCCGCTACGCCGGGCGCATCGGCGGCGCGCGCTTCACGCTCGATGGGCAGGAGCACCACCTTACGCCCAACGCGGGCGCGCACTGCATCCACGGCGGGCCGCGCGGCTCGCGCCACCGCGTGTTCGACGCCACGCAGACCGACGCCCAGACCCTGCAGTTGCACCACCGCTTCCTCACCGCCGAGGACGGTTTCCCTGGCACCCTGGACCTGCAGCTGACCTACCGGCTCGACGACGACAACGCCCTGGTGCTCGACCACACGGCCACCGCGCTCGACGCACCGGGCCCCGCGAGCTTCACCAGCCACATCTACTTCAACCTCGATGGTGTGGATCAGGGCCAGCGCATCGACGGCCACGTGCTGCAGGTGCCCGGCTCGCGCGAGGTGCTGGCCACCGGGGCGGACGGCATCGCCACAGGGAACCGGGTGCCGCTCGACGGCCACCCGCAGGACCTGCGCACGGCTCAGGTGCTGGGTGAATTGCCCGACATCGACCTGAGCTACGTGCTGGAACCCCAGCCCCCATCCGCCGCACGCCTGTGCGCGCAACTGCGCAGCGACATCAGCGGCCGCACCCTGGACGTGTGGACCACCGAACCGCTGCTGCAGGTGTACACCGCCGGCCAGCTCGGGGTGGCGGAACGCCCCGACCTCGGCAAGTGGGGCGTGCGGCACCGGCCCCGATCGGCCGTCTGCCTGGAGCCCCAGCATTTTCCCAACGCCCCCAACTGCCCGGCGCTGCCGCAGAACACCGTGGCGCCCGGCCGGCCATACCGCGCCACCACGGTCTATCGCTTCGGCACGGTCAACGGTTGAACACCGGCTCCCGTCGGACGCACTCCGGCGGCTCGCCATAACCCGCTGAGCGCACCACGTTCTCCAGGGAGATCTCGACCTGGAACCAGCGGCAGAACGGGTTCACGAAGCGGTAGCTCCAGACCATGCCGCGCTCCCGCCCCAGTCCTTGCACCTCGCCCGGGCGCCCCAGCCAGGCGCGAACCTCGTCGGCGCTCATGCCGGGGTTGATCTGGGTGAAACGCGCCTCGGTCAGCACCTGCTCCGAGCGGACCACGCGGCCCGAGGCATCGAGGTCCACGAACCAGGTGTGCAGGCCATAAGGGCCCCGGGGATATTCCAGCCGGGTGCCCCCGTCGATCTGGCGCGTGGTTTCCGGCGGGCCCATCCGAGCCACGACCTGGTCGCGGTTCTGGCCGGCCATGTCGGCCGTCGGTCCGTAGCCGGCGCACGCGCTCAGGAAGGCCGCACCGATCCAACACCACAAGCGCAAACGCATGGACAGCTCCTGTTCGGTGGCTCAAGCCGTTTCGATGGTTTTCGGGGAGGCGAGTTCCTGCCATTCAGCCCAGCAGCGCGGCCAGGCCGTTTTCGGGCTCGAAGCGGTGGTTGCGGTGCAGCAGGCGCGTCGGGCCGGGCCAGACCCGGGTGGCGATGCTGTGCCTCGGGTCGCCGGGGTAGCAGATCACGCGCCGCCCGTCTTCATCGAAGGGCTCAGGCTCGATCAGCGAGGGCGGGCGGCTGCGGGCGGCGGCCAGCACCTGCGCCACGTCGGCCAGCCGGCTGAGCTCGCTCAGGCTCATGATCTGCGGCGGTGCCAGGTCGATCTCGCCGGCCCAGTAGCGCTCCAGGCCAGTGCGCGGCGAAAGCCACACGGCCTCCGTCGCCTCGTGGGCGCAGTGTTCCACCGTCTGGTCATCGGGTGCCACGGCCACGAAGAAGCGCGTGTCGAAGCGCTTGTTGGTCACCGAAGGCACGCGCGGCGTGACCCAGCGCGACCAGGGCAGCACACAGGCGGTGGGGATGGGCAGGCCCTGGGCCTGCAGGGCAGCGGCGAACGCCGTGCCGGTGGCCGTCTGCTCGCGCACGGGCTGCACGTGCCTGGCGCCGTTCGCCTGGCCCAGCAGCAGGCCGCATTCCTCGAAGGTCTCGCGCAGTGCGGCCACGTGCAGGCCCAGCGCGGTGTCGGCGTCCAGCGCGGGCTCGCACAGGCCAGCGAGGCAGGCGGTGGCGGGTCGGTCCAGCGCCGCTGGGTCGGTCTGCCGGTCGGCCGCATCCAGCTTGCCACCCGGGAAGACATGCACGCCGCCGAGCACGCCCGAATTGCCGTGTCGGCGCACAAGCAAGACCTCCAGGCCAGTGGGCCCGTCCCGGACCACCATCACGGTGGCTGCGGCCACGGGTGGGGTGAGCACTTCGTCGGAATTGATGGCAATGGGCATGGACCGATTGTCGTCGCCTTTGCCGTCGCCTTGCCGCAGGCGCCGGGGCTCAGTCCAGGCGGATGCCGTTGTCGCGGATCACCTTGCCGTAGCGCGCATGGTCCTCTTCGCCCAGCTTCTTGAACGCCTCGACGCTGCTGCCCACGGGCAGGTAGCCGAAGTCGGTGAGCTTCTTCTGCACATCGGGCAGCCTGACGATCCGGACCAGCTCGGCGTTGAGCTTGTTGACGATCGCATCAGGCGTGCCCGCCGGGGCATAGATGCCCTGGAAGGCATAGGTGTCGAAGCCCGGCACGGTCTCCGAGATCGCTGGCACGTTGGGCAAGGCCGGCGAACGCTGCAAGGTCGAGATGGCCAGCGCCTTCACCTTCTGCGCAGCCACCAGCGGAATGGCGGTGACGATGGGGTCGAAATACAGGGACACCATGCCGCTCATGACATCGGCCGAGGGGCTGGCCTTGTAGGGAACGTGGTTGAGCTTGATGCCGGTCTGGTTCATGAGCCACTCCACCGCCACGTGCGAATGCGAGCCGGCGCCCAGACTGGCGTAGTCGATCGCGCCGGGGTCCTTCTTCGCCGCGCCGATCAGGTCCGCCATGCTGGAGATCGGCTTGTTCGGCGCCGCGATGACGACGAAGGGCACGTTGAGGATGTGCGACACCGGCTTGAAGTCCTTCAGCGGGTCGTAGCCCATCTTCGAGTAGATGTGCGGGTTCATCGACATGATGGCGGTCACCGACATCAGCAGGGTATAGCCGTCCGGCGCGCTCTTGGCCGCCGCCTCGGCGCCGATCATCCCGGACGCGCCGGGCTTGTTGTCGATGACCACCGGCTGTCCCCAGGCCTGGGCCAGCTTGTCGCCCAGGATGCGCGCCACGACATCGGGCGAGATGCCCGCCGCGAACGGCACGATGATGCGGATGGGCTTGTTCGGGTAGGCCGCCGCGCCTTGCGCCAGGGCCTGCGCCGCCGCGACGAGCAGCACGGGCGCGATCAGCCACGGCCGCAGAGTTGAAATCTTGAACATGTTGTCTCCATGGTTGTGGTGGGCGCACGCACGGCGCGCCCCCGGGGAATCAGAAACCGACCTGGTCCGCGCCCTTGAGCTGCAGCATCTGGCGCGTCTCGTCGGGCGTCGCCACCTCCAGGTTCAGCGCCTGGAGCACCATGACGATGCGCTTGACCTGTTCGGCGTTGCTGCGCGAGAGTTGGCCCGGTCCCTCCCACAGCGAATCCTCCAGGCCCACGCGCACGTTGCCGCCCATGGCGGCGGCCATGGTCGCGATAGGCATCTGGTTGCGCCCCGCGCCCAGCACCGACCAGTAGTAGTCCGAACCGAACAGGCGATCGGCCGTGCGCTTCATCTGCATCACGTCTTCGGGGTGCGGGCCGATGCCGCCCAGCAGGCCGAACACCGACTGGATCAGCAGCGGGCCCTTGACGATGCCGCGGTCCATGAAGTGGGCCGCGGTGTACAGGTGACCGATGTCGTAGCACTCGATCTCGAAACGCGTGTGGTTGTCGGCGCAGGACTCGAGGATGTACTTGATGTCGCGGAAGGTGTTCTTGAACACCCGGTCGTCCGACCCCTCCAGGTAGGGGCGCTCCCAGTCGTGCTGGAACTCCTTGAACCGGTTCAGCATCGGGTACAGGCCGAAGTTCATCGAGCCCATGTTCAGCGAGGCCACTTCGGGCTTGAGCTTGAGCGCGGGTTGCAGGCGCTCTTCCACCAGCATGTTCGGTGCACCACCGGTGGTGAGGTTGATGACCACATTCGAGCGCTCGCGGATCGCCGGCAGGAATTTCATGAACAGGTCCGGGTCCTGCGAGGGGCGACCGTCGACCGGGTGGCGCGCGTGAAGGTGCACGATGGAGGCGCCGGCCTCGGCGGCACCGACGGCGGCTTCTTCGATCTCCGACGCGGTGACCGGCAGGTGCGGCGACATCGACGGCGTGTGGATCGAACCCGTCACCGCGCAGGTGACGATGACTTTGTTCTGTTTGGCGGCCATTCGGCTTCGTCCTTTACTTGATGGCAATGGGATTGATGGGAGAGCCCACCGCGCCGGTGATCGGCAGCGACGGCGCGCAGAAGAAGAACTCGTAGACGCCGTCGGCCAGGCAGTCCTGGGCGAGTTCGCGCACGTTGAAGATCTCGCCCATGGTGATGCCGATCATGGGAATCACCACCCAGTGCCAGGGCTGACCGATTTCCATGCTTTCGTTCGGGCGGACTTCGCAGCCCCAGGTGTCGAAACAGATGGCGGCAATGTCCTTGCGGTGGATCCATTCGCAGGTCTCGAAACGCAGGCCGGGGGCATCGCCGCCGGCGTAGCCTCCCCAGTCGTCGGCGTCCAGGCAGTGCTCCATGTGGCCGGTCCGCACGATCACGAAATCGCCCGGACGGATCTCGACCCCCTGGGCCTTCGCGCAGTCGTCCAGGTCCTGGCTGCTGATGCCGTAGCCGGGCGCGAGCGAGTCGCCGCCCTTGAACCGGGCCACGTCGAGCAGCACCCCCCGGCCGACCATCTTGTCGCGCGTCTTCTCGATGCCGTTCTTCTTCGCGCCCGTGGCATCGACCAGCGTGGCGTCATAGCCGTTCCACATCTTGTCGCCGTAGAAGATGTGACCAAGCGCGTCCCATTGCGTGCCGCACTGCAGGGGCATGGTCACCATGTCGTCGGCGTAGCGCAGTCCCAGGTGGTCCTGGTTGCCGGCGACGGCGTCGGTCCCCGTCGCGAGCATGGAGTGAATCGGGTTGAAGCGGCCGCCCCAGCCCGATTGCGGGCCCCGGAAGTTGAAGTCCAGGCCCAGCGAGATCGCCTTGCCCTTTCTGATCAGGCCGGCGGCGCCGACCAGGTCGGACGGCTTCACATGATTGAGGGTGCCGATCTCGTCGTCGGGACCCCAACGCCCCCAGTTGGACACCTTGGCGGCCATGGCATCGAGGTCGGCCCGCTTGAGGTGGCGCGACGGCGTGTTGGAGGGCACCACCTTGGGGGTGGGTTTCGTTGTCGTGTTCATCGAGTCTCCTGTGGTCGAACCGCACCGTCGGGAACGGCGGTGCAGGCCCGGAGACTATTGGGTTTGCCTGGCGATCACCAATATCAAATAGGCATCGGACCTAAACCTGAACCGCGCCCGGCCAGTCGCCTGCGGCCATGTGCCGCTGCGCGATGCCGTGGAAGAGTTCGACCAGCTTCTGCCCGGCCGCGGGCATGCTGCGTTCACGCGAGTAGATCAACGACCAGGTGACATTCAGGCCGTGCACCGGCGCGAGCGAGATCGCGCCCGCCCGATGCTCGTCGTGCATGGCGCTGTACGGGTTGACGGTGCACCCGAGGCCGCGCGAGACCGTCTTCACCAGCAGCCGCGTCGAATTGCTCTCGAACAGCAGCTTGACCTTCAGCCCGCTGCGCTTGAGCTCCTCGTCCAGGATGACGCGCATGGCGTTGGGCGAGCGCGTCAGCGCGAGGGGATGCTGGACCACCTGTTCGAGTTCGACCGAGCCATCCGGCCGCCGCTCGATAGCCATCCCTCTCGGATGCGCCAAAACCAGCGGCTCGGTGATGAGCGAGCGGGACTCCAGACCGCGCATGGATTCGGTGGACGACACGATGCCGGCGTCCAGATCACCGGCCAGCACCTGCTGGTAGATGGAGGAGCTGATGCCCTCGGTGATCGACAGGCGCACCGCCGGGTACTGGCGGTGGGACTGCTCCATCAGCGGCACCGTCATCAGATCGCACAGCGATGGTGGCATGCCGAAGCAGAACTGGCCCTGCACGCTGACGGCCAGCGCACCGACGTCGCTGCGGAGGTTCTCCATGTACTGCAGCAGTTCGCGCGAGCGGCTGGCCATCAGCTCGCCGGCCTCGGTCAAGCGGGCCCCGCTGTCCGAGCGCACGAAAAGGGTCACCCCGAGCTCCTCCTCCAGCTGCTTGATCTGGCGCGAGAGCGCCGGCTGGGCGACAAACAGGACCGCCGCGGCGCGGCTGAAGCTGCCCAGTTCAGCGATGCGCAAAAAATACCTGAGCTGTCGCGGTGTCATTCCTGGGGGTCCTTTCAGTCTGCGGCCGGGCGCGCCATGGTAGAGGGAGGGAAGGTCTGAAGCGGGAAACCACCCTGAAAACAACCTGTTTTTGATTCAAAAGTTTTCAATTAACGGGCTTTCCAGGGCGCTTCGACCGGTGGCGGCCAGAAACCACGGGCCGGGCAGGGCATGGAACTTTGGCTTTAGCACTCACTCATAGAGAGTGCTAACATGCTTCGCAGACACCTGAGGAGGGTTCACATGTCCCACACGCTAGCTCCTGTTGCCACCGCCACCACCGGCTCGATCGCCGTGGCGAATCCCTGGGCGCTCGTACCGCCCCTGGGCAACCTGGACGCCTACATTTCCGCGGTCAACCGCCTGCCGCTGCTCACGCTGGAGCAGGAGCAGCAGGCCGCCCGCCGCCTGCGCGACGACAACGACCTGGATGCCGCCGGCCAGCTGGTGATGTCCCATCTGCGCCTGGTGGTGTCGATCTCGCGCCAGTACCTGGGCTACGGCCTGCCCCACGGCGACCTGATCCAGGAAGGCAACGTCGGTCTGATGAAGGCCGTCAAGCGCTTCGACCCCGACCAGGGCGTGCGCCTGGTGAGCTACGCCATGCACTGGATCAAGGCCGAGATCCACGAGTACATCCTGAAGAACTGGCGCATGGTCAAGCTGGCCACCACCAAGGCCCAGCGCAAGCTGTTCTTCAACCTGCGCTCGCGCAAGCAGGGCTTCCGCGCCGATGCGCTCGATGGCGACACCCACCGCGAGGTGCTGTCCGACGGCGAAGTGGGCGTGATGGCCCGCGAACTGAACGTGAAACCGGAAGAAGTGCGCGAAATGGAAACGCGCCTCTCCGGCGGCGACGTGGTGCTGGACCCGGCCCCGGGCGACGACGGCGAAGACAGCTTCGGCCCCATCGCCTACCTGGCGGACGCCACCCACGAACCCACGGCGGTGCTCGAATCGGCCCAGCGCGATGCGCTGGCCACCGAAGGCGTGGCGCGCGCCATGAGCGAGCTCGACGAACGCTCGCGCCGCATCGTGAACGAGCGCTGGCTCAAGGTGAACGACGACGGTTCCGGCGGCATGACGCTGCACGAGCTGGCGGCTGAGTACGGCGTGAGCGCCGAACGCGTGCGCCAGATCGAGGTGGCGGCCATGAAGAAGATGCGCAAGGCGCTGGCTGCGTTCGCCTGATCCACGGCTCCCCTTGCCACCACGGCCCCGGCGGTTTCGCGACCCCGGGGCTTCTTTTTTACGAACGGTGCCCGTCGCCGGACCTGCGTCACCTTCGGCCCATGTCACAGGCGACACAATCGGGGGATGTCTGACGTTTTGTGGAAGGGCGCGACGCCCGGGATTCGTTGCGCTCGCAGGCTGGCCGCCTGGCTGGCGCTGGCCTTCTTCTCCCTTTTTCCTGTCCTGCGCGCCGTGGCCGCCGAGCTGCCGCCTGTGGTGCTCGACGGCACACAACCCAGCGTACCCCTGGCCCAGCGCAGCCTGTACTGGGTGGATACCGGCGGCCAGCTGACGGTGCAGGAGGTGGAAGCCCAACAGGACCAACTGCCGTTTGCGGTGCGCAGCGCCGAACACCGCCTCCTCCTTCCAGACGGCGGCGCGCTGTGGATTCGCTTCGATGCCCAGGCTCGCGGCGACCATTCGCGCTGGGAGCTGGAACTGGCGCGCTCGGGCACCGACCGCATCAGCCTCTACCACCGGCTGTCCAATGGCGAATGGAAAGCGCAACACGCCGGTGACCGCCTCGCGGTGAGCCACTGGGCCTTTCCCGACCGCTACCCGGTGTTCTCGCTCGACCCCCGCACCGACGCTGTCGTGACCTACTGGGTGCGCATCGAACACGCCCGCGTGCCGTTCTCCGGCACGCTGCAGATTCACGACCACCACACCTTGCGCGAGCTGCGCATCCACCAGCAGTTTCTGCTGGGCGCGTACTTCGGCATGGCGTTGCTGCTCACCGCGACCGCGGTGGCCAATGCACTGGTGTTCCGGGACACCAGCTTTGCCGCCTATGCCATCTACATCACAGTCCTCGGGCTGGCCATGGCCGCGTCGCTGGGTGTGGCTGGCCAGTTCCTCTGGCCGAACTCGGCGCACTGGAACGGATTGGCCGAGTTCGTGCTGATGCCGATGGCGGCGGTTTTCGGTCTGCTGTTTGTGCGGCAAGTGGTTCAACCCAGGCGCATTGGTCGCTGGCTGGACCGCTCCGCCCTGGCGCTGCCCGCGGTTCTGGCGGGCTTGATTCTGTGGGACACGTTGCACCCGACCCATGGCAGCCTGCAGGCCGTGACCGCCGCCTCCGCGGCCACGCTCGCGTTGGTCTATGCCATGCTCTGGGCGGCCTGGCGCACGGGCGACCGCTGGGTGCGCTGGATCGCGCTGGGCATGCTGCCGGTGCTGCTGGCCGGGGCACTGCCGGTGATGCGCAACGTCGGCCTGATCTCATCGGGTTTCCTGTCGCAGTACGGCATGGTGATCGCCGCCGCCCTCGAGGCGCCCTTGCTGATCTACGGCCTGCTCCAGCGCTCTTCCCTGCAGCACGAGGCCCAGGCCCGCGCCCGCGCACTGGCCCTGACCGAGCCGCTCACCGGCCTCACGAACCGGCACAACTTCATGCTGCGGCTGCACGACAGCGTGGTGCGGGCCCAGCGCTACGGGCACCAGAGCGCGCTGCTGCTCATCGGCCTGGACAACCACGGCTGGTTTGCCGAGCAGCACGGCCGCGAGGTGGCCGACCGCGCGCTGGTGATCACCGGCTCGCTGCTGCGCTCGGTGGCGCGCGACGTGGACACGGCAAGCCGGGTCGACGACAGCACCCTGGCGCTGTTGATGGAAGGGCCGGTGCGCGAGGCGCAGGCCCTGGCTGCGGCCACCAGCATCATCGCGGGCGGCCTGCGCCCCTCGGTGCAACTGCCCGTGGGCACCACGCTGAAGTTCAAGATCGTCGTGGCGCTGCTGCCCGATCCCACGCCCGAACTTCAGCAGGACGCCCAGGCGCACCTGGACTGGCTGCGCCAGGCGCTGGACGCCCTGCGCAAGGACCCGCGCAAGGCGATCCTGAAACTGAACTTCTGATCAGCCCTCGCGGCGCAGCGCGGGGAAGAGGATCACGTCGCGGATGCTGGGACTGTCGGTCAGCAGCATCATCAGGCGGTCGATGCCGATGCCACACCCACCGGCGGGCGGCATGCCGTACTCCAGCGCGCGGATGTAGTCCGCGTCGTAGAACATGGCCTCCTCGTCACCCCCGTCCTTGGCCGAGGCCTGCGCCTGGAAGCGTGCGGCCTGGTCTTCCGCATCGTTGAGCTCGGAGAAGGCGTTGCCGAATTCGCGCCCGGTGATGTAGAGCTCGAAGCGCTCGGTGACCGCGGGGTTCGCGTCGTTGGCGCGCGCCAGCGGCGAGATCTCGGTCGGGTGGTCCATGATGAAGGTCGGGTTCCAGAGCTTGTCTTCGACCTTCTCTTCGAAGTACAGCACCTGCAGGCTGGGCAGGCTGCGGCTGGAGAGCTGGTGCTTCTCCTCGCTCAGGCCGAGCTTCTTGAGCTGCGCGAGAAGCCAGGCGGCATCGTCCACGCTGTCGCCCGCCTCGGTGTACTTGACGATGGCTTCACGGATCGTCAGGCGTTCGAAGGGCGACAGGATGTCCACCGGCTGGCCCTGGTAGGTCAGCGGCTCGTCACCTCGCACCCGGCGCACCACGTGGCGGATGAGTTCCTCGTTGAAGTCCATCAGGTCCTGGTAGTTCCAGTACGCCGCGTAGAACTCCATCATGGTGAACTCGGGGTTGTGGCGGACGCTGATGCCTTCGTTTCGGAAGTTGCGGTTGATCTCGAACACGCGGTCGAAGCCACCCACCAGCAGGCGCTTGAGGTAGAGCTCGGGCGCGATGCGCAGGAACATCTCCTGGTCCAGCGCGTTGTGGTGGGTCTTGAACGGCTTGGCGTTGGCCCCGCCCGGGATCGGGTGCAGCATGGGCGTTTCCACCTCGAGGAAGCCGTGGCTCACCATGAAGTCGCGGATGCTGGCCAGGGCCTGGCTGCGCGCGACAAAACGCTTGCGGGCGGTTTCGTCGGTCATCAGGTCCACGTAGCGCTGGCGGTACTTGATTTCCTGGTCGGCGATGCCGTGGAACTTGTCGGGCAGCGGGCGCAGGCTCTTGGTGATCAGGCGAATGCGGTCGGCCTGGATGGTGAGTTCGCCGGTGCGGGTGCGCATGAGCACGCCCTCGACCGCGATGATGTCGCCCAGGTCCCAGTGCTTGAAGGCGCTGTGCTGCGCCTCGCCCACGCCGTCGTTGTTGACGTAGATCTGGATGCGGCCACCCGACGGGCCAAAGGACGCGTCCTGCAGCGTGGCGAAGCTGGCCTTGCCCATCACGCGCTTGAGCATCATGCGCCCGGCCACACTGGCGCGCACCGGCTCGGCCTCCAGCGCTTCCTTGGTGGTCTCGCCATAGCGGGCGAACAGGTCGGCCGCCTTGTCGGCGGGTTTGAAGTCGTTGGGAAACGCCACCCCCTGGCCCTTTTTCTGCGCCTCGCGCAGCGCCTTGAGCTTCTCGCGGCGTTCGGCGATGAGCTGGTTGTCGTCGTGCGCCGCAGGCGCACCGGTCTCGGCGGTGGGGGGGGTTTGGGCTTGGGTCATGAATGAAAAATGGGTTGGGCACCGAGGTGCGCAACCCATGATTGTAGTTTTCGGCCCGATCCGGGCCGAATTCGCGTTATTCGCCGAGATAGGCAGCGCGAACCTTGGGGTCGTCGAGCATGTCGCGTCCCACGCCGGTCATGATGATTTCGCCCGAATCCATCACGTAGCCGCGGTCGGCGATCTGCAGCGCTCGGCGGGCGTTCTGCTCCACCAGCAGGATGGTCACGCCCTGGGCGGAGACGTCGCGCACGACCTCGAAGATCTTGTCCACCATGATGGGCGAGAGGCCCATGGACGGCTCGTCAAGCAGCAGCACCTTGGGCTGGCTCATGAGCGCGCGCGCCATGGCCAGCATCTGCTGCTCGCCACCGCTCATCGTGCCGGCCAGCTGGTCCTTGCGTTCGCGCAGGCGCGGGAAGATACCGAACATCTTCTCGATGTCCTGCGCGATGCCGGCCTTGTCCTTGCGGATGTAGGCGCCCATCTGCAGGTTCTCGGTGATGGTCATGCGGGTGAACACGCCACGGCCTTCCGGCACCATGGCCAGGCCCTGCTTCACGAGATCCCAGGCGCCCTTGCCCTTGATGCTCTGGCCCAGGTACTCGATGTCGCCGGCCTCGTAGGCGAGCGAACCGGTGACGGCCTTCATGGTGGTGGTCTTGCCGGCGCCGTTGGAGCCGATGAGCGAGATCAGCTCGCCCTCGCGCACCTCGAGATCGATGCCCTTGACGGCCTTGATGCCGCCGTACGCGACCTTCAGACCGCTGACTTTGAGGAGTGTGTTTGCCATTTGCGTCAATCCTTGATCAGTGGCCGCCGGTGCCGAGGTAGGCCTCGATCACCTTGGGGTCCTTCTGCACGTCGGCCGGTGAGCCGGAGGCGAGCTGCTTGCCGTAGTCGAGCACGGTCACACGGTCGCACAGGCCCATCACCAGCTTCACGTCGTGCTCGATCAGCAGGATGGTGCGGTTGTCCTTGCGGATGCGGTCGATCAGCTCGCGCAGCTGCACCTTTTCGGTGGCGTTCATGCCGGCGGCCGGTTCGTCCAGCGCGATCAGCTGCGGGTCGGTCGCCAGGGCGCGCGCGATTTCCAGGCGGCGCTGGTCGCCGTAACTCAGCGTGCGCGACTTGTAGTCGGCGAACTTCTCGATGCCCACATAGGCCAGCAACTCGCGCGCGCGCGCCGTGATCGCGGCCTCTTCGCGCTTGAAACCGGGCGTGCGCAGCACGGCACCGATCAGGCCCGAATGGGTGCGCACGTGGCGCCCGACCATGACGTTTTCCAGCGCCGTCATCTCGGCGAACAGCCGGATGTTCTGGAAGGTGCGGGCGATGCCGGCCTTGGCCACCTCGTGCACCGCGCTGGGCGTGTAGGGCTTGCCAGCGAGTTCGAAGGAACCGCTGTCGGGCGTGTACAGCCCGGTCAGCACGTTGAAGAAGGTCGTCTTGCCGGCGCCGTTGGGGCCGATCAGGCCATAGACCTGACCGCGCTTGATTTCGATGCCCACATCGCTCAGGGCCTGCAGGCCCCCAAAGCGCTTGGAAACATTCGCCACTTTGAGAATGGTGTCGCTCATGTGAATGCTCCGCTTACTTGGTCAGGGACTTGCCGTGCTCTGGCGAGGGCCACAAGCCTCTGGGGCGGAGCAGCATCACGACCACCATGGCCAGCGCGATGAGCAGTTGGCGCAGGATCTCAGGGCCAAGGCGACCACCCGTCAGTTCGGTCAGCGGGTGTGCCACATGGCGCAACACCTCGGGCAGGCCCGCCAGCAACAGGGCACCCAGCACCACGCCCGGGATGTGCCCGATGCCGCCCAGCACCACCATGGCCACCACCATCACCGACTCCATCAGCGAGAAGGACTCGGGCGAAACGAAGCGCTGGAACGAGGCGAACAGCACGCCGGACACGCCACCGAAGGACGCGCCCATGCCAAAGGCCAGCAGCTTGAGGTTGCGGGTGTTCAGGCCCATGGCCTTGGCGGCGATCTCGTCTTCACGAATGGCCATCCAGGCGCGGCCGATGCGCGAATCCTGCAGACGGTAGGAGATGACGATGGCCAGCACCACGAAGAACAGGAACAGGTAGTAGTACAGCGTGACCGGCTGGAAGGTGTAGTCGCCGATGGTCAGGCGCTTGCCGAGGTCGAGGCCGAACACGGAGATGGTGTCGATCTGGCTGATGCCCTTGGGACCGTTGGTGATGTTCAACGGGCGGTCCATGTTCAGCAGGAAGATGCGGATGATCTCGCCGAAGCCCAGGGTGATGATGGCGAGGTAGTCGCCGCGCAGCTTGAGCGTGGGTGCCCCCAGGATCATGCCGACCACCCCCGCAATCGCCGCCGCCAGGATCATCACCAGCCAGATGTTGTAGTGCAGGCCGTTGGGGAACATGGCCTTGATGGCCGGGAAGGTGTCGGCGAGGTGGGGCGAGCCCAGCAAGGCAAACACATAGGCCCCCACCGCGAAGAACGCGATGTAGCCCAGGTCCAGGAGGCCGGCGTAGCCGACCACGATATTCAGGCCGAGGGCCAGCAGCACGTACATGAGCGCGATATCGACAATGCGCACCCAGGAGTTGCTGCCGGTGGATTGCAGGATGATGGGCAGCAGCAGCAAGGCCACCGCCGCGATCAGGAAGACGATCAGCTTGCCGGTTTTGGTGTTCATCATGGTGTTTCTCCCGGACGGTCAGGCACGGTCCGCCACACGTTCACCCAGCAGCCCCGAGGGACGCAGCGTGAGCACGATGGCCAGCACGATGAAGGCGAAGATGTCGGTGTACTGGCTGCCCAGCACCCCACCGGTGAGCTTGCCGAGGTAGCCGGCACCCAGGGATTCGATCAAGCCGAGCGCAATGCCCCCGACCACCGCACCAGCGAGGTTGCCGATGCCGCCCATCACCGCGGCCACGAAGGCCTTGAGGCCGGGCATGAAGCCCATGGCGTGCTGCACCGTGCCGTAGTTGGAGGCCCACATCACGCCGGCAATGGCCGCGAGCATGGCGCCGATGATGAAGGTGGCAGAGATGACCACGTCGGGCTTGATGCCCATGAGCGCGGCCACACGCGGGTTCTCGGCCGTGGCCCGCATGGCGCGGCCCAGATTGGTGCGGTTGACCAGCCACATCAGGAAAGCCAGCGTGACCGCCGTGGTGGCCAGGATGACGACCTGCGTCACCGAAATCACCGCGCCACCGAACGCGATCGGTTCGCGCGACAGCATGGAGGGGTAGGACTTCGGGTTCGGCGCCCAGATGATCATGGCGAAGGTCTGCAGGAGCAGCGACATGCCGATGGCGGTGATCAGGGGCGCGAGTCGATTGGAATTGCGCAGCGGCCGGTAGGCCAGTTTCTCGATGGTGAAGTTGAGCGTGGCGCAGACCACCATCGCGATGACGGTGGCGAGCAGGAGGACCACCCAGGTCGGCAGTCCGGTGGACGCACTGGTCATCCAGCCGATGACCGTCCAGCTGGTGAGGGCCCCCACCATCAGCACGTCGCCGTGCGCGAAGTTGATCAGTCCGATGATGCCGTACACCATGGTGTACCCCAGTGCCACCAGCGCATACATACTGCCCAACACCAGACCGTTGATGATCTGCTGCAGCAAAACTTCCATGAATGTTTCTCCGTGTTTTGTGACAGGCCGGGAAGCGCTTGTGGCGCCGGCCCGTTTCAACCTAGCAAAAAACCCGCCAGACATGACCTTGAAACAGGACCGACTGCGGGTTGGTGGACGGATTGTAATGAGGGGCTTTTGGGGCCCACATGCGTGTAAGCCCTTAGCGGACGCGGGTTTACCCTTGTTTTAGGTGCAACTCCCCAGACCGCATCAGCGCGATTGGCAGTGCATTAGTCTTTTTGATTGTTGAGTTTCTTGAGCTCGCGCAGCTTATCGGCGATGCGCAACTCGAGCCCACGGTCGACCGGGCGGTAGAAGCCCGGGTCGGCCATGCCATCGGGCAGATAGCGTTCACCGGCCGCAAAACCGCCCTCTTCGTCGTGCGCGTAGCGGTAGCCCTTGCCATAGTCCAGCGACTTCATGAGCTTGGTCGGCGCGTTGCGCAGGTGCATGGGCACGGGGCGGGTGCCGTCCTTCTTCACAAAGGCCTTGGCTTCGTTGAAGGCCTTGTAGACCGCGTTGGATTTGGGTGCCACCGCCAGGTAAACCACGCACTCGGCCAGGGCCAGCTCGCCCTCTGGACTGCCCAGGCGTTCGTACACCTCGGCGGCGTCCAGGGCCAGGCGCAGGGCGCGGGGATCGGCCAGGCCGATGTCCTCGCTGGCCATGCGGATGAAGCGGCGGGCCATGTACCGGGGTTCAGCGCCCCCGTCGAGCATGCGCACGAACCAGTACAGGGCGGCATCGGGGTCGGAACCGCGCACGCTTTTGTGCAGGGCGCTGATGGTGTCGTAGAACTGTTCGCCGCCCTTGTCGTAGCGGCGCATCCGCTCGCCCAGCACCTTGAGCAGCCAGGCATCGCTCACCTCGGCGAGTTTTTCCCGCCCGGCCGCCACCGCCAGGGTCTCCAGTGTGTTGAGCAGGCGGCGCGCATCACCGTCGGCGTAGGCGATGAGTCGGTCCACGGCGGTCGATTCGATGGCCGGCACCGCGTCGATCGCCTGGGCCTTGACCACGATCTGACGCAGATCGTCTTCCGACAAAGGCCGCAGCACGTAAACGGCCGCCCGCGAGAGCAACGCCGAGTTCACCTCGAAAGAGGGGTTTTCGGTGGTGGCGCCGATGAAGGTGAACAAGCCACTTTCCACGTGCGGCAGGAAGGCGTCCTGCTGGCTCTTGTTGAAGCGGTGCACCTCGTCCACGAACAGGATGGTGCGCTGGGGCGAGAGGCCGCTGCGCGCCACCTCGGCCCGCTCCACGGCCTCGCGGATGTCCTTGACGCCGCCCAGCACCGCGCTGATGGTGAGGAACTGCGCGTCGAACGCGTCGGCCATCAGGCGGGCGATGGTGGTCTTGCCCACGCCCGGTGGGCCCCAGAGAATGCAGCTGTGCGGCTGGCCCGATTCGAAAGCCAGCCGCAAGGCCATGCCCTCGCCCAGCATGTGCTGCTGGCCGATCACCTCGGCCAGCGTGCGCGGGCGCAGGCGCTCGGCCAGGGGCACGTGGGTACTGGCGGTCGACACGGCGAAACGATCAGGGTTTGACGACGGCGGCACCCGGTGGCGGCTGGAACCTGAAGTCCCCTGCCTTCAGCGGCGCATTGGTCTGCCAGCTGTTGAAGGTGAGCACCGAGCGCTGGCCCAGGCTGTCCTCGATGTCCAGCACCGACAGCTGCCCCTGGCGAAAGCCCACGCGCACCACCTGCAGCTGGCCGTTGCGGTCCTTCGGGCGGGCCTCCAGCCACTCCAGGCCATCGCGGGCGGCGGCCGGCTTGAGTTCGAACGCGTCCGAGAGCGCTTTGAGATCGCTCCCGGCCGCGATCAGCGCGGCAGGCGTGCTGCCCAAGGCTTCCTTCTGCGAACGCGATGTGACCTGGTTCAGGTCCACGTCGTGCAGCCACAGGGTCTGGCCGTCGGCCACGATGGTCTGCTCGAACGGCTTGGCGTACACGAAGCGGAAACGGTTGGGCCGCAGGAATTCGAACGTGCCGCTGGAGGTCTTGCTGCGCGCCACGGTTTCGTTGGCGCGCTTGGGCGAGGTCACGACCTGGGTGAAGCCGGCCTTGCCGCTGTCCACCTCACGCAGGAATCTTTCGAGGTCTTGCAGGCCATCGGCGTGGGCGGCGAGCGCGGCCAGCGACAGCGCGCAGGAAGTGAGGAGTTGCTTGATCATGGACGGTAGGACCCGGTTGCGCCGACTTGGTTGCATGTCGGCGGGCTTCATTCCCCGCCTCGCGAGGGCACCAGGATGTCGCGCTGCCCACTGGAGGTGAGCGCGCTGACAAGCCCCGCGTTCTCCATGTCCTCCAGCAGACGCGCCGCGCGGTTGTAACCAATTTTCAGCTTGCGCTGCACATAGGAAATGCTGGCCTTGCGGTCCTTGAGCACGATCTCGACGGCCTGGTCGTACAGCGCATCCTTCTCGCCACTGCCACCCTCGCCACCGCCTTCGCCGAACAGGTCGCCCCCATCGCCGTCGCCCACGCTGCCTTCGAGCACGCCGTCGATGTAGTTGGGTTCACCGCCCTGCTCTTTCAGGTAGGCCACCACGCGGTGCACCTCGTCGTCGCTGACGAAGGCGCCGTGCACGCGGATCGGGAAACCCGTGCCGGAAGGCATGTACAGCATGTCGCCCATGCCCAGCAGGCTTTCGGCGCCCATCTGGTCGAGGATGGTGCGGCTGTCGATCTTGCTGCTGACCTGGAAAGACAGGCGCGTCGGGATGTTGGCCTTGATCAGGCCGGTGATCACGTCCACGCTCGGGCGCTGGGTCGCCAGGATCAGGTGGATGCCGGCCGCGCGCGCCTTCTGCGCCAGGCGGGCGATCAGCTCCTCTATCTTCTTTCCCACCACCATCATCAGGTCGGCGAGTTCGTCGATCACGACCACGATGTAGGGCAGGCGCTCCAGCGGCTCAGGCTGTTCTGGCGTGAGGCTGAACGGGTTGCCGATGATCTCGCCGCGCGCCGTGGCCTCGTCGATCTTGGTGTTGAAGCCCGCGAGGTTGCGCACGCCCATCTTGCTCATGAGCTTGTAGCGCTTCTCCATCTCGGCCACGCACCAGTTCAGGCCGTTGGCCGCGTGCTTCATGTCCGTCACGACCGGCGCGAGCAGGTGCGGAATGCCCTCGTAGACGCTCATCTCCAGCATCTTGGGGTCGATCAACAGCAGGCGCACGTCGCGCGCGTCGGCCTTGTAGAGCAGCGACAGGATCATCGCGTTGATGCCCACCGACTTGCCCGAACCGGTGGTACCAGCCACCAGGCAGTGCGGCATCTTGGCGAGGTCGGCCACCACGGGCTGCCCCCCGATGTCCTTGCCCAGGCCCATGGTCAACATGGACTTGGCGTCGTTGTAGACCTGTGAACCCAGGATCTCGCTGAGCTTGATGGTCTGGCGCTTGGCGTTGGGCAGTTCCAGCGCCATCAGGTTCTTGCCGGGGATGGTCTCGATCACGCGGATCGACACCAGCGACAGCGAACGGGCCAGGTCGCGGCCCAGGTTGACGATCTGTGAGCCCTTCACGCCGGTGGCGGGCTCGATCTCGTAGCGCGTGATCACCGGGCCGGGGGCCGCCGCCACCACGCGCACCTCCACGCCGAAGTCCTTGAGCTTCTTCTCGATCAGCCGGCTGGTCATCTCCAGCGTCTGGCTGTCCACCCCGGCCTGGTGCAAGGGGGCACTGTCGAGCAGGTCCACCTGCGGCAGCTTGCTGTCGGGCAGCTCGGTGAACAAGGGCTTCTGGCGCTCCTTGGCCACGCGCTCGCTCTTGGGCACATCGACCAGCGAGGGTTCGATCACCACGGGCACCGGGTGGTGCTCCTCGATCTCGACGCGCTCGACCTTCACCACCTCTTCGCGCTCGCGCGCGGCCTTCTCGCCGATGCGCTGGTCTTCCACCGCCTCGCGCTTCTCGCGCCGGGCTTCGAACCAGCCATCCAGCGTGTGCCCGACTTCCTCGGCCCAGTGGCCCCAGGAGAAGCGGAAGACGGTGGGCAGACACACCAGCAGCACCGCCAGCATGGCCAGCGCCGAACCGGTGAAACCCAGCCAGCGCGTCGCCACAGGTCCCAGCGCATGGCCCAGCACGCCTCCTGCGTGGTCGGGCAACAAGGCCTCCAACCGGTAGAGGCGGCTCCATTCCAGCACCGTGCTGGCCGCCATCAGGACGACCAGGGCCAGCCAGAACAGCGCGCGGCGCGCCCAAGGGCGGTGCCAGAGGCGATCACCCGTCGCCACCTCGCCTTCTGTGCCTTGCGCGCCGCGAATCCAGCGTGCCAGGGTGGACAACCAGGCCCGCACCCCGGCGAGAAAGAGCCACCAGACCGAAAAGCCGAGCAGGTAATAACTCCAGTCCGACAGCATGGCGCCCAGGCGGCCACCCCAGTTGCTTACCTCGGTGGAGGTGCCCGTGGTGCTCCAAGCGGGATCGGCCAGGGAGTGGCTGAGCAGCGCCAGCAGCCAGAACGCAAGCGCCGCAGCGCCCAGCACCAGGCCGATTTCCTGGGCAAACCGGGACACACCCGCTGGCGCCGCGGAACCGCGATCGGCGTTGAGGGTGTTGAGTGAGTAAGTCATAGGCCTCGCTGAAATCCAGCGACAAGCTTACCCCATGACAGCCAACGACCGGGCAACGCCGGCCGGGTGCGAAAGAGCCCTCAACCGAGCGAGTTGAGGCGCTCCTTGATGACGGTGCTGCCCTCTTCGGTCACTTCGATGAAGCCCCGGTCTTCCAGGTCCTTCATGACGCGGCTGACCATCTCGCGGGAAGCCCCGATCATCTTGGCCACGTCCTGGCGCGAGACCCGGTCCTTGATGGTCAGCACGCCGTCCTTGTCGGGCTGGGCGAATTCCAGCAGGGCACGGGCGACACGCCCATACACATCCATCAGCGCCAGCGACTCGATCTTGCGGTCCGCGTGACGCAGGCGCTGCACCAGGCCGCGCATGACCGCGTAGGCCATGGAGGTGTTTTCCGGCAGGCAGCGCGCGAATTCGGTGCGCCCCAGGATCAGCACGTCGGTCTGCACCTCGGCGCGCACGGTGGCCGAATGCGGCTGGTTGTCGATCAGGCTCATCTCGCCCACGTAGTCGCCCGGGTTCATGGTGGCCAGGATGACCTCGCGGCCCCGAGTGTCGGTCGTCACCACGCGGGCCCGCCCGGTCAGCACGATGGCCAGGCAGTTGGACTTCTTGCCCTGTTCGACGATGCACTCCCCTCTCTTGAAACGCCGCTTGACCACCGAATCAGCCACCGATTCGGCCTGGGCCTGGGTCAAGGTGGAAAACAAGGGAACCCGGCGGATCAGGTCGAGATTGGACAGGAGAGACATGCGTGTATTCCTTGGTTGGGACGGGGCGCGAGGCGCTCTTTCATACAATGATTCGCACACACTGGGCGCCACGCGGCACTGGATTTGCCCCCGAACGCGCCCATATAACCACCGACTCTAAACCACTTGGCCCCAAATTCGATGGGGCGCTCAACATGAAACACGCGAAAGTCCTCATCCTGGGCTCAGGCCCTGCCGGCTACACCGCGGCCGTCTACGCCGCGCGCGCCAACCTCAATCCCGTGCTTATCACCGGCATCGCCCAGGGCGGCCAGCTCATGACCACGACCGAGGTGGACAACTGGCCC
>JAGKSX010000124.1 GCA_018993155.1 Hydrogenophaga sp.
CCGCTGCGCGGGTCGCTGCCCCCCGGGGGGGCTGTTCCGCCTTGGGGCGGCCCGGCGGCGGAACGTGTTCGTTCACGGAGCGGGTGTTCACAAGGGGTGTTCGGTGTAGAAGCGCCCGCCGTGAAAGAGCAGCGGCGAGGCCTCGGGCCGATGTCGGCAGCGCTCCACCTCGCCCACGAAGATCACGTGGTCGCCTTCGGCGTACTGGCTGCGGTTGAAGCACTCGAAGCTCGCGGCGGCGCCATCGAGCAGCGGCGCGCCGCTGGCCCCGCTGGTGAAACCCACGCCGGCCCAGCGGTCGGTGTCGCGCGCGGCGAAGCGCTCGGCCAGCGCCTGCTGGTCGGCCGCCAGCACGTTGATCGCGTAGTGCCGGCCATTCGAGAACGCGGCCATGGAGCCCGCCGCGCGCGCCAGGCTCCAGAGCACCAGCGGCGGCGACAGCGAGACCGAGTTGAAGGAGTTGGCCGTCAGGCCCACGAGATCGCCTCCGTCGGTGCGCGCGGTCACGATGGTCACCCCGGTGGCGAACATGCCCAGCGAGGCGCGGAACTCGTGCGCCGAAAAGTCAGGGGGCCGGGCCTGTTGGCCGGCGGAGCGGGCTGGGGACATGGTTGGAATTTATATGAAAATTCATGAATAATGGCAACGCCGGCTGCAAGACCCTGACGCGGTCCGGCCCAAGACAAGGAAAGCCCATGCTGCAGGAGCGGACCGAACCCGCCTGGATCGATGCCTTCGAAACCGTGCTGCGCCGCTGCGCGGTGCAAACCGGCGATACGGTGGCCATTCTCGGCGAAACCCAGAGCCGGCCCGTGCTGATGGAACTGGCGCGGCTCGCGGCGGCCCGCCTGGGGGCGCGCAGCTTCACGCTCACGCTGCCCTCGGTGTTCAGCACCGGCGAGCCGGTCTCGCGCTCCACCGGCGCCAGCCCAGCCCTGCAGCAACTGGCGCCGGTGATCGCCGCGCTGTCGGGCAGCACGCTGGTGGTGGACTGCACGGTCGAGGGCCTGATGCACGCGCCCGAGCTGCCCGCCATCCTGAAAGGCAATGGCCTCATCCAGCCGCGCGTTGTGTACGTGAGCAACGAACACCCCGAGGCGCTGGTGCGGCTGCTGCCCGACGACGCGACCGAGGCGCGTGTGAAGGACCATGTGAAACGGGTGCGCGGCGCCAAGGCCTTGCGCGTGAGCTCCGCCGCCGGCACCGACCTCACCATCTCGCTGCAGGGCGCGGTGGTGGGCGGCAACTGGGGCAGCACCACGCGCGCCGGCACGCTCACGCATTGGCCCGGGGGCATGGTGCTGGCCTTTCCGGCGGCCGGCAGCGTCAACGGCACGCTGGTGCTGGCCGAGGGCGACGTGAACCTCACCTTCAAGCGCTACATCGAGCGCGCCATCGTGCTCACGATCGAGAACGACCACGTGACGCGCATCGAGGGCAGCGGTGTGGACGCCGAGCTGCTGCGCAGCCACTACGCGGCCTGGAACGAGAAGGAAGCCTACGCGGTGAGCCATATCGGGTACGGCCTCAACGAAGCCGCGCGCTGGGACAGCATGGCGCTCTACGACAAGCGCGACTTCAACGGCACCGAGCTGCGCGCCTTCGCAGGCAACTTCCTCTACAGCACCGGCGCCAACGAAGTGGCCGGGCGCCACACGCGCGGCCACTTCGACTTCCCTCTGCGCGGCTGCACGGTGGCGCTCGATGGCAGCGTGGTGGTCGAGGCTGGCCGGGTGGTGGCCGCATGATTCCGCGCTTCACGACCCTGGGCAGCGGGCCCACCGTGCTGATGCTGCACGGCATCGGTGGCGGCCACGTGGCGTTCGCGCCGCAGGTGGAAACGCTGGCCGCCGCCGGTTACCGCGCGGTGGCCTGGGACATGCCGGGCTACGGCCACAGCGCGCCCATCGAGCCCTACACCTTCAAGGGCCTGGCGCAGAGCTGCATCGACCTCGTCGACGCGCTGCAATGCGAACACGTGGTGCTGCTGGGCCACAGCATGGGCGGCATGGTGGCGCAGGAGGTGGTGGCGCGCCGGCCCGAGCGTGTGAGCCGGCTGGTGCTCTGCGGCACCTCGGCCGCCTTCGGCAAGCGCACCGACGGCCGCAGCGCCGACGCCTGGGCGCAGCAGTTCATTGCGCAGCGCACCGCACCGCTGGACGCGGGCCAGAGCATGGCGGAGGTGGCGCAGCGGCTGGTGCCGCAGATGGTCGGCCCCGGCTCCCTGCCCGAGGGCCTGCGCCTGGCCGAGCACTGCATGGCTGGCGTGCCGGCCGCCACCTACCGCCGCGCGCTGGACTGCCTGGTCACCTTCGACCGACAGGCCGCCCTGGGCGACATTCGCGTGCCCACGCTGCTGATCGGCGGCGAGTTCGACCGCGTGGCCGCGCCCGCGGTGATGAAACAAATGGCCGAGGCCATTCCCGACGCGCGCTACGCCGAACTCAAAGGCATCGGCCACCTGATGAACCTGGAGGCGCCCGACGACTTCGACGCGCTGCTGCTCGACTTCCTGGCGCAGACGCGCGCGCTGCACTGAGCGGCGCGTCCAAGGCGGTCCATGCGGCGAATCCACCTTGCGCTGGCCACCGCTCTGGTGCTGGCCGCGCTGGGGGCCGGGGCCGAGCCCGACGAGGCGCTGCTGGGCAAGGCCCAGGGGTATCCGGTGGGCAACGCCACCACCTGGGGCAACAACCCCTACCGCGTCGGGTCCTGGTCGGCGCTGGACCGCGTGCCGGGCGTGCACGTGGCCCGGGTGGCGCCGGCATCGCATGCGCGGCCGCTGCCCGCCATGGCCGCACCGCCGGCCGTGCACTACCGCCACCGTGAGCACAGCTACTCGCTGGACGACTACCTGGAGCACCAGCGCGCCACCGGCCTGCTCATCCTCAAGGACGGGCAGATCGTGGCGGAGCGCTACCGCTACGGCCGCGAACCCGGCGCGCGCTTCCTGTCCTTCTCCATGGCCAAGAGCGTGACCTCGCTGCTGGTGGGCATCGCCCAGGCCAAGGGCCTCATCGCCTCGCTGGACGACCCGGCGGAGAAGTACGCCCCCGCGCTGGCGGGCACGCCCTACGGCGCCACGCGCCTGCGGCACCTGCTCACCATGACCTCGGGCCTGCAGTTCAGCGAGCGCTACGACGGCAACGACGACGTGACGCGCCTGGCCGTGGCCTTCATGCAGTCGCCCCGCGGGGCCATGGAGGTGTTGCAGACCATCACGCAGCGCAACGCGCCGCCCGGCGAGCATTTCGCCTATGCCAGCAGCGAGACCGAGGTGCTGGGTTACGTGTTGCGCGGCGCCACCGGCCAGGGCCTGGCCGCGCTGACCCAGGCCTGGCTGTGGCAGCCCATGGGCGCCGAGCACGAGGCGTTCTGGCGCACCGGCGGCGACGGGCAGGAAGGCGCCTTCGCCTTCTTCAGCGCCTCGCTGCGCGATTGGGGCCGCCTGGGCGTGCTGCTGGCCGACAACGGCCGCGTGGGTGAGCACCAGGTGGTGCCGCGCGATTACCTGATGGACGCCACCGACGAGTACCGGCAGAGCCATGCGCTGCGGCCCGGCCGCACCATCCCATATTACGGCTACGGCTACCAGTTCTGGCTGCTGCCCTTCAAGGAGCGCACCTTCCTCATGCGCGGCGTGCACGGGCAGCACCTGTTCGTGCAACCCGCCAGCGGCCTCGTGATGGTCGTCACCTCGGCCTGGGAGCATCCGGGCGGTGGCGGGGACGACAACGCCCGGGCCGAAACCGACGCGCTCTGGCGCGGCGTGCTGGCCTCGCTGGGCGGGCGCATCGACTGATCTTTCTTCCCCTCGTTTTCAAGGGACACACCCATGGACGCCTTCCCCTCCCTGAGCTTCACCCCCGCCGTGGGCGACCTGCCCTTCACCCCGCTGCAGCGCGAGCTCCTGCAGCGCGCCCACGCGCTGGGCCGCGACCGCTTCGCCGCGCGCGCGCCGCAATGGGACCGCGAGGCCAGTTTCCCGTTCGCCAACTACGACGACCTGCGCGAGGCAGGCTTCCTCCGGCTGTGCGTGCCCACCGCGCACGGCGGCCTGGGCGCCGACTACGCCACCTACATGATGGTGGCGGCCGAGATCGGCCGCTTCTGCGGCGCCACCGCGCTCACCTGGAACATGCACATCTGCAGCACCATGTGGACCGGCGTGCTGGCCGACGGCATCGCCATGACCGAGGCGCAGCGCGCCGAACACCTGGCGCGGCGCGAGCTGCACTTCCAGCGCATCGTGAACGAGGGCGCCGTGTATGCGCAGCCTTTCAGCGAAGGCAGCGCCGCCGCCGCCGGCCGCGCGCCCTTCGGCACCACCGCGAAGAAGGTCGAGGGCGGCTGGCTGGTCAACGGCCGCAAGATCTTCGCCAGCCTCTCGGGCGCGGCCGACTACTACGGCATCCTCTGCACCGAAGACAAGGGCGACGACCACCCTGACGCGCGCGACACGCTCTACATCAGCGTGCCCGCCACCAGCGCGGGTTTTTCCATCAGCGGCGAATGGGACCCACTGGGCATGCGCGGCACCGTCAGCCGCAACCTCGCGTTCAAGGACGTGTTCGTGAGCGACGCCGAACAGCTCATGCCGCGCGGCATCTACTTCAAGGGCGCGCAGACCTGGCCCGCCATGTTCTTCACGCTCGCGCCCACCTACCTCGGCATCGCCACCGCGGCCTACGACTTCACGGTGAAGTACCTGCGCGGCGAGGTCCAAGGCGAGCCGCCGGTGAAGCGCCGCCAGTACCCCACCAAACAGATCGCGGTGGCGCAGATGCGCATCCAGCTCGAAAGCATGAAGAGCCTCTTCCTGCGCGCCATCACCGAGGCCAGGCCCAATCCCACGAAAGACGAGAAGCTGCGCCTGTACGCCGCCCACTACAGCGTGATGGAAGGCGCCAACGACATCGCGCGCCTGGCCCTGCGCACCTGCGGCGGCCAGAGCATGATGAAACACCTGCCGCTGGAGCGCCTGTACCGCGACAGCCGCTGCGGCGCGCTCATGCTGCCCTGGACCGCCGAACTCATCCTCGACCGCATGGGGCGCGAGACGCTGTACGAGGCCGGCGAGCGCGACGAATGAACGGGGAACGAATGGCGGGGCCAGGCTCCTAGAATGCCGGGATGTTCCAAGCCCGCCGGTTCCCTTCCGTTCTGCCGCTGTGCCTGGCGCTGCTGGGCCTGTTGAACGCCCACACCCAGGCGGCGGCGGCCCACCCTTGCGAAGCCCTGGTCGCGCGCCTGCCTAACCTGAAGCGGGCGCTGTGCGACGCGGCCGAACTCAAGGCCACGCCCGGCCGCTCGGTGCAGGGCCGAACGATCTATGCGCGCGACGTGAGCGCGCCCGACGCGAAGCTTCGCGTGCTGGTGGTCGGCGCCATGCACGGCGACGAACTCTCGTCCGCCGCCGTGGCCCTGCACTGGATTCAGCACGCCGTGCAGATGCCGGCCAACGCGCACTGGCGCTTCATCCCCGCGCTCAACCCCGACGGCCTGCTGGCCCGCCCTGCGCGGCGCACCAACGCCAACGGCGTGGACCTCAACCGCAACTTCCCCACGCCCAACTGGCAACGCGAAGCCAAGGTGTACTGGGAGCAGCGCACCCGCAAGGACCCGCGCCGCTGGCCGGGGTCGAGCCCGCTGTCCGAGCCCGAATCGCGCTTTTTGCACGACGAGATGGCGCGCTTCCAGCCCCACCTCATCGTCAGCATCCACGCACCCTACGGCGTGCTCGACTTCGACGGCCCCGGCGTGCCGCCGCCCAAGCTCGGGCGCCTGTACCTCGACCAGGTCGGCATCTTCCCCGGCAGCCTGGGCAACTACGGCGGCGTGCACCAGGGCATGCCGGTGGTCACGGTCGAACTGCCCAGCGCACTGCGCACGCCGTTGGACGCCGAGATGCGCCAGATGTGGATGGACATGCAGCGCTGGATGGGCGAGCGCCTGCGGCCCGAGGACGCCGCCCCGCTGGTGCTGCCCGTGAAAGCCGACCGCAAGACCGGCTGAACGCTCAAGGCGCGGTGGTGGCCGCGTGGCCGCGCACCAGCGACCACAGTGCTTCGGCCGACTCGGTCATCTCCATCGGCTGGCGGTACAGGCGGACCTGCATCGCGAGCGCCCATTCGTCGCCACCGGCGACCACGAGCTGGCCGCCCGCCAGCTCGGCCGCCACCAGGCTGCGCGGCAGCCACGCGACGCCCCGGCCTTCCAGCGCCATCGCCTTGAGCACCACCGCGTGGTGCGCGGCGAACACCGTGTGGTGCTGCACCTCACCACCGAGCAGCGGGCGCAGGCAGGTCTGCAGCATGCGGCCCAGGCCCGACGAGGCGTGGTACGCGAGGATGGGCAGGGGCTCCTGCGCGGGCCTGGGTTCGCCCAGGCGGAAGGCCGGTGCGCCATCGGGCCGCGCGGCCGCGACGGGCAGCAGCGTTTCTTCGCCGATGGGGTGCATGGGGTGGCCCGAGGCTTCCAGCCGACCCGGCACCTCGGGGTGCCCATAACAAAGCAGGAACTGCACACTGCGCTGCAGCATCAGGTCTTCGCAGGCCTCCAGGTTGTTGGAATGCATCTGCACCATGCGGGGGCCCAGCGTCTGTTCCACGAGCGAAAACCACGAAGGAAAAAACGCCAGCGACAACAGGTGCGTGGCCGCGAAACGCAGGCCGGCGGCGGCCTCGTCGTGCGCCGCGCGCGCCAGGCTGCGCGCCGACTCCAGCCGGCCCAGCAGATCTTCGAGCAAGGGCTTGAAACGCTGACCGGCCGGCGTGAGCACCGCAGGGTGCGCGCTGCGGTCGAACAGCGGCACGCCCGCCCATTCTTCGAGCGACTTGATGTGGCGGCTGAAGGCCGGCTGCGCGATGTGGCGCGCCTGCGCCGCCCGG
>JAGKSX010000125.1 GCA_018993155.1 Hydrogenophaga sp.
GGGCGGGCGGGGGGGGGGGCCGGGCGCGTATTGAAAAAGGCCCACGCCCAAGGCAAGGCCTCCCGCCAACGGGATCGCGCTGATCAGCACCACCGCCACAACGCGGTACTCGGGTTCGTCATCCTGAGAGGACATGGGAAACACTCCGTGAAGAATAATGGGAAAGAATTCGACAAAGATTGTAAATGGCCGACCGTGACACCCCGAGGGCACGCGCCCCCCACGACCCTGCCCTGAGAAACGGCGCGCAGATGATGGCCGACACGCTGGCGCAATGGCGCGCGCAAGGGCCGCGGCCGGACCTCTGGGTGTTCGCCTACGCCTCGCTGGTCTGGCGCCCCGAGTTCGAGGCCGCCGAGCAGCGCCCGGCGCGCGTGCGCGGCTACCACCGCTGTCTGCAGATGTGGAGCCGCGTCAACCGGGGCACCTATGAATGCCCGGGCCTGGTGTTCGCGTTGATGCCCGGCGGCAGCTGCGCCGGCCTGGCGCTGCGCGTGCCGCACGAACAGGTGGAAGCCCTCATGCCGGTGCTGTGGGCGCGCGAGATGCCCAACCCGGTCTACGACCCGAGGTGGCTGCACTGCGACACGCCCCAGGGCCCGGTGCGCGCGCTGGCCTTCACGCTCTCGCGCCAGAGCCCCAGCTACACGGGCACGTTGAGCGACGAGCGCTACCGCGAGATCTTTGCCCGCTCCTGCGGGCGCTATGGCACCACGCTGGACTACGCGCGCCAGACCTTCGAGGGGCTGCTGCACCACGGCATCCACGACCGGGCGCTGCAGAAGCTGCTGGCGCTCGCCGATTGACCCGGCACAAGGCCTTGCCAGGGCCTCGCTCCTATACTGCCCGCATGAACATCGCCGACCTGCGCAAGAGCTACGAAAAGGCCGAACTCAGCGAGTCCGCCTCGCACGCCGACCCGCTGCAACAGTTCGATCAGTGGCTCAACGAAGCCATCCGTGGCGAGGTGCCCGAACCCAACGCCATGACGCTGGCCACCGTGGGCCCGGACCTGCGCCCGAGCACGCGCATCGTGCTCATCAAGGGCTGCGACGACCGTGGCATCGTCTGGTACACCAACTACCAGAGCCGCAAGGGCCGCGAGCTCGCGGGCAACCCGTTCGCCGCGCTGCAGTTCCACTGGGTCGAGCTCGAGCGCGTGGTGCGCATCGAGGGCGTGGTGGAAAAGGTGAGCGACGAAGAGAGCGACGCGTACTTCCACAGCCGCCCGCTGGACAGCCGCATCGGCGCCTGGGCCAGCCCGCAGAGCGAGGTGATCGAAAGCCGCACGGTGCTCGTGACCAACGCCGCGAAGTACGGCGCGCAGTTCATGCTGAAACCGCCGCGCCCGCCGCACTGGGGCGGTTACCGGCTCAAGCCCGACACCTGGCAGTTCTGGCAGGGCCGCAAGAGCCGCCTGCACGACCGGCTGCGCTACACCGCCCAGGCCGACGGCGGCTGGCTGCGCGAGCGGCTCGCGCCCTAGTCCCGTTTTTCGATGCGCTGCCCGGCCACGGCGCGCAAGGCTTCCGGGCTCACCAGTGGCGGCGCGATCTCCGCCAAGGGCACCAGCACGAAGGCCCGCTCGCCCATGCGGGGATGCGGCACGGTGAGCCGTGGTGAATCGATGCGAGCCTCACCGTACAGCAGCAGATCCAGGTCCAGCGTGCGCGGCGCGTTGCGGTAGGGCCGCTCGCGGCCTGCCGCCTGCTCGATGGCCAGCAGCGCGTCGAGCAAGGCGGGCGCGGTGAGCGTGGTGGCGACTTCGGCCACGGCGTTGAGGTAGTCCGGCCCGCTGGAATCCACCGGTGCCGTGCGGTACAGGCTGGAAACCAGCCGCACCCGCACGCCGGGCGTGGCTTCCAGGGCCGCGATCGCCTCGCGCAAGGCCTCCCGGGCGTCCCCGAGGTTGGCGCCCAGGGCCACATGGGCCGTGACCTCGGCGCGGGGCGCGGGCATCACGGTGGTGTCCGCAGGCCTCAGCCGCCCGCCTCGTCCGAACCACCACCGCCACCTTCAACCGGTCCCGCGCCGTTGGGCTTGCGGCGGCGACGGCGGCGCTTCTTGGCCGGTGCCGAACCCTCGTCCAGCGGGGCGTCGTCCGACGGCGCATCCCCACCCTCGTCGCCTTCGACGGGGCGGAAACGCGGATCGACTTCATTCGGTTCGGCAGCGGCCGCCGCCGGGTGGTCCGCGTCCGTGCGCTTGACGCGCCGGGCCTTGCTGGCGCCCGGCTTGGCCAGGTTCTCGCGGCGCTGCGCGTCCACCATGTCCTCGCGCATGGCGTCGCTCGCGGTGCTGAAGGTTTCCCACCAGTGCGCGAGTTCTTCCTCGACCTCACCGACCTGCGCGCGCAGGCGCAGGAAGTCGAAGCCAGCACGGAAGCGCGGCTGCTCGATCAGACTGAACGGTGAGGTGCCCACGCGCTTGTCGAAGCGCGGCTGCATCATCCAGATCTCGCGCATGTCCGCGCCGAGCTTGCCCCGGCCCGACACGTCGCCGATGCGGGCTTCGAAGGCGTCGTCCACCGCCGCCTGCAGGGCCGCGAAGGGCGCGGGCGGGCGCTGGTTCGGGCGCGGCGTGAGGTGCTGGTTCCAGGCCTTGCGCACGTCGGCCCAGAGCACGCAGGCCAGCAGGAAGCTGGGCGCCACCGGCTTGCCTTCGCTCACGCGGCGGTCGGTGTCCTGCAGGGCCAGCTTCACGAAGTCGTCGTCGGCGCGCTGCACGACGATGTCGAGCAAGGGGTAGATGCCGGTGCCCAGGCCCACGGCCTTGAGCTGCTCGATGCTGGCCAGCGCGTGGCCGGTCTGCAGCAGCTTGAGCATTTCGTCGAACAAACGGCTCTGAGGCACGTCGGCCAGCAGCGTGTGCGAGGAGGCCAGCGGCGCCAGCGTCTTGGCGTCGAACGTGAAACCCAGGCCGCTGAGCTTGGCGGCGAAACGCACGGCGCGGATGATGCGCACCGGGTCTTCGCGGTAGCGCGTGGCGGCGTCGCCGATCATGCGCAGCGTGCGCTTCTTGGCGTCGCGGATGCCGTGGTGGAAGTCGACCACGGTCTGCGTTTCCGGGTCGTAGTACATCGCGTTGATGCTGAAGTCGCGCCGGGCCGCGTCCTGCTCGATCGGGCCCCAGACGTTGTCGCGCAGCACGCGTCCGCTGGCATCCACCGCGTGCTTCATGCCCGCGAGTTCGCCCTTGCTGGTGCGCTCGTTGCCTGCCACCTGCTCGGCCGCGGCGTTGTCCATGTAGGCGCGGAAGGTCGAGACCTCGATGACCTCGTGCTCACGCCCCCGGCCGTAGATCACGTGCACGATGCGGAAGCGCCGGCCGATGATGAAGGCGCGGCGGAACAGGCCCTTGACCTGCTCGGGCGTGGCGCTGGTGGCCACGTCGAAGTCCTTGGGCCTCAGGCCCAGCAGCAGGTCGCGCACCGCGCCACCGACCAGGTAGGCCTCGAAACCGGCCTGCTTGAGGGTGTGCACCACGTCCAGCGCGCGCTGGTCCACCAGCGAGCGGTCGATGCCGTGCACGCTGGCCGGCACGTCTTCGCGCTTGCCGAAGGGGTTGGCACGGCGGCCGGCAGGGGCGCTGGACTTGCCCAGCAGCCGATCGATGAATTTCTTGATCATTCGAATAGGTTCAGTGTGCGCCAGCCCCGCTCGAGGGCAATGGCGCGGAGCCGGGCATCCGGGTTGGTGGCCACAGGCTCGTTGACTTTTTCCAGCAGCGGCAGGTCGTTGATGGAGTCGCTGTAGAAAGTGCTGTGCTGCACGCGCGACCAGTCCAGTCCCCGTGCGGCCAGCCATTGTTCCACACGGGCGATCTTGCCCTCGCGAAACGACGGCGTGCCGCGGATGGCCCCGGTCGGTTCGCCGCGCGCGTCGCGTTCGAGTTCGATCGCAATCAGTTCGTCCACCCCGAAAGCCCGGGCGATCGGGCGGGTGACGAATTCGTTGGTGGCGGTGACGATGACCACCGTGTCGCCGGCGGTCTGGTGGCGCCGCAGCAGCGCGCGCGCGGGCTCGCGCATGGCGGGCTCGATCACCTCGCGCATGAAGCGCTCGTGCGCCTTCTGCGACACCGCCATGCCGTGCTCGCGCACCGCCTCGATGGCGAAGCGCACGTAGTGGTGGATGTCCAGCGTGCCGGCCTTGTAGTCGGCGTAGAAGCCGGCGTTGGCCTGGGAGAAGCCTTGGGCATCGCGCCAGCCGAGCGAGACGGTGAACTCGCCCCAGGCGTAATCGGAATCGAGCGGGATCAGGGTGTGATCCAGGTCGAAGAGAGCCAGTCTCATTCGTTTTCCAGCATGGATTTGATCAGGGGAATGGTGATGGCGCGCTGCGTGCGCAGCGCATAGGCGTCGAGCTGGTCGAGCAGCATCATCAGGCTGGAGAGGTCGCGCGAGAAGCGGCGCAGCATGAAGTCCATCACCTCGTCGCTCAGGAACACGCCGCGGTCGTCCGCGGCGCGGCGCAGCACGGCGCGGCGTTCGGTTTCGCTCAGCGCCTGCAGCTGGAACACATGGCCCCAGCCCAGGCGGGTGCGCAGGTCCTCGCGCAGGCGCAGGTCGGCCGGCGGGCAGGTCGCCGCCGCCAGCACCCAGCGCGAGGCGCCGTGCGCCGGGCTCTGCGCGTTGACGAACCAGTTGAAGGCCGCGGCCTGCTGGGCCGCGGTGTAGAGGTGGCAGTCGTCGAGCAGCACCGCGTCCCACTGGTCGTCGAACTCGGTCGGGTCCAGCACGGTGGCGTCCAGCCAGCCCACGCGGCCGCCCTGCTCGCGCAGCGCCTCGCGCACCGCGCGCAGCAGGTGCGTCTTGCCGCTGCCGCTCTCGCCCCACAGGAAGGTGGGCACCGGCGAGCGCAAGGGGTTGTGGGTCCACAGGCGCAGGTGCTCGAGGGCCGCCTCGTTGCCGGCCCCCACGAAGTTGGACAACGTGGGCAGCGGCGCGAAACCGATGTCCAGCGCCATCTGGCGCATGGGGGGCGTGGGTCCGGTGGTGCTCATGCCTCGGGGCTTTCCGGCACCGCGTTGCGCGGGCTTTCCAAATACAGGGCGCTGGCCATGTAGCTGCGGCGCAGACGGCGGATCGCCACCAGCAGCACCGCGCTGGCGGGCAGCGCAATGAGCACGCCCACGAAGCCGAACAGGTGGCCGAAGGCCAGCAGCGCGAAGATGACGGCGATGGGGTGCAGGCCGATGCGCTCGCCCAACAGGCGCGGTGTGAGGTACAGGCTCTCTACCACCTGGCCCACGCCGTACACGGCGGCCACCAGGGCCACGCCCAGCACGGTCTGGAATTCGAGCAACGCGGCCAGCAGGGCCAGCACGAGGCCCAGGCCGAAGCCCAGGTAGGGCACGAACACGGCCAGGCCGGTGAACACCCCGATGGGCAGGGCCAGGTTCAGGCCCACGAGCGCCAGCGCCACGGTGTAGAACACGGCCAGCACGCCCATCACCAGCAGCTGCCCGCGCAGGTACTGGCCGAGCACGCCATCGGTCTCGTCCAGGAAGCTCTGCACGCTGGCGCGCCAGCGCGGCGGGATCAGCGACTTGGTGCGCTCGACCAGGTTGTCCCAGTCCAGCAGCAGGTAGTAGGCCACGATGGGCATGAGGAACAGATTGCCGAACACGGCGGCCAGCGCGCTGCCGCCGATGCGCAGGGACGACAGCAGGCTCTCCAGGATTTCGCCTTCGTGACCGGACACCAGCTTGGTCAGCCAGCCGCGCACCAGGCTCACGTCCACCGACAGGCTCACCCCAAAGCGCCCGGCCAGCGGCGTGAGCCAGGCGTTGAGCCGGTTGAGCAGCTCGGGCACCTGCTCGCGCAGCAGCGGCACCTGCTTGGTGATGACGGGCACGATCAACAGCAGCACCGCCAGCAGCACCAGCATGAGCAGGGTGATGGCCAACCCGGCGCCCAGCCAGCGCGGCACGCCCTTGCCGTGCAGGCGCTCCACCAGCGGGTGCAGCGCATAGGCCAGCACCGCGGCCAGCAGAAAGGGCATCAGCACGGGGGCCAGCAGCGAAAGCAGCAGCCAGATGACGACCGCGATCGAGGCCCACAGCAGGGCTCGGATCTGGTTGGAGGTCAGGGGCATGGGGCGGGGGTTGGGCGGGGTGGGCAAGGGATGCGGAAGAGCAAACCCTTAAAATCAGGGGCAAATTCTATCGGGCCACCCCCCAGGGTACCCGAAAGTCCCCTCCCACCCGCGTCCAGCCCATCGACCCGCCCCGCCCTGCGCCGGGGCCGACCGCCCATGACCACCCCCTCCACCCCTCTTTCGTACAAAGACGCCGGCGTTGACATCGACGCGGGCGACGCCCTGGTCGAGCGCATCAAGCCGCTGGCCAAGAAGACCATGCGCGAAGGCGTGCTGGCCGGCATCGGCGGGTTTGGGGCCCCG
>JAGKSX010000126.1 GCA_018993155.1 Hydrogenophaga sp.
AAGGGGTTGAGGCGGGGGGCGGTGGTGGACATGGGGGGCTCCCTGGGGTCGGTTTGAACGGTGACAAATGGGCTGTCGATGAAACAAACTGTACCGGCGCCCCCCTGGAACGTTAAGTCGGCGCCCCGCCATTCGCGCTGTAGGAACTTCGCTGACAGGGCGTGCGTTGTCCCTACAGGCGGTTCGTGAACTGCATCACGAACGGGGGCCGCGCAGCGCCTCCACGCTGGCGCGCACCACCGACTGCACGCTGCCGCTTTCCTTGAACTGGTTGCGCAGGTAGGTCGCGTGGTTGCCCACGCGGCCGGCCGTGCGCTCGATCTCGTCCAGCGCCGCGAGCGAATTCAGCGCCACCCCATGGGGCGTGAGGTGGCGCAGCGTGGCGAGGATGTCCTCGCGGATGCTGATCTGCTCGCGCGTCTTGGGGTTGACCATCATGCCGTCCAGGCCGAAGCGGCAGGCCTGGAAACGGTTGTAGGTGTAGACCAGGTAATCGTCTTCTTCCGGCGGCAGTTCGCGCCGCTCCAGCAGGTGGCGGCACAGCGCCTGCAGGTAACACGCCAGCCCCGCCGCGCGCTCCACCGTCAGCGGCGTGTCGCACACCCGCAGTTCGATGGTGCCGTACTCGGGCTTGGGCCGGATGTCCCAGTAGAAGTCCTTCATGGACTTGACCACGCCCGTGCTCTCCATCTTGGTGAAGTAGACGTTGGTGAACTCCTCCCAGCTCAGCACGAAGGGCGCGCGCCCGCTGAGCGGGAAGGCGAACACCGAGTTCAGGCGCGCGGAATCGAACAGCGTGTCCACGCCCTGCGAGAACGGCGACGAGGCCGACAGCGCGATGAAGTGCGGCACGTAGCGGTTGAGCGAGTGCAGCAGAAACAGCGCCTCGTCGGCGCTGGCGCAGCCGATGTGCACGTGCTGGCCGAACACGGTGAACTGCTTGGCAAGGTAACCGTACAGGCCCGAGAGCTGCTCGAAGCGCGGCTTGGAGAAAATGCGCTGCTCGAACCAGCGCTGGAACGGGTGCGTGCCCCCGCCCGAGAGCTCGATGTTGAGCCGGTCGCCGGCGCTCACCAGGGTGTCGCGGATCTGCTGCAGCTGCGCGAGCAGGGGGCCGTGTTCGCGCTGCACGTCGGTCGCGATCTCGATCATGCTCTGCGTCATTTCGGGCGTGACCACGCCCGGGAACGGCTTGCGCCGCAGCAGCTCCAGCAGGTCGTTGGCGCTGCTGGACAGATCGAGGTCGTAGGTGTTGACGAGCTGCAGTTCGAGCTCGACGCCCATGGTCAGCGAGTCGGAGGATTTGAAGGCTTCCAAGGGCATGGCTCAACCTTTCGTGACGTGGGTTTCATGCGCGGCCAGCAGCGCGCGCTGCGTGACCACCGGGCCGAGCAATTCCTGCAGCAGCATCATGCCGGCCATGACCGAGAGCACCTCCACCGCGGGCGCGAAACCATACAGGCGGCTCTGCTCGATCAGCAGGATGGCGAAGGCCGACATGGGCGTGAGCGCCAGGCCGGTGAGCAGGCCCTTGCGCTCGGTGATGCCCGAGAGCCGCGCGGCCACCAGGTTGCAGCCGACCTTGGAGGCCGTGCGGACCAGGATGAGCAGCATGCCCAGCAGCATGCCGGTGCCCACGTCGGCCCAGTCGAGCAGCGAGGCGATGTAGACGAAGAGGAAGATCGACAGCAGGTCGCCGGCGGTGCCGAAGTCGCGCTGCGCGTTGGTCAGGTGCACGCGGCGCTCGCGCGCCACGATGCCGAAAGTGAGCGCGGCCAGCAGCGGCGAGAGCTTGAGGCCATAGGCCGCGGTGGTGAGCAGCAGCACCGACAGCGCGAACACCACGGTGACGCCGCGCTCGTGCGTGTTGCGCAGGCGCAGCAGCCAGGGCACGGCCACGCCGAGCAGGCCGCCCACGGCCACCGAGGTGCCCACCTGGTGGATGCTGCCGAAGGCCGCAAGCACCAGGTCGCCCGAGGTGCTGAGGTACCAGTAACCCACCACCAGCTTGAGCGCGAGCACCGAGACCATGCAGTTGATGGCGCACAGGTGCAGCACGCGCTCGGTCACCTGTCCGGCGCTGCGCAGCTCGTTGGCCACGCGCACGATGCCGGCCGGTGAGGCCGAGATCGACAGCGCCGCGATGATGAGGCGCAGGTCCGTGGCGAGGTCGAACCAGCCAGTGACCCAGTACATCACCGCGAAGGTGACGATGGACTCGACCACGCCGAGCACCAGCACCCAGGGGTTGTGGCGGAACCAGCGCAGGTTGATGCGGTAACCCAGTTCGAACAGCACCAGCGAGAGCGCCACGTTGGCCAGGAAGGGCAGCCCCGGCACATCGGTCGTCAGGCCGGGCAGGTTGACCAGCCCGCCAACGAGCCCCACCGCCACGTAGCTGGTGACGCGCGGGATATGCCAGACCTCGTGCGCGCGCTCGGCGATGAACCAGGCGAGCAGCAACACCAGAGGCCAGGCAATGGACTGGAGCAGAAAACTGTAATCGGTAAGCATGGGTAAAACTCCTCAGCGAGAGTTTGATGAACGAATGCCGCCAGGCGTGTAGGACACGCGCTGAAAACATCAAGACGCCGGCCATCAACGAAAGCTGAACGGAGCGCCGCGAACACGGCAACAGGGATGCCTGGTGGGAGGGCGAGAAGCGGTCAAGCCGCGAAACGCTGCGTGAGTTCTTGCAGGTGGAGCTCGTCGAGCACCTGCTGCAAACGCTGCCTGGCGCGATCCTGCGTGCCATGGCGGTCCGGGCCCATTCTACGGGCCAGAATCAATTCGTTCTTGAGCGAATGCTCCCACCCCACCAGCTCGGTGACGGTCACGCTGTAGCCATGGGCTTCAAGCTGCAGGCAGCGCAGCACATTGGTGATCTGGCTGCCGAATTCGCGCGTGTGCAGCGGGTGGCGCCACAGCTCGGCCAGCGGCGTGCGCGACAGGCTCAGCGCCTTGTGCTTGCGCATCACGCCGGCCACCTCGGCCTGGCAGCACGGCACCAGCACCATGTGGCTGGCCTGCTTGGTCAGGCCGAACCGGATCGCGTCGTCGGTCGCGGTGTCGCAGGCGTGCAGCGCGGTCACCACATCGACCGTGGGCGGCAGGGCCGGGTGGGTGAGCGCCTCTTGCACGGTGGTGGCGAGAAAGTCCATGCGCTCGAAACCGAGCCGGGCGGCGAGCGCCTGCGACTTTTCCACCAGCTCCGTGCGGGTCTCCACGCCGGTCACGCGCCCCACCGGCTTGTCCTTGAAGAACAGGTCGTACAGGATGAAGCCGAGGTAGGACTTGCCCGCGCCGTGGTCGGCCAGCGTCACGTCGCCGCGCGCGGCCAGCACCTCGGCCAGCAGGGGCTCGATGAACTGCACGAGGTGATACACCTGCTTGAGCTTGCGCCGCGTATCCTGGTTGAGCTTGCCCTCGCGCGTGAGGATGTGCAGTTCCTGGAGCAACGCGACGGACTGGCCGGGCCGCAGTTCGGGCAGTTGCTCTTGCAGCGTGGGCGTGGGCCGCGCATTCGCCTTGTGTTTCGACATGCGCCGATCATAGGTGAGCCCCTTTGGCCTCATGGCCAGCAGCGACAATCGCGCATGATTTCCAACAACGACAGCAGCAGCCACCCCTACAGCACCCTCACACCTGACGTGGTGCAGGACGCGCTGGCCCACATCGGCCTGTGGGGCGACGGGCGCCTGAGTGCGCTCAACAGTTTCGAGAACCGCGTGTATCAGATCCATCTGGAGGCACCGGTGGAGGGGGTGGATCAGGTGGTGGCGAAGTTCTACCGGCCCGGGCGCTGGAGCGATGCGCAGATCGCCGAGGAGCACGCCTTCGCGGAGGAGCTGGTGGCGGCCGAGATTCCCGCAGTGCCGCCGCTGCGTGTGCAGGGCGAGACGCTGCACCACTTCGGTGGCTTCACGTTCGCGGTGAGCCCGCGCCGGGGTGGGCGCCGGCCCGAGCTGGACAATGTCGAGGTGCTGGAGTGGATTGGCCGTTTTCTCGCGCGCATCCACACCGTGGGTGCGCAGCGGCCGTTTGCGGTGCGCCCGGCGCTGGATGCCGCGGCCTTCGCGCACGAGCCGCGCGACTGGCTGATGGAGCATGCGGCGGTCGCGCCCGAGGTGCGTGGTGCCTGGGCTGCTGCGCTGGAGGAGGCGCTGGCCTTGATCGAGGCGCACCCGGTGCTGCGGCCGGGCCCGGTGGTGGACGAAGACGGCATTCAGCGCATCCGCCTGCACGGGGATTGCCACCCGGGCAACATTCTCTGGACGCCCGAGGGCCAGCCGGGCGCGGGCCCGCATTTCGTGGACCTGGACGATGCGCGAATGGGGCCGGCGGTGCAGGATCTGTGGATGCTGCTGTCGGGTGATCGGCGCCAGCAGATGCAGCAGCTGGGGGCGCTGGTGGACGGCTATGAGCAGTTCCGCCCTTTTGACCGCCGTGAGTTGGCGTTGATCGAGCCTTTGCGGACGTTGCGCCTGATCCACTACAGCGCGTGGGTGGCCCGACGGTGGGACGATCCTGCGTTTCCGATCAACTTTCCCTGGTTCGGCAGCCGGGACTATTGGCAGGGGCAGGTGGACATGCTGGTGGAGCAGATCGAGGAAATGCAGGGTGAGCCTTTGATGGCTTGAGTTTTTCTCGGTTCTGTTTCGGGCGGAGACCTCGCGCCAGGACGGTGGCGGTGCCCGCGTTCTCCGGCCCTGCTCGCGGACATCCGCCCGGGTTCGCCACCACACTCGCATCAACACCGGACGGGCACACCAACTCTGCGGCAACCGCGAATGGGGGCCTGCGCCCGCGGACACCGCCACCGTCCCGCAAACCAAGTGAGCGCGCCCAGCCTGGTCCGCCTGCACATCGCTGGGGCGGATGGCGTGGGGGCGCGGGCGCAGGCCCCCATTCGCGGTTGCCACAGAGTGTGCGCGCCCGTCACCTGGTTGACGAAACGGTGTGAGCAAGCCCGGGCAGCCGCCCGCGAGCAGGGCCGGAGAACGCGCGCCCACGCCAGCCGACCTCGCACCACGCAGCGCCCGAAAAACAACCTCACCCTCGAAATGGTTGTTCAAAATTCAATTGCACACAATCAAATAAACACCTACATTCCATTTCCATGAACAAGCCCAGCATCTCCAGCGACCAGGCCCTCCAGCTCGACCACCAGTTGTGCTTCGCGCTCTACTCCGCCTCGCTGGCGATGACCAAGCTCTACAAGCCCCTGCTCGAAGAGATGGGCCTCACCTACCCCCAATACCTCGCCATGCTCGTGCTGTGGGAAAACGACGGCGTCACCGTGTCCGAACTCGGCGAACGCCTCTACCTCGACTCAGGCACCCTCACCCCCCTGCTCAAGCGGCTCGAAACCGCCGACCTCGTCACCCGCCTGCGCGACGTGCAGGACGAACGCCGCGTGCTCATCCGCCTCACCACCGCCGGCCGCAAACTCAAGGCCCGCGCCGCGCGCATCCCCGGCTGCGTGCTGCAAGCCACGCAATGCGACGTGGCCGAAGTGATGGCGCTCACGCAGCAGGTGCAAACCCTGCGCGACCGCCTCACCGCCTGACCATTCCCTTTCACCCACCCCCAGCTTCCACCCGAAGCCCTTCAACCTCAGGAGCCACACCATGCCCACCTCCCTCGACAAAGTCCTCTACACCGCCCGCGCCCACACCACCGGCGGCCGCGACGGCGCTTCGCGCAGCGACGACGGCCTGCTCGACGTCAAGCTCTCCCCGCCCAAGGCCATGGGCGGCGCCGGCAACGCCACCAACCCCGAACAGCTCTTCGCCGCCGGCTACTCCGCCTGCTTCATGGGCGCGCTCAAGCACGTTGCCGGCATGAAGAAAGTGGCCGTGCCCGCCGACGCCGCCATCGACGCCGAAGTGGACATCGGCCCGATCCCCGCCGGCTTCGGCATCGCCGCGCGCCTGGCCGTGAGCCTGCCCGGCATGGACCGCGCCGTGGCGCAGGACCTGGTGGACACCGCCCACAAGGTGTGCCCCTACTCCAACGCCACCCGCGGCAACATCGACGTGACCATCACGCTGAAGTAAACGCGCGCCCGAGACATTGCGTCGAAAGGCCCCCGGCTCACGCCGGCGGGCCTTTTTCGTGTCCGCCCCGTCAAGCCAGCTTCACCACCCTGCCCGTGGGCGCCCCCACAAAACCCGTTTCGCATCGAAACGAGAGGGCAATCACGGCTCAGGCTGCGACCGCCGCCGGCACGCTGGGAGATGCGCGCATCCGTTCCCACTGTGCCACCTGCTCACCCAACTGGTGCGCCGTGATGGCCGACAGCGTCCAGCCCAGGTGGCCGTGACCGGTGTTGTAGAACACATTGGCATGCCTGCCCGGGCCTACGCGCGGCATCATGTTGGGCAGCATGGGGCGCAGGCCTGCCCAGGGTTCCACCCGCCGCGTGCTGACGCCCGGGAAGCATTGATTCACCCAGTCGACCAGCGGCCGGATGCGATCGGCACGGATGTCGAGGTTGTAACCGTTGAACTCGGCCGTGCCGGCCACTCGGAAGCGGTCCAACCCCAGGCGGCTGGTGACGAGCTTGGTCGCGTCGTCCAGCAGGCTCACCTGGGGCGCGGCGGCCTGACTCTGTTCGTCTTCGAGCATGACGGTGATGGAGTAGCCCTTGACCGGGTAGACGTTGAGCCGGTCGCCAAGCTGGGCGCCCAGGGCGCGGCTGCGCACGCCTGCGCAGATCACCACCCCGTCCGCATCCACCTCATCCCCGCTGGCCAGCAGGACCCGCACGCTTTTTCCGGTGCTCCACACGCGTGCCACTGCCTGAGCGGTCATGAATTTCACGCCCAAGCGGGCACAGGCCAGACCCAGGCCATGGGTGAACTTGTGGATGTCGCCCGTGCTGTCGCTCTCGGTGTACCAGCCTCCGAAGAATTCGCCTCTGAGAGTGGGTTCGATGGCGCGCATTTCATCGGGTGTGACGGCCCGACGGGTCAGGCCACCTTGCGCCAGCAGCCGCGACACCTGGCTCGCATGCTCGAAGCTGGCCCGGCTTCGATAGATGTGCAGGATGCCGCGCTGTTTCAAATCGAACTCGATGCCCTCGTCCTGGGCCCAGCCGAACAAATGCTCCCGCGCGGCAATGGCCAGGCGCGTGGTGGCCACGGTGTTGTCGCGGTACCTGGACATGGAAGCCGCAAACTCGGCGAACCAGCTGAGCTTGTGCCAGCTGGGCCTGGGGTTCAACAGCAAGGGGGCGTCGGCCTTGAACATCCACTTCAGGCCCTTGATCAAGGTGGAGGGATGGGTCCAGACCTCGGCATTGGAAGCGGAGAGTTGCCCGCCGTTGGCATGACTGGTCTCCATGCCCGCGTAGCGGTGCTTTTCGATGAGGGTGACTTGATGACCCTGGCGGGCCAGGGCATAGGCGCTGGTGACGCCCGTGATGCCGCCGCCGATGACGATGAGGTGTGCCATGTGAATCTCGCGTTCAAAGCCGTCAGACAGGGAAAGCATGGCCCGCACACCGTGTGCGGGCCATGACCCCCTCTGTTTGAGACCTGAGAGATTCACCAGCGCGTGGGCCGGCTTGCTCCTGCGGTGGGCCGGGGGACGAATCCCGGCCACTCTTCAGAGTGCGATGCGTGTCGACCGGTCCTTTTGCCTGAGAGTTTCCGGGGCGGTTGCTCCTTCGGCGCCGGCTTCACATGCAAGCCAGTCTCTCCCGATCGACAGGGTTGGAGCTTACTGCGCTTGCAGCTGAATGGACTTGGCAATCGCGCGGAACTGGCTGATGCCGTCGGCATAGGCCTTGTCCACCGCCGCAAGTGGCAGGGGTTTGGCCAGCAGCTGGCTGTTGGCTTCGAGTGCCTGGTGCACGCCCGGATCACCCAGCGTTTCGGTGATGGCCTTGTGCAGCGCGATCACCACCGGTTCCGGGGTGTCCTTCTTCACGAAGTAACCGGTCCAGATGTTGAAAGTGAAATCCTTGAGTTGCTTGCTCTCGCTGATGGCCGGGTAGTTCTTCACGCTCTCCAGTCGCTCGTTGTTGAGCATGGCCAGCACTTTGACGCGGCCCTGCTTGTGCATCTCGTCGTACTTCTTGCCATAGGGCGCCAGGAAAAAATCCACCTGGCTGGCCATCAGGTCCTGCTCGGCCGGTGCCGCACCTTTGTAAGGCACATGGGTCATCGGAATGCCGGTGACTTTGGACAGGTGCTCGCCGAGCAAATGGTAGAAGGAGCCCGGGCCGACACTTGCATAGGTCAGGGGGCGGCCCTGCTGCGCCGACTTGCGCGCATGCTCCAGGAACTCGTCCACGTTGCTGACGGGCAGGTCCTTGCGGGCCAGGAAGGCGATCTGTGCGGTGGCGATCATCTGCACCAGACGAAAGTCCTCACTCTTGAATTTGATGGATGCGATCGCCAGAGGAGCCAGGATGAGTTCGTTGGGTGAACCCTGGAACAACTGATAGCCGTCGCTGGCACCGTTGAGCACCCTCTGAGCAGCGATCGATCCGCTGGCACCACCCAGGTTCTCGATCACCACCGGTTGGCCCAGTTGCTTGCCCAGTGTGTTGTTGACGGAGCGGGCAATCACGTCGGACAAGCCACCCGCCGGGTACGGCACCAGCAGGGTCACCGGGCGGGTCGGGTAGCTCTGGGCCTGGGCCATGCCTGAAAGGGTGGCCAATGCGATGGCGGCACCGGCCATCAAGGTCTTGTAGCGGCTGTTCATGAGAGTCTCCAGTGGAGTCAGGGGTGGGGAAAAGGGGTGGAAAGCAACGCCTGCACGAGCGCTGTCCAGTAAGCGGCGCCGGTGCCGATGTTGTGATCGTTGAAGTCGTAGGCCGGGTTGTGCACCATGCAGGCGCCAGGCTCCTGCCCCGCGCCGTTGCCAATGAACAGGTAGCTGCCGGGGACCCGCTCCAGCATGAAAGCGAAGTCCTCGCTGCCCGGCACCATGGCGCCCTGGGCGACCACTTGCTCGGGTGGGAAATGCGCCTGCGCAACCGCCAGAGCGCGGGCGGTTTGCTCCGCGTCGTTGACCAGCACGGCGTAGCCGGAGCGCCAATCCAGCTCGGCGCGCACGCCATAGCTCTCGGCCTGCAGACGCACCAGTTCGCGGATTCGCAGTTCCATGTCGCGGCGCACCTGCGGGTCCAGCGCACGCACGCTCAACTCCAGCCGGGCCGAGGCCGGAATCACGTTGTTGGCCGCGCCGGCGTGCAGCGCGCCCACGGTGACGACCGCGGGCTGCATGGGGTCGACGTTGCGGGAGACGATGGTCTGCAGCGCCATGACGATGGATGCGGCCGCCACCAGCGGGTCGACCGCTCGGTGCGGCATGGCGCCGTGGCCACCCACACCGTGCAGCGTGACGGTCGCGTAGTCCGACGAGGCCATGGTCGGCCCACTGCGGAACACCAGCTGGCCCTGCGCATAGCCGGGCATGTTGTGCATGGCGAAGATGGCGTCGCACGGAAAGCGCTCGAACAGACCGTCTTCCATCATCTTCAGGGCACCGCCGCCGCCCTCTTCGGCAGGCTGAAAGATCAGGTTGAGCGTGCCGTCGAAGCGGCCGGATTCGGCCAGGTGGCGCGCGGCGGCCAGCAGCATGGCGGTGTGGCCATCGTGGCCACAGGCATGCATCACACCCTGATGGCAACTGGTCCAATCGGCGCCGGTCGCCTCCTCCACGGGCAAAGCGTCCATGTCCGCGCGCAAGCCCAGGGTGCGCGCGGAACCGCCCCGGCGCAGTTGCCCCACCACGCCCGTGCCACCCAGCCCTGTGGTCACGTCGTATCCCCAGGCCGCCAGCCTTTCCGCCACCAAGGCGCTGGTGCGGTGCTCTTCGAAAGCCAGTTCCGGGTGCTGGTGGATGTCGCGCCGAAGCGCGATGAATTCCTGCACCAACTGATCGCTGAGACGTTCCAAGGCCGGGCTCCTGGTGAGGGTTGCAAAGAGCCCTCGTGGGCTTTGTTCTGCAACCGGTTACATGCAATTTGCTGCATGTTAGGAACGCATTGATTTAAAGTCCAATGCATTGATGATCATCAATCCATGACTTTCACTGAGGATTTGCGATGACTCTGGTGCAACTGCGGCATTTCGTGGTCCTCGCGGACCTGGGCTCCTTCGTGCAGGCATCCGCCGCCCTGTTCCTCACGCAGCCGGCGCTCACGCGCAGCATCCAGGGGCTGGAAGTCGAAATGGGCGGGGCACTTTTTGATCGCCTGGGCCGGCGCATCGCGCTCACGCCCTTCGGCCATGAAGTGCTGAGGCGCGCGCGCCACCTGGTCAGTGATGCCGAGGCGCTCAGGCACGCCGGCAAGGCCTTGCACGACGGCCTGATCGGCAAGCTGCGCGTGGGGCTGAGTTCAGCGCCGGGGGCGCTGTTCAGCATGCCGTTGATGCTGCACATGGCCGAGCACCACCCGAAACTGCAGGTGCACATCTCGCGCGGCAACACCGGCGTGCTGGTGCATGCGCTGCGCGAGCAACGCCTGGACGCCGCCATCGTCGACATCCGCGACATGCGCCCCTCGGCCGACCTGCGGGTGGACCTCGCCTTCGAGCTGGGGGCGGGTTTTCTGGCGCGCCGGGACCATCCGCTGGCACAACTTGGTCGTCGGGTGAGGCTGGACGAGGTGTTGGCCTATCCGATCGCGTCCACCCCGCTCAGCGATGAAGTGGCGCGCTTGCTGATTGCCCGTTATGGCCCCCAGGCCAACCCGGACGACATGGTCACGCTGCGCTGCGACGAGACCCTGAGCATCGTGGAGGTGGCACAACGAAGCGATGCGATCCTGCTGACCGTCAACGCCGTCGCGGCAGGCCTGATCCGCCTGGATATGCAACCCGACCTGGATGCCACCGGCCGGTTTGGACTGGTCACCTCAGCCCAGCGGCAGGAGGCGCCCGCACTCTGCATCTTGCGCGAGCAGATGCCACGCTGGATCAGCGGGCTGGGGAACATGGAAAGCGTTGCACGCGATCACATCGTTGTTCCGCCCGACCACCGGGACATTGAGCGCGGCTGATCGCTTACCACCACGCTGGACACCATCGATCACGACATCCACACGCATTTCAGGATGCGGGTGTCAGTTGCGGTCGTGCGGATCGTGGATCACCGTGCTGGTGCCCACCCCCACGCCCACGCTGGCCCCACTGTTGCCGATGCGCGTGCTCGTCCCCACCCCCGCGCCGGCACTCACCTGGCCGCGCTGGTTCACCCCCACGCCCACACCGACCGGCCCGACGCCGGTGCTCACGCCCGCACTCACGCCGCCGGTGCCAGCGCCCACGCCGATGGAGAAGGGGCCGATGGGCACCCCGATACCGATGCCCACCCCGGCCGAGCCACAGCCCGCCAGCAACGCGGCTCCCGCCAGCAACACCCCCGCGGCACCGCGGAGGACAACAGAGTGGTTTTGAGGTGAGGTGGTCATGGCACGGGCCCTTGAATGCGGAACGAATGCCATTGTGAGCGCGGGTTCAGCACAAAAGTGCCCTCCGTTGTGCAACGTTTCGTCACAAGCCCGCTCAGGCCACCCCCTGGCCCAGGCGCTCGATCGCGTCCGCGAGCCAGTCCGTCGGCAGCGCGGCCGCTTCCACAGGCCGCACCGCCCAGGCGCCGTCCACGGCCACCGCCTCGGCCAGCCCACCCTGCCAGAGCAGCCAGGCCAGCCAGGCGCACTGGGGCGCCGTCGGCCATTCGCCCACCGGCAGGGAGAGCAGGGCCGTCAACACCGTGCCGTCGGCCAGTTGCACATGGTCCCCCTTGAGTTCGCCGCCCAGGGCCTGGGCCAGCACCGACAGGGCGCCCGCACCGTCGCGCCGCGGGCCAAACTCGCGCAGCCACTGGCGCAGGTGGGCCGCGATGGCCGCGCCGCGCTGGGCCTCGGCCTGCATCAGGTCCGCGTGGTCCCAGCGGTTCCAGTCGATGGCCGGCTGGGTGCTGCCCACGCGCAGCGCGGCCTGGGCAAATCGGTGCAGCGCCTGCTCCACGTCCTCGCTGTGCACCGCCGCGCCCACCATCAACAGCGCCGACAGGCGGTTGGCCAGCAATTGGCCCTGCTGGGCCATCAGCCGGTCGCGCATCAGGCTGTCGCGCTCGCTGCGCAGTTCGGCCAGTTCAAGCGCGTTCTTCAGGTCGGCGCGCAGGCTCTCCAGCTCCCAGGGCTTGTTGATGTAGCGGTAGATCTCGCCGGTGTTGATGGCCTCGATGGCATCGCCCAGTTCGGAATACGCGGTGGTCAGCATGCGCACCACGCCGGGGTAGTACTCGCGCGCATGGCGCAGCAGCTCGTTGCCGTACTCACCTGGCATGCGCTGGTCGCACACCAGCACGGCGATCTCGGCGCCGTGCGCCGCGAGCATCGCCCGGCCCTCTTCCACCGAGGTTGCGGTGAGCACCGGTGCCAACGGACTCACCAGGCGCTCGAAGTACTTCAGGGCCATGGCCTCGTCGTCAACGTACAAAATTTTCACGGGCTTCACGGATTCTCCTGACTGGTCATTGCGCGAAAGGGAAATAGAGGGACACGCTGGCGCCCTGGCCGGCCTCGGACCTCACGACGATGGAGCCGCCCAGCGAGGTCATCACGCGGCGGCAGAACACCAGGCCCATGCCGCTGCCCCCGGTGCTGGCGCGGGTGGTCAGGGGTTCGAGCGTCAACCGGCCCAACACCTCGGCCGGAATGCCGGGGCCGTTGTCGCGCACCTGGATGGCCGCCTGCACCGGCAGGCCCGGCGCGGGGGCTTCGCGCAACAGCACCACGTGCACATTGGGCTGGGCCGGCGGGTTCGGGCGCAGCGCCAGCACCGCGTTCTTGACCAGGGTGCAGAGCACGAGGTAGAGCAGGTCGCGGCGGCCGGGCAGCACGAAATCGTCGGCAAGGTCGCTGGTGAGCCACTGCGCCTCGTCGTGGTCGAACGGGTATTCCTCGCGCACCGCCTGCACCAGGTCGCTGGCGCGCAGGCTGGGCGCGCTGTCGGGCTGGTAGGCGTCGCGCGCGGTCTGCACGAAGGTCGACACCAGCGACTGCGCGTACTCGGCCCGGCGCTGCGCGGCCTCGATCATGAACAGCACGTCGCCCGGCTTCTGTTCCTGGATGTGCGCCACGCCACGGTCCCCTTCCATGGGGTCGACGTGGCGTTCGCGCATGGCCGACAGGTAACCCTGCACCGTGGCCAGCGGTGTGGTGACCTCGTGCGCCAGAAAGCCCAGGGTCTCGCGCAAGGTGGCCGCTCGCCGCTCGATCAGGGCCCGCTCGCGCGCGCGCTCCTGGCTGGCCTGCAGCGCGTCGCGCAGGGACTGCCGGGTCAGCGCTTCGTCCAGCGGCTTCTCCAGGATCTTTTCCACGTGCCCCTGGTTGACGGCGGACATCGCCATGTCCTTGTCGGCGTAGGCCGAGACCAGCAGGCGCGCCACGTGCGGGTACTGCTGGCGCACTTCGCTGAGCAGCGTCACGCCGTCGCGCTGCGGCATGGCGTAGTCGGTGAGCAGCACGGCCACCTCGTGGCCGCGCTGGGCCAACACCGCCAGGGCCTCGTCCGCGCTGCCGGCGGTGAGCACCACGAACTCGTCGCCATACAGGCGGGCAAACCACTTGCAGGCCTGCGGCTCGTCGTCCACCATCAGGATGGCATGGGCGCCCAGCAGGCCGCGCATCACAGAGGCGTCGTCGGGTTTCATTCGGGCCTCGGCAGGTCAAAGGTGAATTCGGTCCAGCTGCCCAGCTCGCTTTCCACCGCCAGCGTACCGCCATGCCGGTGCACGATGCCGTAGCTCACGCTCAGGCCCAGCCCCAGACCGGCACCCACATCGCGGGTGGTGAAGAAGGGCTCGAATACCCGACTCAGGTTGTCCGGGTCAATGCCCGAGCCGTTGTCGCGCACGGAAACGCCCAGGCGGTGGCCTTGCAGGGTGGCTGTCACCGCAATGCGGGGCTGTTCGCGCTTGGCCGCCTGCAGGGCGAGCGCCGCATTGCTCAACAGGTTGATCAGCACGCCGATGATGGCCGGCTCGTCGCCCAGCACGTGGCTGTCCTGCGGCAGATCGATCACCACGTCGACGCCCTTGAGTTCGTAGCCCGCCAGCCGCACGGCCGAGCGCACCGCGTTCTCGAGCAGGAAGGGACGCAGGCTGTCCTGACCGGGCTTCTGGTAGGCGAAGGTCTTGAGGTCGGTGACGATGTTCTGGATGCGCTGCATGCCTTCACGCGCATCGACCAGGCTCTCCTTGAGCATCTCGTCGCTCTGGGCGCCTTTGCAGGTCAGGCCCATGTTGATCGCCATCAGGCTGTAGTTCACCGGGTTGTTGAGCTCGTGCAGCAGGCCGGCCGAGAGCGTGCCGATGGCCGCCATCTTCTCGCGCTGCAGCAGCTGGCCCTTGACCTCGGCCAGCGTCTGGTTGATCTCGCGCAGCGAGGCGTTCTTCTCGGACACCTCGTGCTGCAACTGGAACAGGCGCAGGCGGGCCTTCTCGTTGAACCAGGTGCACACCGCGCTGGCCCCGGCGGAGAACAGGATGAACAGCGAGTTCGTCACCATGCGCGCCGTGCTGCTGGCGGCGTCGGGGTGCAGCGCACAGGCCACCACATAGAGGACCAGCGTGACGACGCCAAAGCCGATGCCTTCGAAGAAGCTGATCGGCAGGATGATGCCGACCGCGTACAGCGCCAGGTGCAGGCCCACGAAGTAGATCGACTGCGCGCCGTCGGTCTCGTAGATCATGAAGGCGATCATGATCTGCGGCAGCAGCAGCCAGAGCATGGTGAGCGAGCGCACATGGCGGCGACCGAATTCGGTGAACAGCACACGCAGGATGCCCAGCGTGAGCACCACCACCAGCACGCGCAGCAGGGTGAATTCGAGCAGCCGCTCCGGGTACGAAAAATAGTCCAGGCCGAAGCCCGCGAGCACCAGCACGATGGACGTGATGCTGCCCGCCTTGCTGTAGGTCAGGCGGAAGTCCGAGAGCTGCTGCTCGTAGGGCGAGCTCGGCCGGTCAGCCATTTTCAAGTGCCATGGCCTTCAGGTTTGCGTTGACCACCACTTCCGCGAAGATGTTGACGCCCGTGGCGTCGGTGTACATGATCGCAGGCGCGTTCACCTCTTCCATCACGGACTGCATCTGCTTCTCGTCGCGGTAGATCAGGTGCCACTCCAGCAGGTGCTCCATGCCGTAGCGCTCCGGGTTGTCGGCGTGCACGTTGGTGACCAGCAGATGGGCGCCCGGGTTGCTGCGCGAGAGGAAGTACCGGATCAGCCGCGCGCACACCTTGTCCGACAGGTAGTCGAACAGACCGGCGCAGTAGACGAAATCGAAACCCTCGCCGTCGGCCGGCGCGGTGTCGCGGGTGGCGCGCTTGAGCAGCTCGTGCACCGATTCCTGCACGTACTCGACCCGCACCTTCGACTTGTGCAGCTGCGCGGCCTCTTCGATCTTCTGGCGCGTGTAGTTCAGGGTCTCCAGGCTGAAGTCGATCAGGGTGAACTGCAGGCGCGAGAGGTCTTCGCCGGTGGCGATGAGCTTCTGGATCTCCACGCCCGGTCCGCAGCCCACGTTGAGGATGCGCACCGGCCGACCCTTGCTGGCGGCGCTGGCCACGGCCTTCCTGAGGAACTCGACCAGGATGTCGATGCGGTTGCGGTGCGCCACGGCCACCGCCGCGCGCAGGAACATGGCGTTGACAAGCTGGATGTAGGTGCTGCTGCCCTGGCGCGGGTCGCCCAGGATCTGGTTGACCATCTCGTAGTCGCCCGCATAGCCCAGCGGCTTGGCGAAGGTGCGGTAGACGAAGGGCGCTCGCAGCACGAGGGGGTGCAGCGCGGTCTGGGCGTAGGCCCGGTGCAGCAGCGAGTCCTCCGCCGGCAGACGGGAGGCCTCGTCCTCCAGCCGCACCAGGAACTCCTTGCCCTTGATCATCAGGGGCTCGGCGATCGCGCCGAACACCTCGTCGGTCAGGCGCCCGTCGGGCAGGCGCGGCAGGGAATCGACCATGTCGGCCTGGTCGATCCAGCGCGCGGTCTCGGACAGGAAGGCACGGAACTCGCTGATGGTGACCTGGTAGCTCTGCCGGATCTTGAAGCGCGACTCCCAGTCGGCCACGAAGCGGGCGGCCTCGTCGCGCACCTGGCTCACGTTGCCCCGGATCGCGTTGAGGTCGGACCATTCGTCGATGAGCGCCACCGAGATCACCGCCATCAGGCCGGTGTTGAGCAGGCTCACCACCACCGCCTTGCCCTTGTAGATGATGCGGTCGCCTGACCGAATGGTCAGCTCGCTGAGCACCTCGCTCACCTGCACGATGGAGTACGGGTTGTAGATCTCCATCACCAGCGAGCGCCGCTGCAGGCTGGTGAGTGTGCCGCGCGCGCTCTCTCCCTGGCTGTTGCGGAAGGTGACGACGTGATCGAATGGACGCTGTAGGTACACGTTGAGGCCGGTGGATCAGGTGGACGGGGCAGGTGCGGTGCACTGCGCCTTTGAGGACTCCCCGGCCCCGAGTGTAGTCAACCCCATGCCGTGCTCATGGCATGGGGGGTTGCCCTCAGACCAGCAGGGCGTTGACGCGTTTCACGTAGGCCGCCGGATCGTCCGGCAGGCCGCCTTCGGCCAGCAGCGCCTGGTCGAACAGGATGTGGGCCAGGTCATCGAAATGGGCGCTGCCTTCGAGTTTTTTCACCAGCGCGTGTTCGGCGTTGACCTCCAGGATGGGGCGCACCTCGGGCGCGGGCTGGCCGGCCTGCTTGAGCATGCGGGCCAACTGCGTGGAGTAGTCGCCGTCCTCCACCACCAGACAGGCCGGGGAATCGACCAGGCGGGAGGTGACGCGCACGTCCTTGGCCTTGTCCTTGAGGCTTTCCTTGAGCCGCTCGAGCACCGGCTTGAAGGTCTCGGCGGCGGCCTCGGCGGCCTTCTTCTCTTCCTCGTCCTGCAGCGAGCCCAGGTCCACCGCGCCCTTGGCCACGCTCTGCAGCGGCGTGCCGTCGAACTCGTGCAGGAAGGACAGCGCCCACTCGTCCACGCGGTCGGTCATCAGCAGCACCTCGATGCCTTTCTTGCGGAACACTTCCAGCTGCGGGCTGTTCTGCGCGGCCGCGCGGTTGTCGGCGGTGATGTAGTAGATCGCGGCCTGGCCTTCCTTCATGCGGGCCTTGTAGTCGGCCAGCGCGGTCAGTGCGGTGCCGTGGGTGCTGGCAAAGCGCAGCAATCTGGCGATCTTGTCGCGGTTGGCGAAGTCCTCGCCCAGGCCTTCCTTGAGCACGGCGCCGAACTCCGCATAGAACTTCGTGTACTTGCCCACGTCCTTCTCGGCAGCGGCCTTGTCCTCGGCCGAGACCACGTCGGTCACGCCGTCCGCGCCTTCGGCCGCTGCCGCAGCGGGCGCGTCCTTCTTCGCCAGGTCTTCCAGCATGGCCAGCACGCGACGGGTGTTGCCCTCGCGGATCGCCTTCACGTCGCGGCTTTCCTGCAGCAGCTCGCGGCTCACGTTGAGCGGCAGGTCGGCCGAGTCCACCACGCCCTTGACCCAGCGCAGGTAGGAAGGCATCAGCGCCTCGGCCTCGTCCATGATGAAGACGCGCCGCACGTAGAGCTTGATGCCGGCCTTGCGGTCGCGGTTCCAGAGGTCCTGCGGGGCCTTGGCCGGGATGTAGAGCAGCTGGGTGTACTCGGTGCTGCCCTCCACGCGGTTGTGGCTCCAGGCCAGCGGCGCCTCGGTGTCGTAGCTCAGGTTCTTGTAGAACTCGGCGTACTGCTCGTCGCTCACGTCCTTCTTGCTGCGCGCCCACAGGGCATTGGCCGAGTTCACGGCCTCCCATTCGTCCTTCAGCACCTGCTCGCTCTTCTCGGCGTCCCACTCTTCCTTCTGCATCAGGATGGGCAGGCTGATGTGGTCGGAATACTTGCCGATGATGGACTTGAGCTTCCAGCGATCGAGGTAGTCGCTGGCGTCGTCGCGCAGGTGCAGGATCACGCTGGTGCCGCGCGCGGTGCGCTCGATCGTCTCGACCTCGAAATCGCCCGTGCCCCCGCTGGTCCAGCGCACGCCCTCGGCCGCCGGCAGCCCGGCGCGGCGCGATTCCACGGTGATCTTGTCGGCCACGATGAAGCCGGAATAGAAGCCCACGCCGAACTGGCCGATGAGCTGGGCGTCCTGCTTCTGGTCGCCCGAGAGGCGGCTCATGAAGTCCTTGGTGCCGCTCTTGGCGATGGTGCCCAGGTGGTCGATCGCCTCCTGCGCGCTCATGCCGATGCCGTTGTCTGTGATGGTGATGGTTCGCGCCTCGCGATCGAAGGCCACGCGCACCTCGAGATTGGGCGCGTCCTCGAACAGGGCGGCGTTGTTCAGCGCCTCGAAGCGCAGCTTGTCGCAGGCGTCCGAGGCGTTGGAGACCAGTTCGCGCAGGAAGATGTCGGGGTTGGAATAGAGCGAGTGCGTGACCAGATGCAGCAGCTGCGCCACTTCGGCCTGGAAGGACAGGGTTTGTTTGCTCATGGGAATCGGCTGACGTGAAAACGAAGGAACGCGCTCCGGAAGAGCGCAACGCGAGGCGGAATTATGGGCGGGTCGCCGGATTTCAAGCCTCGGCCGCTGCGGGCGCCAGCCAGGCCCGCAACTGCTCGGCCACCACCGGGCTGGACAGCAGCTCCAGGTGGCCCGTGCGGTACACGGTGCGCTGGCTCTCGCGCGCGAACACCAGCCGGTGCCGGGGGTCGTCGTGCTGGCCCAGCGCGCTGCGCAACGGCACCAGGCCGTCGCCGGTCAGGCGATCGGCCAGCAGGCCGCGCTGCGGCGCCAACGTGGCGGCGACGGTGAAGCAGGCCACGCCCTCGGGCAGGGGCAGGGGTTCGCGGTGGTCGGCACTGGAGCCGAAGCGCTCGCGGCCCTGCCAGTCGGCGTCGCGCACGTGGCCGTGGCGCAGGTCGGTGATGCCGGCGCTGCGCAGCTGGCCCAGGCGCGTGAACGGCGCAGTGAACGGGGTCGAGGCCAGCAGCACGTCCACCCCATGGCCGGCTCGCTCCAGCGGCGCGCCCTGGTGGGGCGTGCCCAGGAACACCAGGTGCCGGAGCAGCGGGCGCCAGCGGTGGTCGGCCTGCCGGCCCTCTTCGCAGGCGGCGCGCGCCACCAGCCCGCCCATGCTGTGGCCGATGAGGGTGATGGAGGCCAGCGGCACTGGCCACTGCGCCACCAGCACTTCCAGCTGGCGCGCGAATTCGCGGCCGTTGGTGGAGGTGTGCAGCCCACTGTTGTAGCGCAGGTAGACCGGCGTGGCGCCCAGGGCCTGCGCGAGGAAGGCGCCGTGGTCGTGGCCGTTGCGTTGCCATTGCGTGTCGTTCATGCACAAGCCGTGCAGCAGCACGATCAGGTGCGGCGTGGCCGGCCCCAGCCGCTGCTGCAGCAGCGGCCGGTTCTCCAGCGGCAGGCGCCGGCCGGCGTGGCGCAGTTCCATGGCCTGGGCCAGCGGGTTGCCAGTCTCCTGCAGGCGGTCGCCCAGCACGCCGTTGAGCGCGGCCAGCACGGCCTCGCGGCCAGGCGAGGGCTCGGGGTGGAGCCTGGGGTCGTCCACCATGGGCAGCAGGGTGGCCAGCGCGCTGTCCAGACCATGGCCCACCAACTGCGTGACGCCCCGGATGCCCTGGTAGATCTGGCCGGTCAGCCCGCCAGTGCGGCCGGGCTCCAGGCCTGCGGACAGGCCCAGGCGGCCGCGCACCGCCTGGTGCACGCCTTCGGCCACGCCGATCGCGCCGGTGGTGGCCTGCGTGACGAGTTGCACCGCGGCCTTCAGGTCGGCCGGGCGCACGTGGCGCAGCAACGCCTCGCGGGTGGGCTTGAGCGGGGTGGTCATGGGCCATTGTGGCCCCGGAGGGGGCCGGCGTGTGTGACAGGATGCGCGCCGCCGGCGGCGCCCTGCCACCTCAGGCGGTGTGAGGGTGCCGGGCCGATTCGAAGAGAGCGCGCGCCAGCGCGCGGTGGCGCGCCAGCAGGGGGTCGAGCTCCATGCCCGTCAGCCGGCCCTCGCGCACCCGCACGCGGCCGTTGATCACGCTCACCGCCACGTCCGCGCTCTGGCAGAACACCAGCGCGGCCACCGGGTCGTGGCCGGCACCGGCGTGCGCCACGCCGCGCAGGTCGAAGGCCACCAGGTCGGCCGAGAGGCCGGGCACCAGCGCGCCGATGTCGTCGCGGCCCAGCACGCGCGCGCCGCCCAGGGTGGCGATCTCCAGCGCCTCGCGCGCGGTGAGCGCGGCGGGGCCGAAGCCCACGCGCTGCAGCAGCATCGCCTGGCGCACCTCGCCCAGCATGTGCGCGCCGTCGTTGGAGGCGCTGCCGTCCACCCCCAGGCCCACCGGCACGCCCGCGCGGCGCATCGCGCCCACCGGGGCGATGCCCGAGCCCAGGCGCATGTTCGAGCACGGGCAATGCGCCACGCCGGTGCCGGTGCGGCCGAACAGCGCGATGCCCGCCGGGTCGAGCTTGACGCAGTGGGCGTGCCACACGTCGCGGCCGACCCAGCCCAGGTCCTCGGCGTACTCGGCCGGCGTCATGCCGAATTTCTCGCGCGAGTAGGCCACGTCGTTGTCGTTCTCCGCCAGGTGCGTGTGCAGTGACACGCCATGCGAGCGCGCCAGCACGGCCGATTCGCGCATCAGGTCGCGCGAGACCGAGAACGGCGAGCACGGCGCCAGCACGATGCGCCGCATGCTGTGGCGCGAGGCGTCGTGCCAGCGGCCGATCAGGCGCTCGCTGTCGGCCAGGATCGCGGCCTCGCTCTCCACCACCGAGTCGGGCGGCAGGCCGCCGGCGCTGCGGCCCACGCTCATGCTGCCGCGCGCGGCATGAAAGCGCATGCCCATGGCCTCGGCCGCCTCGATGGAATCGTCCAGCCGCGAGCCGTTGGGAAACAGGTAGAGGTGGTCGCTGGTGGTGGTACAGCCCGAGAGCATCAACTCGGCCATGGCCGTCTGCGTGGACACGCGCACCATCTCAGGCGTGAGCCGCGCCCACAGCAGGTAGAGGTTGTTGAGCCAGCCGAACAGCCCGGCGTCCTGCGCCTCGGGCACCACGCGCGTGAGGCTCTGGTACATGTGGTGGTGGGTGTTCACCAGCCCGGGCATCAGCACGTGGCCCTGCAGATCGATCGCTTCGGCGCCGCCACTGGCGATCGCCTCGCGCCAGGGCGCCGGCAGCTCGGCCGTGGGCCCCACCCACTCGATCGCCGGCCCGTTCACCACCACCGCCCCGTCGGCGATCTCACGCCGCTGGGCGTCCATGGTGACCACCACGTCGGCGTGGCGAAGGATCAGCGGGCGGATGGCGGCGCCCATGTCAGAAGCGCTCGTCGGCGCCCAGGAAGCGCCACTGCCCCACCGGCAGGTTGCCCAGCAGCACCCGCCCGATGCGGATGCGCTTCAAGCCCACCACATGCAGGCCCACCTGTTCGCACATGCGGCGGATCTGGCGCTTCTTGCCTTCGGTGAGCACAAAGCGCAGTTGCTCGGGGTTCTGCCAGTCCACCTGCGCGGGTCGCAGGGCCTGACCGTCCAGACTGAGGCCGTGGCGCAGCAGGGCCAGTTGCCGGGCGGGAAACACCGACTGCACGTCCTGCGTCACCAGGCCCGCGCCTTGGGGCCCATTGGGTGCGAAGTGCACGCGCACCAGGTACTCCTTTTCCACGCCACTGTTCTCGCCGATCAGGGTGCGCGCCACGCGGCCGTCCTGCGTGAGCACGAGCAGGCCGGTGGAGTCGATGTCGAGCCGGCCGGCCGGCGCGAGGTTGCGCGTGTGTTCGGGCGCGAAACGCCGGCCATCGGCTGGCATGCGCGCATCGCCGCGCCATTGGCTGGGCGCGCCGATCAGCGTGGCCGCGGCCTCGTGGCCGTCCTCGGGCTGACCGCTCACATAGCCCACCGGCTTGTGCAGCAGGATGGTGACCTGCCCGCTCTGCTGATGGCGCGCCTGCGGCGCGACCTCGACCTGCGCATCGGGCGGCACCGGCTGGCCCATCACCGCCGGTTGGCCATTGACCTTGACCCAGCCGCGCGCGATCCATTCGTCGGCCTCGCGGCGCGAGCACAGGCCGAGGTCGGCCATGCGCTTGTTCAGGCGCACTTCACCGCGCACGTTGCCTACCCGGGCGAGGTCGGGCCGGTGGGCCGGCGGGCGCGGCGCGGGCACGGGGCCGCGCGGGGGG
>JAGKSX010000127.1 GCA_018993155.1 Hydrogenophaga sp.
CTGGACCAGCTCTGGCTTTTCTGGCTGGCGCCGATCGTGGGTGCCGCGCTGGGCGCGCTGATCTGGCGCTCGCTGCTGGCCGCCGGCGACGACTGAACCGGCCGGGCGGCCGCGCCTCGCTCGGCCCGCCTACGCGAACCGGGCCGGCGAAAACGGCCGCACGTCCACGCGCGGCGTGGCGCCGGTCATCATCGCTGCCAGCAGCTCCCCCGTCACCGGCCCCAGCGTGAAGCCCTGGTGCCCATGGCCGAACGCGCACCACAGGCCGGGCACCGAGGGCACGGGGCCGAAGACGGGCTTCATATCGGGCATGCAGGGGCGCGTGCCCATCCAGGGTTCGGGGTCCACGCGCTCGCCGAGCGGGAAGCTCTGGCGCGCGATCGCCTCGGCGGCATCGATCTGCGTCGGCGTTCGCGGCGCGTCGACGTTCGCGAGTTCGGCGCCGGTGGTGAGGCGCAGGCCGTCCTTCATGGGCGCGACCACGTAGCCGTATTCGGCATCGATGACGGTGCTGTGCAGGGTCTTTCCCGGCAGGCGCGCGTAGTGCATGTGGTAGCCGCGCTTGGGGATCATGGGCGCCGTGTAGCCAAAGCGCGAGGTCAGCTGCAGGGTCCAAGGGCCCAGCGCCACCACCACCTGCTTCGCCGAGAGCGTGCGCCCGTCGGCGGTGTCCACCTGCCAGCCGCCCGAGCCGCTCTGGCGCAGGCCCAGGGCGTCACCGAGGTGCACCGCGCCACCGCGTTGTTCGAACAGGCGCGCATAGGCCTGCACCAGGTCGCCCGGGCTGCGGATGGCCACGGGGTCGGTCCAGCGCACCGCGCCGGCGAACTCGCCCACCAGCGCGGGCTCTTCGCGCGCCACGTCCGCGCCCGTGAGCTTGAGGTGGTGTACGCCGGCCTGGGCGCGCTCGTCGGCCACTTCGAAGAATTCGTGCAGTTCGCGCTCGCTGCGGTAAAGCATGAGGTAGCCCTGCCCCGCCACGAGATCCTCGGCGCCCGCGTCGCGCATCAGCGGCGCGTGCGTGTCCAGCGAGAGCGCAATCAGGGTCTCGTACTCGCGCGAGATCCGCTGATAGGGGCCGGTTGCCGAGTGGCGGTAGTAGGACCACAGCGGGCCCAGCATGCGCGCGGCATCACCGGCGTGGTAGCGCACGTCGACGCGCTGGTTGGTGGCCCCCGACAAGAGGAAGCCGAGGTCGCGCGGCAAGGCATAGGGTGCGATGGCTTCGCGCTGGATGATGCCGGCGTTGCCGTAGGAGGTTTCGAGCCCGGGCGCACGGCGATCGAGCAAGGCGACGGACTGGCCCCGGGCCTGCAGGTGCAGCGCGCAGCCCACGCCGACCATGCCCGCGCCGAGAACGATGATGTCGTGTGTCATGGTGCAGGTCATTCTAGTTGCTGCCCTTTTTATGGCGCGGTGATGACAGCCCTGGCACGTCGCAGGGCCATGTGTTGTATCTCGGGGCAAACCCGCTTGCGGGCGGCCGGTGTCACAGAGTTTTCGCCGCACTTCGATGAAATACGCAGGACTTCCTGCATGGTGCAGGGAGCAAGGGGACCTCCACGGGTCCCCCGTGCAATTTCATCGGAGCATCCAAATGAAGAAGAGCCTCGTCGCTCTGGCCGTTCTGGCCACCACGGGCGCCGCCCTGGCGCAGTCCAACGTCACGCTGTACGGCCGCATCGACACCTCGATCGGTTCCAACAAGGTCAATGGCGTGAGCAGCACGCAGATGTTCAGTGGCAACCTGTCGTCCACCCGCTGGGGCCTGCGCGGCAGCG
>JAGKSX010000128.1 GCA_018993155.1 Hydrogenophaga sp.
AAGCGGCGCAGGGGGGTGTTTCTCACCCCGCCATGCCTGGGTTGCCTTCCATGCCGATGATTCGGGGGCTGTTGATCTTCACGCCCTTGATGACCTTCTTGTCACGCAGGTAGCCCGAGACCACGTCCCAGATCGGCTCGCCCTTGGCGCCTTCCTGCACCGACGCCCAGCCCGCGACCTTGTACGTCTTGCCGGCTTCAATGGGCTTGCCCTTGAGCATCATGTTGTTGATGCGCTGGCCCATCGCCGCCTTGGGCGAGACCGTGTACTGCATGCCGCCCACGCGCACCATGTCGCCGCCCTGCTGGTAGTAGGGGTCGGGGTTGAAGATGTTGTCGGCCACGTCTTCGAGGATGGTCTTGATCTGCTCGCCGGTGAACTCGTTGAGCGTGGTGGCCGGGTAGGTCATGGCCATCTGGTCCATCATGCGCTCGTAGGTGATGGTGTCGCCCGGCAGCAGCGAGGTGCCCCAGCGCACGCCGGGCGAGAAGGCCATGTCGGCGCCCTTGTTCTGCATCAGCGCGTCGCAGATGAGCTGATCCCACGAGCCGTTGAAGTTGCCGCGGCGGTACAGCAACTCTTCGGTGACGGCGAGCTTCTCGTCGAGCTTGTCCTTGTAGGGCGCGCGCACCTTGTCGATGAAGGCCTGCATCTCGGCGTCGGCCGGCAGCAGGTTGGAGAACACGGGCATCAGCTTGTAGCGGAAGTCCTGCACCTTGCCGCCGCGCACATCGAAATCGAGCACACCCAGGAACTTGCTGTTGGAGCCGGCGTTGGTCACGAGCGTCTGGCCGCCACCGTTCTTCACGATGGTGGGGGCAGGCATGCCGTCGTGCGTATGGCCGCCCAGGATGGCGTCCACGCCGCGCACGCGCGAGGCCATCTTGATGTCCACGTCCATGCCATTGTGCGAGAGCACCACGACGACCTGCGCACCTTTGCCGCGCACTTCGTCGACCATCTTCTGCATGTGCTCGTCCTGGATGCCGAAGGTCCAGTCGGGCACCATGTAGCGCGGGTTGGCGATGGGGGTGTACGGGAAGGCTTGGCCGATCACGGCGACCTGCACACCGTTCATCTCGCGCATCGCGTAGGGCTTGAAGACCATGTCCTCGAAGTCGGTGGTCTTGATGTTCTGCGCGAGGAATTCCATGTTCCCCTTGAGATCCTTCTCCACGATCTCCTGCACCCGCTTGGCACCGAAGGTGTGTTCCCAGTGCGAGGTCATCATGTTCACACCGAGCAGCTTGCAGGCGTCGACCATGTCCTGACCGTTGGTCCACAGCGAGGTGGCCGAGCCTTGCCAGGTGTCGCCGCCATCGAGCAGCAGCGCGTGCGGGCGGCTGGCCCGCAGCTGCTTGACCAGCGTGGCCAGGTGTGCAAAGCCACCCACCTTGCCGTAGGTCTTCGCGGCCTGGCTGAAGTTGAGGTACGAGAACGCGTGCGCATTCGCGGTGCCCGGTTTGATGTTGAAGTGCTTGAGCAGCTTCTCGCCCACGATGTGCGGCGCGCGGCCCACGGCCTCGGCCACGCCGAGGTTGACGCTGGGCTCGCGGAAGTAGATCGGCTGCAGCTGGGCGTGGCAGTCGGTGAAGTGCAGGAAGCTCACGTTGCCGAAGGTCGGCACGTCGTACAGCTTTTCACCCGCGCCGGGCGCGGCGGCCAGCACATCGCGGTGGTTCAGGGCCATGCCGGTGGCGCTGGCCACGGCGAGCACCTGCATGAATTCACGGCGACTGAAACTCATCTCTGTCCTTGATTGATAACTGATGACTGATATTTGAGCGAAATTTTTTTGAAGGGCCCCGGCTGCGCTGCGCAGCCGGGGCCGATCGCTCACTTGTTGACGGGCGAGGCCGGGTCCAGCAGCAGGGCCATCACGTCCTTGAGCTGCTTCTCGTTGAGGATGGCCATGTGCCCAACGCGCGGCATCTGCGAGCAGGCGTTGTAGGCGCGCGAGTTCCAGAGCTTGCCCCAGGTGTACTCCACGATGGCCTTGCCGCCGGCGCTGTTCGGGTCGGTGACGCCGCGCAGCTTGCCGTAGTTGTACAGGCTCGGGCCCAGGGTGCCAAAGGAGATCTCTTCCTTGCTGATCTGGTGGCAGTTGTAGCAATTGCCGCCGTTGGCGTCACCGGCCTTGTCGGTCCAGGTCATGCCCCGGCCGCTCTGCGCGATCTTCTCGCCCTCTTTCCAGTCACCCAGGAACTTGCCGTCGCTGGGCCACTTTACGGTCTTCATATTGGCCGCTTCGATGGCCTTGGCCACGGCCGGGTCGATGGTCTTGCCGGCGACGTCGGCGGCTGCGCACTCGCGGTTGGCGTCGTCCTGCACCAGGCGGTCCACCTTGGCGATGCCGCGGTCCTGGAAGGAGTTCTTGATGATGTCGGCCGCGGCCTTGTCGTACTCGGCGGCCGAAGGCGACACGGTGCACGCGGAGAGCGCGAGGGCCGCCACGGGCAGCAGGGCGAATGCAATGGCTTTGTTCATGGTCGGTGTCTCCGGTTCAGCGCTTGATGGCGGGCACGATGGACTCGGCGGTCTTGGCGTTCACGCCCATGTAGACACCGAGTGCAATGGTCGCGTCGCTGCCGAACTTGGGCTCGGGGAAGCGCTGCTGGCGGAAACAGTCGTTCAGGCGCAGCTGCATGCCCCACATCTGCGAGTTGGACACGCGGTAGGCCGGCCAGGCCGCGAAGCCGATGCCGTCGCCCGGGTTCTTGGTGAGGTTGGGCAGGTCCTGCAGGCGGATGCGCTTGTCGCTCTCGCCGTGGCAGGAGGCGCACGAGAAGTCGTGCGTGCCGCCGCGCGTGAAGAACATGCGCTTGCCGGCTTCGTACATCAGTTTTTCCTGCGCGTGCGATTGCGGCAGGTTGAAGCGCATGCCCTTGGAAGCGGTCGCCACGTAGGTGGCCAGGGCCGTCAGGTTGGCCATCTCGCCGCGGCCGAACGGCGTCTTGGCGATCTCGGCGCCGTTGAAGCCCTGCAGCGTTTCCATGCAGGTGATCAGGCGAGTCTCCAGGTCCTGCACGCGGCCGGTGTCCTTGAAGAAGCGCGGCATCTCCACGAAAGCGCCCTTGATGACCCCCGGGCCCTTGCCCAGATCACACTGTTCCAGCGAGGCGTTCTTCGGACCCCGCTTCTGTTTCCAGAGTTCTTCCCCCTTCATCTCGAACAGTTCGGCGGGGTTGCCGTCCTGCAGCATTTCCCGGTATTTCGCGATGCCTTCGGCGGTCGCGTCCTGGGCGTGCACGGCGCCAGCAGCCATCAGGCCACCGAACACCAGCGCGGCTGAAGCAAGCTGGAATTTCATGGGGAGTCTCCTCGTTGTTATCAAAAAAGGCGGTGGGGCGACACTTCCAGAGTCACCGCGGAACCGGCTTCGCCGGGCCGCTGGTGACGCCCCCTGGAGGGGGTCGCGCGAAGCGCGGCGGGGGTGTTATGCGATCGTCGCTTCGTCGGTGCGCGTGTCGCCCTTGGTGTCGACCCACTTCACGGAGACCTTGTCGCCCTTGGCTGCGCCCTTGAACTTGAAGGACAGGAAGGGGTTCTGCGCCACCGAGCCGGTGAACAGCGAGCTCAGCACGACCTTGCCGTTGTGCGTGGCCTCCACTTCCTTGATGAAGTGGGCGGGGATGAGGGCACCCGCCGCGTCGCGCCGCGTGCCGGGTTCCATGACGTGGGACATGAGGATGCGAACGGTGGTTTCGTCACCGGCGAGAGCGGCGCGGATGCGCATCGGATCGGCCATGATGGACTCCTGGATATCTGTGAATGGGTTGCGAGGGGAGACGTGGGATTCGGGGGGCGATCAGCCGCCGCAACCACCCAGCGTGACCTTGGTTTCCTTGGTGGCCGAGTAGAGCTTGCCATCTGCCTTGACCACGGCGATCACGTTGCTGCTCTGGCCCATCTTCAGGCGGGTCTGCACGTCGGCGGCGGTGCCGGCGGGGATGATGAAACCGGCCGACAGCGGCATCGGGTTCTTCTCGACGATCAGGTAGATTTCGGTGGTGTTGGGCAGCTTGCTGGTGGCGCCCACGGGCACCACGGCGCCGTTCTCGGCGATGTCGGGTGCAACCACGGTGACCTGGTCGCTGTTGGCGGGCGTGCCGCCCACGGCCTTGAGTGCCTCGGCCAGGGTCTTCACTTCGAAGCCGGCGCGGTCCACGGCAGCTTGCGCCTGGCTTTGGGTGATGAGACCCAGCGACACGAGCGTGGCGAAGGCTCCGGTGGTCTTGAGGGCGACTCGGCGTGAGTTGTTCATGGGGAGCTCCTGGTGAGAATGAAAAAACGCGGTGAGTTTACTGGGGGGCCCCAGCAAGGATCCAGCCGGCAAGCAGTTTGAGCTCGTCGTCCTTCAGATTCGGTTGTGGGGGCATGGGCACCGGGCCGTAGGCCCCTGAACCACCCGACTTGATGCGCGCCGCCACGGCGTCCAGCGCACCCGCCTGTCCCTTGTGCTTGGCGGCCACGTCCTTGAAGGCCGGGCCCACCAGCTTCTTGTCCACCGCGTGGCAGGCCATGCAGGCGCTCTTGGTCGCCAGCGCCTTGGCGGCAGCGGCGTCCTGGGCGTGGGCACCCGCGCTCCAAAGCGCGCCGGATGCTGCCAGGCACAGCAGGATCGATTTCATGGACATAGCGTACGGTCTCCTTGTCGTGGGGGGAATGGGGTTTACGAGTAAATGCAAATATTTAGAAGCATACCTTTCGTCGCCGAAAGGCCGCTTCCCGGGCGCCCAATGGCCTTCACTTCGCGCCGTTGACGATCCACTGCGCGATCGAGCGCGCGTCGGCTTCGCTGAGCTGGGGCTGCGGGGGCATGGGCACGGCGCCGTACACGCCCGAGCTGCCGCCCTGGATCTTGCCCATCAGGTAGGACTCCAGATCGGCCTTGCCCTTGTGCTTCGCGAGGATCTCGGTGAAGCCCGGGCCTACGATCTTGTTGCTCATGCCGTGGCAGGCGGTGCAGCTGTTGGCGCCGAGCAGGGCCTTGGGGTCTTTCACCGCCGGGGCGGCCGCGACCACCACGGCGGCAGGCGCCGGCCCACTGCCCACCGGCCCCTTGGGCGGCGGCTTGGTGGTGTCGGCGCCGCGCACCGGGCCGATCACGCGGTTCTGCTCCTGGATGTTGCCGTGCGCATCGCGCGCGAAGTCCGGCAGCGAGGAGCGGATGGTCGCCTCGACCGGGCAATCCTTCATGCAAGCCACGTTTTTCACGTCGCCCTTGCCTTCGAGCTTCCACAGCGGCTCGTGGAACACCATGCCGTTGCGGTTGGGCATGCGCTTCTGCACCTCGGCGATGTTCTGGTCGCTCAGCGTGAAATCGGCCGGCACCACCTCGGCCAGGCTCAGCAGGTAGGCCGTGACGGCGTAGACCTCGTCGGTCTTGAGCGTCTTGGGCGCGTTCCAGGGCATGGCGCGGTTGATGTAGTCCCACAGCGTGGAGAGCGTGGCCACCTTCATCATGGTGGTCTTCTGGGGGAAGATGCTGCCGGGCTCGAGGTTCTTCACCCGGCCGCGCTCGATGTCGGCCTTGGTCGTGCCACCCACGATGGGGGTGAACACCTCGTTCGATTCGCCGAAGCTGCCGTGGCAGGACGCGCATTGCGCTTCCCACACTTGCTCGCCCAGGGCCACCGAGCCCGCGCCCTTGGGCAGGCCCTTGAAGTCCGGGCGCACGTCGATGTCCCAGGCCTTCACCTCGGCCTTGGTTGCGTCCCGGCCCAGGTCGTGCCAGGGCTTCGTCTGAGCCAGCGCGCTGCCGGAGAAACCGATGACGAGCGAAGCGAGGAAAGTTCCAGAAACACCGCGGAACCGGCTCTGCCGGGCCGCAGGTGTTGCCCCCTTGAGGGGGTCGCGCGAAGCGCGGCGGGGGGGGTTCATATCAATACACCTGGACGTTGGAGACTTCGCCGTTTTCAGCGACCCGCCATGACTGGATGGCGTTCTGGTGGTAGATCGAGCGCGTTCCGCGCACGGCGCGCAGTTGGTTGATCTTGGGTTGTACGTAGCCGGTGCTGTCGATGGCGCGGCTCTGCAGCACGGCGGGCTTGCCGTCCCACACCCAGTCGATGTTGAAACGCGTCAGCGCCTTGGGCAGCAGCGGGCCTTCCAGCCGCGCGGTGCGCCAGTTGCGCCCGCCGTCGGTGCTCACGTCCACGCGCTTGACGGTGCCGCGGCCCGACCAGGCCAGGCCGGTGATGTTGTAGTAACCCTTGTCCAGCAGCGTCTGGCTGCCCGAGGGCGTGGTGATCACGCTCTTGCACTCCTGGATGCCGGTGTACTGGCGGTGCGTGCCGTCGGGCATGTGGTCGATGTAGTGCACGGCCTCGTCCTTGGTGGCCCATTTCTGGTCCCCCACCTCCAGGCGGCGCAGGTACTTCACCCAGCTCACGCCCTGGATGCCCGGCACCACCAGGCGCAGCGGGTAGCCGTTCTCGGGGCGCAGCATCTCGCCGTTCATGGCCCAGGCCACGAGGCAGTCGTCCATCGCACGGTCGATGTCGATGGTGCGCGTCATTGACGAGCCGTCGGCGCCCTCAGCCAGCACGTACTTGCCGTTCTTCTTGTCGTAGCCGCACATCTCCAGCAGCGTGGAGAGCAGCACACCGGTGAATTCGGAACAGCTCACCATGCCGTGCGTGTACTGCACCGAAGGCAGCGCCACGTTGCCCCACTCCGGCGCGGAGTTGGCGCCGCATTCGATGAAGTGGATGCGCGAGACGCTGGGCAGGCGCATCAGGTCGTCCATGGTGAAGACGCGTTCGCGCTTGACCAGGCCGTTGACCATCAGGCGGTGCTGGGAGGGATCGATGTCCCACCAGCCCTGGTGGTGGCGCTCGAAGTGCAGGCCGCTCGGGGTGATGATGCCGAACAGGCCCTGCAGCGGGGTGAAGCTCACCGAAGCCTGGGGCACGCGCGTGAGGCCCGGGCTCTGGCGTCGCTGCAGGTTGCCTTCCCACTTGCTGGGCAGGCCGTAGCCCAGCGTGGCCACGGGCTGGCCCAGGCCGGTGCTGTGCGCGGGCAGCTTGAGGATGGCGTCTTCGCCTTCGGCGGCCAGGGCGCGCGTGGAGGCGGCGGCGCTGGTCACGGCGCCCGCGCCCATGGCGAGGGCCTTGCCCATGAAGCTGCGGCGCGCCTTGCGCGCCTGCTCCAGCTTCTCGGTGCTCAGGTGGTTTTCCGGGGCGGGCAGCACGCGCCCGATGACGTCACTCAGGTCTGTTGACACGGTGGGATTCCTTGTGGGTGGGCGATGGCCTGTCGCCTGGGATGAGGGAATATATGAGTGATTGCTGATATTCGGATTAGTATAAACCCGTACCGCTGAGGGTTAACACCGTGAGCACCGCCCTGCCCCGCTGCTAGCATGAACCATCGAAATATGCGTACTTACGGATAGTTAGGCACCGCAAGGCCCGTCTGCTACATTTTTGGATGCACTTACGTTTCGACACCCCACAGGAGACCACGATGGTGAAAACGATGAAATGGCTGGCGGCGGGCGTGCTCTGCGCCGCGGCCATGGGGGCTCAGGCCCAGGTCAATCAGATCAAGGTGTGGGCCGCGGCCTGCGCCAACTGCCATGGCACCGATGGCCGCGCGCAGCCCGGCGCCATCTCGCTGGCCGGCCAGGGCAAGGACGATCTGCTGCAGAAGCTGCTGGACTTCAAGGCCGGCAAGCGGCCCGCGACCATCATGCACCAGCTCGCCAAGGGCTACACCGACGAGCAGCTGGGCGACATCGCCGGTTATTTCGCCGCCCAGAAGAAATAAGGAGCCCCACCATGAAACGCCGTCAATTCGTTCAAACGCTGGGGGCCGGTTCGGCCGTCGCCAGCCTGGGTCTCATGGGTGGCTGCGCCACCACCGGCAGCGGCGCCAAGGTCGTCGTGGTCGGTGGCGGCTACGGTGGCGCCACCGCCGCCAAGTACGTGCGCCTGTTCTCCGACTACGGCATCGACGTGACCCTGGTCGAGCCCAACGCGGCCTTCGTCTCCTGCCCCATCTCCAACCTCGTGCTCGGCGGCCACAAGACCATGGCCGACATCACCACGCCCTACGACAACCTGAGCAAGCGCCACGGCGTGAAGGTGGTGCGCGACAGGGTGGCCAGCATCGACCCGGCCAAGCGCACCGTCAAGCTGGCCAGCGGCGGCGAGCTGCCCTACGACCGCCTGATCCTCTCGCCCGGCATCGACTTCATGATGGACACCTTGCCCGGCATGGCCAAGCCCGGCGCGACCGACAAGGTGCTGCACGCCTGGAAGGCCGGCCCGCAGACGCTGGCGTTGCGCCAGCAGCTCGAGGCGATGCCCGATGGCGGCGTGTACGCGTTGTCCATCCCGCTCGCACCCTACCGCTGCCCCCCCGGCCCCTACGAGCGCGCCTGCATGGTGGCGAGCTACTTCAAGAAGGCCAAGCCGAAAAGCAAGGTGGTCATCTTCGACGCCAACGACGACATCACCTCGAAGAAGGGCCTGTTCATGAAGGCCTGGGACGAGCACTACAAGGGCCTGATCGAGTACCGCCCCAAGCACAAGCTGGTGGACGTGGACGCCGCCACCAACACGCTGAAGTTCGAGTTCAACGACGACTTCAAGGCCGGCGTGGCCAACGTGCTGCCCACGCAGCGCGCGGGCGACATCGCCGTGAAGACCGGCCTGGCCACCGCCAACGCGCGCTGGTGCGAGGTGGACTTCCTGACCTTCGAGTCCAAGGCCGCGAAGAACATCCACGTGCTCGGCGACGCGATCCAGATCGCTCCCGGCATGCCCAAGTCGGGCCACATGGCCAACCAGCACGGCAAGACCTGTGCGGCCGCCGTGGTCTCGCTGCTGCAGGGCAAGGAAGCGCCCTCGCTGCCGATCTACGCCAACACCTGCTACAGCTTCGTCACCGCCACCGACGTGGTGCACGTGGCCAGCGTGCACAAGTACGACGCGGCGCAGAAGACCATGCTGACGGTGCCCGGCTCGGGCGGCCTGTCCAGCGCGGCGAGCGAGCTCGAAGGCCAGTACGCCATGGCCTGGGCGCGCAACATCTGGGCCGACTCGCTGGCCTGAGCCCCGGCTTCGTGAAAGCCCCGCTCGCGGGGCTTTTTCTTGTCCGTTGTCCACCGAGGAGTTCCATGAAACGCCGTTCCTTCGCTTCGCTCGCCTTGTTCCCCCTGTTCGCGCGGCCCGCCCTGGCGGCCGAGCGCATCGGGGTGCTGATGCTGCATGGCAAGAACCCGGGCGGTCCCGCCAGTCCGCAGTACGCGCCCGTGAAGGCCGCAATGGAAAAACAGGGCTGGCTCGTCTCACTGCCCGACATGCCCTGGTCGCGCAACCGCTACCTGCAAGGCCACTGGGACGGCGCCATGGCCGAGATCGCCCAGCACGTGAAAGCCCTGCAGGACCAGGGCGCCACGCGCATCGTGCTCATGGGCCACAGCATGGGCGTGCCGGCCGCCATGAGCCATGCCGCGCGCGGCGGCACTGCGCATGCGCTGGTGCTGCTGGCGCCGGGCCACGTGCCACAGGGCTATTTCACGTCGCCCAGCCTCACGCCGGTGCGCGACAGCATCCACACCGCGCGAGAGCTGGTGGCCGCTGGCAAAGGCGAGGAAAGCCAGCGCTTCCTGGACATCAACCAGGGCCGACAGCAGCCAGTCGTCACCACCGCGAAGAATTTCCTCTCGTACTTCGACCCCGAGTCGGACGCCGACATGGGCGTGACCGCACCGAAGCTGCCGCCGAGCCTGCCCGTGCTCACCGCCGTTGGGGAAAAGGACCCCTTGTTCACCCGGGTGCGCGCCTACTATGTCGACAAACTGCCGACGAACCCGAAGACCCAACTGCTGGAAGTTCCGGGCGGGCACCTGGACACGCCCCAGGTGGCGCTCGACCAGGTCATGCAGTGGATTCCCCAGGCCGTCGGGGCCTGAGCCGTATACTTCGTCCCGCGCCGTTGCTGGCGCATCCGCTAGGGGTGTTGCCCCGGGTTTTCTGCCCGGGTGCGACTGAGAGAGTCCCTTTGAACCTGATTGAGGTAATCCTCGCGCAGGGAAGCAGGCCGAAGATCCCAGCCTCGCTGCAGGGCACCCGGCCCAGCCCACCTGCTTCAACACTGCTTGGAGCGTTTCCATGTCGATGACCCCGTCCCCGGCCAACCAGGCCCTGACCCCCGTGCCGCAAGGCAACCGGGTCTTCCACTTCCACGAACACGCCGCCCTCTGGTTCAGCCTGGGCACGGGCCTGCTGGTCATGCAGATCGGCGCCTACCTCGTGCCCGCCGTGGGCACGCGCGACGCGGTCATCGCCATCGTGCTGGGCTCGATCATCGGCGCCGGCCTGCTGGCCTGGACGGCGCGCCTGGGCTGCCAGACCGGCCTGTCCAGCGCTGGCCTGATGCACGCCACTTACGGCAGCGCCTTCGCGCGCCTGCCGGTGCTGCTCAACATCGCGCAACTGGTCGGCTGGACCACCTTCGAACTGGTCATCATGCAGGAAGGCACGGTCGCCATCCTGAAGCAGGCGCTGGGCGCCGAACCCGGCGGCCTGCTTGACGGCACCGGTGGCAAACTGCTGGCCACCCTGCTGTGGGGCGGCGTGCTCACCGCGCTCATGGCCGGCTCCATGCTCACGCTGGTGCGCCGCTTCGTGAGCCGCTTCGGCCTGCCGCTGGTGATCGCCTCGCTGGCCTGGCTTACCTGGCAGTTCGGCACGCGCCTGCAGGCGCAGGGTTTCGAAGGCTTCTGGAACCGGCCCGGCGCTGGTGGCATGGGCCTGTTCTCGGCCATGGACCTGGTGATCGCAATGCCGGTCTCCTGGCTGCCCCTGGTGGCCGACTACGCGCGCCATGGCAAGCGCACGGCCACCACGCTGGGCGGCACCTGGCTGGGCTATGCGCTGGCCAACATCTGGTGCTACGCGCTGGGCGTGCTGGTGGTCAGCACGGTGGAGCCGGGCACCAACCTCGTGGGCGCGCTGCTGCTCGCGCAGGGCGGCCTGATCGCGCTTGGCCTGATCCTGCTCGACGAAATGGACAACGCCTACGGCGACGCGCACTCGGGCGCGGTCTCGGTGCACAGCCTGCGCCCGCGCTGGAGCATCCGCGCCGCCGGCCTGGGTTTCGCCGTGGTCTGCACCGGCCTGGCGCTGCTGCTGCCCATGCACACGCTGGAGCCCTTCCTGCTGCTGCTCAGCTCGGTGTTCGTGCCGCTCTACGGTGTGATCCTGGGCCGCCTGGGCACCGGGGTGGCCACGGGCCCGGCCCGCACGGTGGACTGGAGCGCCGCCGCGCTGTGGGTGCTGGGCATCGCCTGCTACCACCTGCTCGCGAAGTTCGCGCCGCAACTCGGTTCGGCCCTGCCCACGCTGGCGCTGACCTTCGTGCTCGCCGCGCTCTCGCGGCCGCGCAATGCCGGCGGGCTCAGCCCGGCACGGGCCTGAACCGCATGCCGTCGCGCCGCTTCGCCTCAGCCCCGGGGCCGCTTGTGCAGCGCGAGCGGTGCGTGGCCGTGGTTGAGCGGCCCGTGACCGGCGCCGGTGTACACATTGGCGCCCATGGCGATGGCCTGCAGGATGTAGCTGCGCGCCTTGGCCACCGCCTGGTCCAGCGGGTTGCCCAGCGCGAGGTAGGCCGCGATGGCCGACGACAGCGTGCAGCCCGTGCCGTGCGTGTTGCGGCTTGCGATGCGCGGCGAGGCCAGGCGTTGCGCGGGCCCGTCGCCGCTCACCAGCAGGTCGGCGACCTCGTCGCCCGGCAGGTGGCCGCCCTTGAGCAGCACCGCCTTGGCCCCCAGCGCGAGCAGGTCGCGCGCGGCGGCGTCGAGTTCATCCGCATGGGCAATCGGCCGGCCCAGCAACAGCGCGGCCTCGTCCAGGTTGGGCGTGACCACCGTGGCCAGCGGGAACAGCTCGTCCACCAGCACCTGCACCGTGTCGGGCGCGATCAGGCGGTCGCCGCTGGTGGCCACCATCACCGGGTCGAGCACCACCTGCTTCACCTCATAGTGCCGCAGCGCCCAGGCCACGGTGCGCACGATCTCGGGCGCGTGCAGCATGCCGATCTTCACCGCATCCACCCCGATGTCGTCGAGCACCGCGCTCAGCTGCGCCTTGAGCATTTCGGGCGGCACGCCGTGGATGCCGCTCACGCCCAGCGTGTTCTGCGCGGTCAGCGCGGTGATGGCCGTCATGCCGTAGCAGCCCAGGGCCGCGAAGGTCTTGAGGTCGGCCTGGATGCCGGCGCCCCCGCCGCTGTCGGAGCCGGCGATGGAGAGGACGCGGGTGTAACGTTGCGCTTCGTTGCTCATGGCAGGGATTCTAGAGACACCCCCCGCGCGGCTGCGCCGCTCCCCCTCCGCAGCGCGAAGGGGGCGCACCCTGGGCCCGGCAAAGCCGGATCCTCGGGTGCTCTGGATTCATACCTCGCTCCTCCAGTCCCTCTTTGACATGAACGCATCCTCCAAACCCGACGCGGTGGTGCTCGGCGCCGGCCTGATGGGCCGGCTGCTGGCCTGCGCATTGGCGCAGCGCGGACACCGCGTCGAAGTGATCGACGCGGGCGGCCCCGAGGCCGCGCACGCCGCCGCGCGCGTGGCCGCCGCCATGCTCGCGCCGCTGGCCGAATCGGCCGTCACCGAACTCAACGTGGTCCGCATGGGCCAGCACGCACTCGCGCGCTGGCCGCAGCTGCTGGCCACGCTCGAACGCCCCGTGTTCTTCCAGCAGAGCGGCACGCTGGTGCTCTGGCACCGGCAGGACGCGGCCGAGGCCGAGCGCTTCGCCGGCCAGCTCGCGCGCACCAGCGCCGCCCTGCCCTCGCTGCCGCAGGCGCAGCGCCTGGACGGCGCCGCGCTCACCGCGCTGGAGCCAGCCCTGGCCCACCGCTTCGCGCAAGGCCTGTACCTGCCCGACGAAGGCCAGCTCGACAACCGCGAGCTGCTCGCCGCGCTCGCGCACCAGATGCAGGTGCTGGGCGTCGCGGTGCGCTGGCACACGGCGCGCACGCCCGACGAGGTGGACCCGGGGCCCGATGCCTGGCTCTTCGACTGCCGGGGTCTGGGCGCGCAGCCGCAGTGGCCCGCCTTGCGCGGGGTGCGCGGCGAGGTCGCGCGCATCCATGCGCCGGGCGTGAGCCTGTCGCGCCCCACGCGCCTGGTGCACCCGCGCTACCCCCTGTACATCGCGCCCAAGCAGGACGGCCTGTTCGTGATCGGCGCGACCGAGATCGAGTCCGACGACCTCTCGCCCGCCAGCGTGCGCTCCACGCTGGAGCTGCTGAGCGCGGCCTACACCGTCCACCCGGGCTTCGGCGAAGCGCGCATCGTCGAGCTGGGCGTGCAGTTGCGCCCCACCCTGCCCGACAACCTGCCCGCGCTGCGCCTCACCGGACCGCGCAGAATGGCGATCAATGGCCTGTACCGCCATGGCTTCATGATCGCGCCGGCCGTGCTGGACGCCGCGCTCGAAGTGGTGGACCAGGGCCACTCGCCGCTGGCCGACGCCCTTGGGCTGGCGGTCATCCGCTGAACGAACGGAACCTCGCATGAACGTGATCATCAACCAGGAAACCCGCGAACTGCCCGAAGGCGCCACGCTGGCCGACGCGCTGCTCGTCTGGGAGCCGCCCGCCGTGTTCGCCGCCGCCGTCAACCTGCAGTTCGTGCCCCGCACGGGTTACGCCCAGCACCGACTCAACGACGGCGACCGCATCGAAATCATCGCCCCCATCACCGGGGGCTGAGGACACACCGCCATGGACATGAACACCCCACCGCTCGCCCAGGAAGACCCGCTGGTGCTCTACGGCGAGACCTTCGCCGGGCGCCTGCTGCTGGGCACCTCCCGCTACCCCCCGCCCGCCACACTCGAAGCTGCGGTGAAGCGCTCACAGCCCGCCATGCTCACCGCCTCGCTGCGGCGCCAGGGCGCCGCGCAGCCCGAGGCCGGCGCGGCGTTCTGGAAGCTGCTGCAGGAACTGGCCGTGCCGGTGCTGCCCAACACCGCCGGCTGCCACACCACGCAAGAGGTGATCACCACCGCGCAGATGGCGCGCGAGGTGTTCAACACGCCCTGGATCAAGCTCGAACTCATCGGCGACGACTACAGCCTGCAGCCCGACACGCTCAACCTGGTGGACTGCGCGCGCCAGCTGATCAACGACGGCTTCAAGGTGCTGCCCTACTGCACCGAAGACCTGGTGCTGTGCCAGCGCCTGGTGGACGTGGGCTGCCAGGCCGTGATGCCCTGGGCCGCGCCCATCGGCACGGGCCAGGGCCCGGTCAACCCCTACGCCATGCGCCTGCTGCGCGAGCGCCTGAGCGTGCCGCTGATCGTGGACGCCGGCCTGGGCCTGCCCTCGCACGCCTGCACCGTGATGGAGTGGGGCTTCGACGCCGTGCTGCTCAACACCGCCGTGGCGCTCGCGCAGTCGCCGGTGGACATGGCCGGCGCCTTCGCCGACGCCGTGCGCGCCGGCCGCGCCGCCTACCGCTCGGGCGCCATGCAGCCCCAGGCCAGTGCGCAGCCGAGCACGCCCGTGATGGGCACCCCGTTCTGGCACCACGGTTCATGAGCGCAGCGCAGGGCCGCTCCCCGACAAGCTCGCACCGCAGTGCGCTGCACGGAGATTTCACATGAGCACCACGATCACCTCCACCGAAGCGATGGTCCAGGCCATCGTGGACGCCCACCGCGCCACGCTGGCCCTGCCCCTGGCCCCGCATGCCGTGCCGCCCGCGCCCGCCTCCGACGACCCGGTGTTCGTCGCCGCGCTGCAGGCCGCGCACGAACTCGGCTTCATCGACATCGACGCCGTCTGCGTGGCGCGCGCCTGGTCCACCCGCACGCGGCGCACCGGCCTTTTCGACGCCTCCCATTGGCCCGACGAGCCGGCCGACTTCGACATGGCGCCCTTCCCGCGCGAGCACGCCTTCGCGGCCTGCCCACCCGAGCTCGGTCTCTACGCCGTGATGCCCGATGCGGACTGGACGGTGCGCATGGCGCGCGCAGGCGTGCCCACGGTGCAGTTGCGCTTCAAGTCCGGCGACGCGCAAGCCATCCGCGCCGAGATCCGCGCCGCCGTGGCCGGCGTGCAGGGCACGGGCGCGCTGCTGTTCATCAACGACCACTGGCAGGAGGCCATCGAGGCTGGCGCTTATGGCGTTCACCTGGGCCAGGAAGACCTGCAGGCCATGGCCCCCGAAGACCTGGCGGCCATCCGGCGCGCCGGCCTGCGCCTGGGCCTGAGCACGCACGGCTACGCCGAGATGCTGATCGCCGACCGCCACAACCCGAGCTACATCGCCATGGGCGCGGTGTTTCCCACCACGCTCAAGCAGATGGCCACCGCACCCCAGGGCACGGGCCGCCTGCGCGCCTACGCGCCCCTGCTGCGCGGGGTCACGCACATGGCGATCGGCGGCATCGACCTCGGCAACCTGCCCGAGGTGCTGAAGAGTGGCGTGCGTTCGGTGGGGGTGGTGCGCGCCCTCATGGCCGCGCCCGATCTGGACGCGGCGGTGGCCGAATGGACGGCCGCGCTGGCGCGCGACACAGACGCCTGAACTAGACCGGTCGCAGCGGCACGTGCGGGACGGTGGCCCGCAGCACCCGGATGCGGTCCTGCGCGGAGACCTCGCCGCCGTGCAGCACCACCGCCATCACCCCGGCCTTGCGCACCAGCTCCCCATCGGCCGTGTGGCCGAGCACTGCGGCCAGCAGGCCGGGCTGGAAACGATCGATCTGCACGCAGGGGTTGCGCAAACCGGTAATGCGCACCCGCGCCTGGGCCCCCAGCTGCAGTTCGGTGCCGGTGGACAGCTCCAGCAGATCGATGCCTTCGGTGGTGATGTTCTCGCCCAGATCGCCGGGGTGCACCGTGTGCCCCTGGTGGGCCAGGGCGATAAACAACTCGGCCTGCAGCAGGTGCACCTGGCGCAGGTTGGGCTGGCTGGGATCGCGCGCCACGCGCGAGAGGTGCTGCACCGTCGCCCCGCAGTGCGCATCGCCCTGCACGCCCAAGCCCTCGAGCAGGGTGATCGCATGCACCCGCTCCTTGGAGAAGTGGTGCAGGCGGCTCCGGTGGACGGCGATCACTCGGGCGTCGTTCATGGTGCGTTCCGTTTTAGCACACAGGCCGTTTTCCAGTGAGCCCAGGGCCACCTCCACGTCGGTGTCCTGGCGCACAGACCCGCCCCCGGGGCGAGAGGCACATTGGACCGCATGAACCTGTCCCACAAGGAGCGACCATGAACCTCTTTCCTATCCCATTCCCCGTTTCTCACCGCCATGCCCTGCTGGCAGCGGTGGCTGTGCTGGGCCTCGCCGGCTGCGGCTCCCGCCCGCCCGTGAGTTCCCAGGCCTACCCTTCACCGGTGTACCAGTCGCCCGCCCCGGGCCAGGCGGTGGTGCGCGACTACCGGCGCCGCGAGTCGGAAACCCTGTACGAGGTGCCGGTGAGCGCCTCGCGCGCCATCTACGGCGGTGGGCAGCGCTGCTGGATCGAGCGCGAGGAAGTCGAGCGCCGGCGCAGCGTGCCGGGCGCGATCGTCGGCGGTGTCATCGGCGGCATTCTGGGCCACCAGATCGGCGGCGGTTCCGGGCGCGACATCGCCACCGTGGGTGGCGCGGTGGCGGGTGCGGCCGTGGGCTCCAACGTGGGCCGCAACAACCCGCAGACGCAGGAGGTGCAGCGCTGCTCCAACGTGAGCAGCGACAGCGCGCCCGAGTACTGGGACGTGAGCTACACCTTCCGTGGCGTGCAGCACCACGTGCAGATGAGCTCCCCTCCAGGGCGCACCATCCTGGTCAACGAGAACGGCGAACCGCGCCTCTGAGGGCGGGTCGCCGCGTCAGGCGCTGTCCGCCACGTGGCGGGCGGCGCGCCGGACTTCCGTCAGACGGGTCCGCAGGGCCAACGCGGGCCGTTCGCCTTCGAGCCATTCGTTGGGGGTCACGAACCAGAGCCCGAGTTCCGGGCCCTGCAGCACACCCCCCAATTCCGCGCACACCATCGGCACCTCCGGGTGCACCATGGCGCGTTCCAGGTCGAACTGGAACAGGGGCAGCACGATGCCCCAGGGGCTGTCCATGGCCACCGCCATGCCCGAGACGATCCAGCGCGCCACCAGCGAGACCGGCTGGGAGATCTGCAGTTGGGCGTCGCGCAGCGCCTGCTGCCGGATCAGGTCGGCCAGCTCGTCACCGCTGACCAGTCCCCCCGTGTCGGCGAACGCCGCGGCAATGGACATCCACCGGTGCGGCTCGCTCGCGGCGGGTGGCGGCGCCATCTGACAGCGCTTCATCGGAGCGGCGGTGGGCAGGTAGAGGTCGGCCATGGAATTCCCCTGGTAGATGGTCCCGTGCGGGGTGGTGCGCGAGGACATCCGAGAATGCCGCAGGCCATGCGCTGGGGTCTGGAACAAGGCACGCAGCGACATGCCGGGGGCACATACCGGCCGCACGCGGGCACCAAATGCGGTCAGGCTCAGCCGCCGAGCGCCACGTAGCGGTCGGCGCGGGCGGCGTACCGCACGGCCTGCAGGGTGGTCTGCATGGCCAGGGCCGGCCGCTCGCCGTGCAGCCATTCGTTGGGGGTCACGAACCACAGCGCCAGCTCCGCGCCTTCCAGCACATCGCGCAGTTCCGCCAGCACGACGGCCACCCCGGGTTGCAGCGAGGCGCGCGGCAGATCGAACTGGAACATGGGCAGCAGGTGGCCCCACGGGCTGTCGATCGACACCACCGAGCGCGACACGATCCAGCGGGCCACGAGCGACACCGGCTCGCTCACCCGCAGGCTCGTGTCCAGCAGGCACTGCTCCCGGATGCGCGTGGCCAGTTCGTCGCCGCTGATCAGGCCGCCGGTGTCGGCGAAGGCCGAGGCGGTGGCCATCCAATGGCACGGTGGCATGCCATCAGCCTGTTGCGGCGGTGCAGGCAGTTCGACCACAGTGTCGTTGAACCAGGTTGAGACGGGCGTTTCGGTGAACGGGCGGACATCGGCCATGGGGCTCCTCCAGGTGGGGTGCGCACAAGGCGCTTGGATGCCTTCGAGGGTGGCTCGCCCGCTTTCCAACGTCTGTGCGATGACACACAGTGGCTTTTGCGCCACGGCCCTGTCCTTCCCGTTCTTGTCGTCCAATAGGGGCATGACCACGACCTCCCCCGTCCCCGTCCTGGGCGCCGACACCGAGCAGCGCCTGACCGAACTCGAAATCAAGGCCAGCTACGCCGACGACCTGCTCGACACGCTCAACCAGCTGGTGGCGCGCCAGCAGGAACAGATCGACCTGCTGCTGCGCGAGGTCGGCCGCCTGCGCCAGCAGGGCGGGCCAGACGCCGCACCCGCCGTGCGCAACCTGCGCGACGAGCTGCCGCCGCACTACTGAGGCGAAGGCCTGCGGGCCTCAGCCGCTGCCCACCTGCAGCGACGCGCCCGTTGCGTAGAACTGCCCCCCGGCCACGTAGTGCAGGGTGCGCAGATGATCGGGCGCGCCATCGAAGTGCCAGCGCCCTGCGCGGAACACCCGCTCGTCCGCCCAGGCACCCACCACCTCGCCGATGAACAGGTCGTAGGTGGTCTGGTTGTGCGGTTCGGGCATCAGCCGGCACACCAGCCAGGCCACGCAGCCTTCCACCAGCGGCACGGCCTCGTGCCCGGGGGCGTGGAAGGTCTTCACCCCGTGGCGCGCGAGCTTGTCCGGCACGGTGAGTGCGCTGTCGGTGCCCACGCCAAGCGTGAGCGCGGCCAGGCCGACCGACGGCACGCACAGCGCAAAAGTGCCGCTGCCCTCCACCAGCGCGCGCGTGCGCGTGGCCTTGTCGATCACCACCGTCACCTTGGGCGGTGAAAAATCCAGCGCGCAGGCCCAGGCGGCCGACATCACGTTGACCTCACCCGCGTGGGCCGAGGACACGAGCACGGTGGGGCCGTGGTTGATGAGGCGGTAGGCCTTGTCGAGGGGAACGGGCTGGAAGAAGCGGGGTTCGGGTGCCGGGGTGGTCATGCCCGGCATTGTGCAGAGCCGGCCTCAGGTCCGCTGGTCGCCGGGGCCGGTGACCGCGTCCGCCAAGGGGTTCAACCGCTGGTGGACGGCGGTCTCGCGCGCCAGCGACGCGCCGAAGTCGCCCAGCTGCTCGCGGTGCACCAGTTGCTTGACTTCCGCCAGCAGCGCCGGGCTGCTGCGCGCGAGCTGTTGCGCCAGCTCGCGCGCCTGGGCCTGCAATGCGCTGTCCTCCACCACCTGCCACACCAGGCCCCAGCGCTCGGCATCCACGGCGGCCAGCTCCTGCCCCAGCATCAGCAGGCCCTTGGCCTTCTGCAGCCCGACCAGGCGCGGCAGCAGCGCGGCCACGCCGCCGGTGCCGAACAGGCCCACCTGCACCTCGGGCAGCGCGAAGCGCGCACCGCGCGCGGCCACGGCAAGGTCTCCGTTGAGCATGAGCTCGACCCCCGCGCCCACCACCCAGCCCTGCACCGCAATCACCACCGGCTGGGGGCAGCGCACGAGCAGCGAGGCCAGGGCCTGCAGGGTCTCGACGAAGGCGGGGGTGGGCGGGTCGTCGCGGTCCTTGCCGGCGCAGAAAGCGCGGCCTTCGCCGCTGAGCAGGATGACCCGCACTGCCGGGTCGGCCACGCCGGCCTGCACCGCCGCCAGCAGGTCGCGCGCGAGCGCGAGCGTGAGGGCATTGAGGCGTTCGGGCCGGTTCAGGCGCAGCTCAAGCACGCCCGCATCGAGGGTCTGGATCAGGTGCATGGGCGAGAGCGTACACGCGGCGCCATCGCAGGGCGCTGGGCCCGACCACCGGGCCCCGCTAGGAGGCCAGCCACTGCGCCAGAGAGACCTTCCCGATGCGCGCGTTGGGGCCGGGAATGAGGGCGTTGCCCTCCAGCGGCGAACCGAAATACGTGGCCCTGGGGTCCGACACCACCTCGCGCCGATCCTGGCGCGCCTGGAACACCTGGCGGACGAGCTGGTCCAGCGGCACGGCTTCGGGCCCCGCCACTTCGCAGGTGCCGTTGAGCGGTGCCTGCACCGCCACGTCCGCCAGCGCCACGGCCACGTCGCTCGCCGCGATGGGCCGCAACGGCGCCGAGGGCAGGCGCACGGTCTGGCCTTCGGTGGCCGCCTGGGCGATCGGCATCAGGAACTCGTGGAACTGGGTGGCGCGCACAAGGGTGTAGGGCACCGGCCCGGCCTGGATCAGCGCTTCCTGCGCCACCTTGGCACGGAAATAGCCGCTCGCCGGCACGCGCTCCGAACCCACCACCGACAGGGCGACGAAGTGCCCCACGCCGGCGCGCGCGCTGACGTCCAGCAGGTTGCGGGTGGAGGCGCGGAAGAAGTGCATCACTGCCTCGTCCTCGAACGATGGCGAGTTGCTGACGTCCACCACCACCTGCGCACCGGCCAGGGCCTCGCTCAGGCCCTCGCCCGTGACGGCGTTGACGCCCGACGACGGCGAGGCCGCCGTCACCGCATGGCCGGCCTGGCGCAGCAGGGCGGTGAGTTGCTTTCCGATGAGGCCGCTGCCTCCGATGACCACGATGTTCATGCGATCTCCTTCTCGGGGACGGGTGCGTGCATGCCCACGGCCATGCGGTTCCAGGCATTGATCTGGGCGATGGTCCAGCACAGCTCGACGATTTCCTGGTCGCTGAGCTGGTGCTGCAACTGCGCGAAATCCGCGTCGCGGTCAGCGTGGTGCTCCGCCAGGCGGGTCAGGGATTCGGCCCAGTTCAGCGCCGCACGCTCGCGCTCGCTGTACAGGCTGGTCTCGCGCCAGGTCACGAGGCTGTTGATGCGCTGCCAGCGCTCGCCGTGCTTGCGCAGGTCGCGCACGTGCATGTCCACGCAGAAGGCGCAGCCGTTGAGCTGCGAAACGCGCGTCTTCACGAGTTCGATCAGGATCGTGCCGAGCGAGGAGCCGGCGGTGGTGGCACCGACGGCAGCCATGGCCTGGTAGGCCTTGGGTGCGATCTCGGTCCAGGGGAGTCGGGGGGATTTCATGCTTCGTCTTTCAGAGGGTTGGGGAACACACCTCTGAAGACGGTCAAGGCCTCGGGTTTGTGACAGGTAGGGCCTGTTCACCCTATTTTTCCAAGATGCGTTGCGGATCAAAAAGGCCCTGCGCAAGGCGCGAAACGCAGACGGGCCGGTGGCCCGGCGAGGCTTCGCAACGCAGCGCAGGGCCTTTTTGGCCGCAACCCGAAGGGAATGGGTTGAAAACAGCGCCACTCTTCGTTGCACTCCTAGGCCAGACCCCCAGTCTGGCCGTCGTCGCGCGCCTCGATTGGCGCTGTTTTCAACCCATTCGCATTTGGAAAAATAGGGTCAACAGGCCCTAGGTCGCGGCCCAGCGCGACGGCGATGCGCGCGAGCTTGTCGGGGTTGCGTTGCACATGCAGGCGCAGGATGCGCTCGCCGTCGGTCACGAACGACTGCGCCGACTCCAGCCCGCCCCGGATGAAACGCAGCAGGCCCCACTGCCCGTTGAGCACCACGACCTCGAAGCGCACGCCTTCGCCGAAGCGCCGGTGCGTGGCGTAGTAGAGCTGCGCGATGCGCCGCCCGCCCACCAGCGGCACGCCGAAGCTGGGCACCTTGCCGCCGCCGTCGCCGATCAGTTGCGCGTCCTCGGCCAGCAGCGACTGCAGCCGGTGAAACTGCCCGGTGGCGGCCGCATCGGCAAAGCCGCGCAGCAGGCGCAGCTGGGCCTCGCGCGGCACGATGTGGCGCGGCCGGTCGTCCTGCAGCTGCGCCTTGGCGCGGTGCACGATCTGGCGGCAGGCGCTCTCGGTCTTGCCCAGGGCCTCGGCCACCTCGCCGTAGTCGGCGTCGAACACCTCGCGCAGCAGAAAGGCCGCGCGCGCCTCGGGTGCGAGCCGCTCCAGCATGGCGAGAAAAGCCACCGACACGTCGTCGGCGCGCTCCAGCAGCTGTTCGGGCGTCACCGGCGCATCGGCCAGCAGCGGCTCGGGCAGCCAGGTGCCGATGTAGTGCTCGCGCTGCACCTTGGCGCTGCGCAGGCGGTCGATCGCCAGGCGCGTGGTCACGGTCACCAGCCAGGCCTCGCTGCTGTCCAGATCGGCGTGCGCGGCCTCGTGCCAGCGCAGCCAGGCGTCCTGCACCACCTCCTCGGCTTCGGCTGGCGAGCCCAGCATGCGGTAGGCGATGCCCTGCAGCCGGGGGCGCAGGCGGTGGAAGGTGGTGGTGGGATCGTTCATGACCTGCCAGACGGGCGAGCGCCCGGTTTTGTGACAGGCGCGATGCTAAGCGCCCTCGCCCGCCATGCGCTGCACCGAGGCGTGGAAGGCCTCGCAGGCGAACTCGTTCTCGCCAAAACACAGGGCCTGGTTCGCCCCGCTGTCCAGCCCACGCTGCATGCTGGCCGCGAGCGCGAAGTCCTCGTCGATCGCGGTCCAGAACATGTCGAAGTTGCGCTGCCAGTAGCTGTCGCTGCGGGTGGCCAGGTGCTGGCGCGGCGCGATGAGCCAGCCATCCACCTGCGTGGTGGCGGCGTCGGTGGGCGAGAGCGCGAAGGCGTTGATGTGGTCGCCCTCCCAGAGCAGCAGGGTGGAGGGAAACAGGAAGTAGATGGTGTTGATCGTCTTCGCAAAGCCTTCCAGCGTGGCGGGCGGTTCGCTCAAATCCTCGAAGCTGCGCTTGGGCAGCACGATGCGCTGGTGGTCGCCCAGCTGGTCGTGCACCACCACGTTGTCGTGGAACAGGTAGGCGATGGTCTCGCGGTGGGCGTAGGCGAAGTGGTAACTCTCCAGGTTGGCGTCGAGCACCAGCTTCCAGTTCGAGGCCTGGGTGAAATGGCGGTGGCGCTGCACGCGCGCAGCGGCGTCGAAGCCCAGGCCGTCGATCTCCTCGCCCAAGGGGCCGAAGTACGCGGCCCAGTCGAACGCGGGCAAGGCCGTCGCCACCACCCAGACCAGGCCGAAGCGCTGCGCGCAGGGCAGCTCGACCAGGCCGGAGCTGGCCTTGGGCGCGTGGGGAAAGTCGCGGTCGTGCGGGCGGCCGACGCAGGCGCCGTCGCTGCCGTAGGTCCAGCTGTGGTACGGGCACACGAAGCGCTCGCGCCCCTGGCCACAGGCACCTTCGGGCACCAGCGCCGCGCCCCGGTGGCGGCACACGTTGATGAAGGCGCGCAGCTGCCCGTCGGCACGGCGGGTGAGCAGCACCGGCACCCCATGCACCGAACGCGCCAGCCAGTCGCCGCTCGCCTGCAGCGCGGCCGCGTCGGCCACCGCCTGCGGCAGCCGGCGCAGCGCGGCGAGTTCGCGCTGGTGGCGCGCGGGGTCGAGGTAGCGCGCCACGGGCGACCAGTTGCCGGGCAGGCGCTGGCGGTGTTCACCGCTCAGCGCGGCCTTCACGCGGTCGAACAGTTGGGCGGCGGGGGAGGTGGGCAGCGGCGCGTTCATGCCCACCATCATCGCCAGCCGGACCGGCTTGTGCCATGGGGTTTTCAACCAGCGCCGCTACACTGGACCGATCCCATCCCTTGGCCATCCATGCCCGAAGCCCCCCCTTTCGATCCGGCCTCGACGCTGCACTTCGTCATCAACAGCCGCTCCGGCAGCCAGGACGGCGACGGCACGCGAGCGACCATCGAGGCCGCGCTGCGCGCCTCGGGCCGGCCCGGCCAGCTGCACGTGTGCGAACCGGCCGACCTGCCGCGCCGCACGGCCGAACTGGCGCGACAGGCGCGCGAAACGAACGCCGCCATCGTGGCCGTGGGTGGCGACGGCACCATCAACACCGTGGCCCAGGCCGCCCACGCCGCCGGCTGCGCCCTGGGCGTGATCCCGCGCGGCACCTTCAACTATTTCGCGCGCACGCACGGCATCGCCACCGACGTGGCCGATGCCATGGCGCAACTGCTGGGCGCGCGGCCCGAGCCGGTGCAGGTGGCCGCCGTCAACGAGCACATCTTCCTGGTCAACGCGAGCCTGGGCCTGTACCCCGACCTGCTGGAGGACCGCGAGGTCTGGAAGAACCGATTCGGGCGCAGCCAGTGGGTGGCGATCTGGGCGGCCTTCGCCACCCTGTTTCGCGCGCAGCGGCGCCTGAAACTGCGCATCGGCCTGGACGGCGCGCAGCGCGAGGTGAAGACACTCACCTTGTTCGTGGGCAACAACCGCCTGCAGCTGGAGCAGGTGGGCGTGGTGCAAGGCCAGCGCCCCGACGGCGCGCGAGACAACGGCCGCGTCACGGCGGTGATGCTCAAACCCATCGGCACCCTGGCCCTGCTGCGCCTGATGTGGCAAGGCGCCATGGGCACGCTTGGCGAGGCCGACGACATCGAGCACTTCGAATTCCAGCAGATGGTGGTGCGCGCGCCGTCGGTGGCGGGCGCGCGTCGCCTGAAGGTCGCGGTCGATGGGGAAGTCCTGCGCATGAAGGCGCCGCTGGATGTGCGCGTGCTGCCGGTGCCCCTGTTCCTCCTCAAACCGGCACCCGCCGACCGCGAGGCCCCCGCTTGAGCGCGATCCTGCAGGTCTCGGACCCCCACTTCGGCACCGAGCGGGCGCCGGTGGTGCGGGCCCTGGTGCAGCTGGCCCAGCGGCTGCGGCCGGACCTCGTGGTGCTCTCGGGCGACATCACCCAGCGCGCCCGCGCGCCCCAGTTCGAGGCCGCGCGCCGCTTCATGGACCAGCTGGGCGCGCCCCGGCTGGTGATCCCGGGCAACCACGACATCCCGCTGTTCAACGGCTGGGCCCGGCTGGTGCGGCCCTACGCGGGCCACCGCGCGGCCTTCGGCGACGAACTCGAACCGCAGTTCAGCTCCACCGGGCTCATGGTGCTGGCCGTGAACACCACGCGCGCCCACCGGCACAAGAACGGTGAGGTGTCGGCGGCGCAGGTCGCGCGCGTGGCGGCGCGGCTGGCCGAGGCCACGCCGGCCCAGTTGCGCGTGGTGGTGGTGCACCAGCCGATTGACGTGCAGCGCCCGCAGGACGAACCCGACCGCCTGATCGGCCACGCTGCCGCGCAGCACGCCTGGGCCGCTGCTGGGGCCGACCTGGTGATGGGCGGCCACATCCACCTGCCCTATGTGATGCCCCTGCCTGGCCTGGCGCGGCCGATGTGGGCGGTGCAGGCCGGCACCGCCGTCTCGCACCGCGTGCGCCCTGGCGCACCCAACTCGGTGAACCTGGTGCGCTGGCATGCGGCCGAGCGCGCCTGCGCGATTGAGCAATGGGACTACGCGGCCACCGAAGAGGCGTTCGTGCAGGTGCGGGTGACGCGCCTGCAGCCCGGGAGGTAAAGCACCCCCTGCGCCGCTTCGCGGCGTCCCCCTCTCTGGCGCCTTCGGCTGGGAGGGGGACGGCATCTTGGGCCGGCGGAGCCGGACCCTCGATGCCCCTGGAGGGTGTCATCTCGTGCGAATCAGCCGAACATCAGGGTGCGGTGCGCGCTGGCCCCGGCCATGGCGCCCGCGCCCACCGAGATCGCCACGTTGCCGGCCGCGCGCGCGGCATCGCCGCAGGCGAACACGCCGGGCACGCTGGTGCCCTGCATCGCGTCGGTGCGGATGAAGGCACCCGTGGGGCCTTCGTCCATGGCGCAGCCCAGCTGCGCCGCCACCGGGCTGGCCATGTGCGTGCGCGCCATGGTGAACAGGCCGTCCAGGGCGAAGCGGCGGCCATCGCGCAGCTCCACCGTGGCGGTGTCCACCAGGCGCGCCACCGCGCCGGTTTCCACCGCGACACCGCGCGCGGCCAGCGCGGCGCGCTGCGCATCGTCGGGCACGAAGGCTTCGTTGAGGAACAACGTGGTCGAGCCCCAGTCCGGCAACATCAGCGCGTGGTGCATGGACATCTCGCTGACCGCCAGCACGCCGATGCGCCCGTTGTCGAGCTCGTAGCCGTGGCAGTACGGACAGTGGAAGACGCCTCGACCCCAACGCTCGGCCAGGCCTTCGATGGCGGGCAGCTCGTCCACCACACCGGTGGCGATCACCAGGGTGCGGGCCTGCTCGGTGTGGCCGCCGTCGAGCGCCACGCCAAAACCCTCGCCCTGCGCCTCGGCGCGCGCCACGGTGCCGTCCAGCCAGCGCACATTGGGGTAGGCGAGCAACTGGGCCTTGCCCTCGGCGGCGATGTCGCCGGGCGCGCGGCCGTCCTGGCCCAGGAAGCCGTGCGAAGCGCTGGCGAAGCGGTTGCGGCGCAGGCCGGCGTCGATCACGAGCACCCGGCGGCGCGCCCGCGCGAGCTGCAGGGCGGCGGACAGACCGGCGTAGCTGCCGCCGATCACGATGGCGTCATTCGGGGAGGTGGTGGTGAGCATGGTGGCTCCTGGCATGGGGGTGGGCGTCGAAACGGCGGTTGAAATCGGCCGCGAGGTCGGCCAGCGTCACGCGGCCCAGTCGCTGCACCAGCAGCGCCTGGGCCTCCTGCAGCGCACCCGACAGCGCCTGGTTGACCGCCTGCTCCACCAGGCACGCGGGGTTGTCCGAGCGGTGGCCGATGGCGAACACGGTGGGTGCGCCGACCGCGTCGTACACGTCGCGCAGGGTCACGGTCTTGAGGTTGCAGGCCAGCACCCAGCCGCCGCCGTGGCCCCGTTCGGAGCTCACGAAGCCGGCCTCGCGCAGGCCGGCGAGGGTGCGGCGCACCACCACCGGGCTGCTGCCCTGCAGGCAGGCGGCCAGGGCCTCGGAGGTCATGGGCCGCTCGCTCTGCGCCATGTGCAGCAGCAGGTGAAGGATGGACGAGAGCTTGCTGTCGAGTTTCATGTAACTTGAATAGTTACATGAAAACAACTTCAGCGCCGCCGCGCGCTGATCAGCCCGTCAGCGCGTGTGGTTTTCGGCTTCCGGCGGCCGCACGTCGAAGGCCTCGTGGTAGCTCACCTCGCCGTGCGGCACCCGCCCGTTGAAGGCCAGGGCCTGGAAATACTCGGGTGGCACGCCCGGCAGCAGCAGCGTGGGCACGGCGCGAAAACCGAAGCGGCCGTAGAAGGCCGGTTCGCCGAGCAGCACGCAGCCACCCGCGCCCTGCTCGCGCAGGCGCTGCAGGGCCGCGCGCATGAGCCCGCTGCCCACGCCCAGCCCCTGGTAACCGGGCAGCACCGAGATCGGGCCCAGGCCGAACCAGTGCCGTGTGCCGTCCGACACCGTCACCGGCGACACCGCCACATGGCCCACCACGGCGCCCTGCCGCTCATCGACCAGCGACACGGCGAGCTGCCCCGCGGCGCGCAGGGCGTCGACGATGAGGTGCTCGGTGTGGCTGGTGTGCGGCGCGCGCTGGAAGGCCGCCGCCGTCAGGGCGTGGATGGCTTCGACGTCGCCGGGCGACTCGGGCCGGATCACTTGGCGAGCTCGCGGCCGCCGTGCACCGGGCCCGCGCGCGACTCGACCACCGCCTCCACCTCGCGGCGCAGGCCCATCAGGAAGGCGAGCTCGGCCACCACGAACAGCGGGCCGATGATCAGCCCCATGACGTCGTCCACGAAGGCCGGCTTGCGGCCTTCGAAGATGTGGCCGACGAACTGGATCACCCAGCCCACCACGAACAGGCCCACGCCGAAGGTGGCCCAGGCGCCGGGGGACAGGCCGGCCGTGGCATGCGCCACCGCCAGGCAGGCCGCGAGCAGCAGGCCCATCACCACGCCGAAGCGCAGGTCCAGCCGCAGGTAGTAGAGCGTGGCGGCGATCACCGCCAGCGTGGCCAGGGACAGGGGCAGGCCCGCCACGTCGAAGGCCGGGCGCGCCAGCAGCACCACGACCGAGAGCACGATCATGGGAATGCCGATGAAGTGCGTGACGATGTTGCGGCGGTCGCGGTGGTAGGCCGCGTACTGGCTCAGGTGGTCGTTCAGGGTTTTCATCGTGGTCTCCGAGAAACAGCACAGGCGCACATCATCGCCAGAGTGGCCCTGCCGCGCCAGTGGGATTTCACCGATCGGGTCACAGCAGCGACTGCGGATCGTCCTCCGGCCGCACCGCCGGCCCGCTGCGCGCCAGCGCCATCCACACGTGGAAGGGCAGGCGTTCGACCGCGCGGCGCGGCGCCTCGCGCGCCACCACCAGGCGCTCGCCTTCGAGCTGCATCACGCCGCACTCGGGTGGCACTTCCTCGGGCGTGGCGATGGGGCGGCCCTTGGCGTCCTGCCCCAGCACGTACCAGCAGGCGCTGGCCAGGCCCAGGTAGGCGGCGCGTTTGGCGGGTTTGCGCAGGTCGCCCAGCAGATCGGCCCGGCTCACCTTGATCTCGTGCACCACGGGCTCCAGGTAGGCCTCCACGGTGGTGTGGCGCACCGAGAACACGTCCGGAGAGGCCATGCACCAGCCATGCTCGGGAGCCGTCGCGGCGCTGGCCTCGCTCTCGAAAGCGCAGGCCTGCAGCGGGCCGCCGGTGTCCGCAGCGGGCTCGCCGCCGAGCAGCGCGCGCGGCAGCGGCACGCGCAGCATCAGGCCGCGCCAGCTGAGCCGCCCAGCCTGCGCCATCGCCGTGGCCACGCGCTCCACCAGGGCCTCGTGCGGCGTGCGCGCGGCCTTGTTCTGGCTGAACACCTCGGCCAGCCGCTGGATGCCGGCCTCGGTCACGCGCAGGCTCTCGAAACCCTCGGGCGAAGGCCGGCGCTCCAGCAGGCCGGCGGCGAGCAGTTCCACCTCCAGCATGTCGTGGCAGGGCCAGCCGGCGGAGCGGTAGATCTCGCGCAGGCGCTGGTGGTGGCGCCGCGTCAGGGCGGGGGCGATCGCAGGCATCCACTGACTATATATCCAGTACCATGGCGGGTCATGTCGGCCAACCCACCGTCCATCGACACGACCACCGCCTCGGTGGCGGTGCGCGTGCTGTGCGCCTTCGCGGCCAAGGCGGGCGACCTGGACCTGCGCTTCACGCCCTCACCCAGCGCGCAGGACGGCATCGCCGGCCACGCCACCGTGACCGCGCGGCGCGCGGCGGGCTACCAGCGCGAGGTGCCGCTGAGCGCGCGCTTCGGGGAGTTGCGGGTGCAGGGCCGGGCCGATGGCTTCGACCCGGCGGTGCCGCGGCTGGAGGAGATCAAGACGCACCGGGGCGATGCCGCGCGCATCCCCGACAACCACCGCGAACTGCACTGGGCGCAGGCGCGGGTCTACGGCTGGATGCTGTGCGAACAACACGCGCTGGAGCGCATCGAACTCGCGCTGGTCTACTTCAACATCGACACCGGGCAGGAGACGGTGCTGCCCGTCTGGCACAGCGCGGTGGAGCTCAAGGCCTTCTTCGAAACGCTGTGCGCGCGCTACGCGGGCTGGGCGCGAGCCGAGCTGGCGCACCGCGCCGCGCGCGATGAGGCGCTGCGCGCGCTGGGCTTTCCGTTCGAGGGCTTCCGGCCCGGGCAACGCGAACTGGCCGCCGCCGTCTACCGCTGCCACGGCGCCGGGCGCCACCTGCTCGCGCAGGCGCCCACGGGCATCGGCAAGACCATGGCCACGCTGTTCGCGGCCCTGCGCGCCGCGCCCGCCCAGGGCACGCACAAGCTCTTCTACCTGACCGCCAAGACGCCCGGGCGCCAGCTCGCGCTGCACGCCCTGCAGCGCATGAAGGCGCAGCCGCTGCGCGTGCTCGAACTGGTCGCGCGCGACAAGGCCTGCGAGCACCCGGACAAGGCCTGCCACGGCGAGTCCTGCCCACTCGCACGCGGCTTCTACGACCGCCTGCCGGCCGCGCGCGAGGCCGCCGCGCAGGCGGGCTGGCTCGACAAGGCCGCACTGCGCGAGATCGCCCTGCGCCACGAGGTCTGCCCGTACTACCTGGGCCAGGACCTGCTGCGCTGGAGCGACGTGGTGGTGGGCGACTTCAACCACTTCTTCGACCTCAGCGCGCACGCCTGGTCGCTCACGGTGGGCGACGGGCTGCGCGTGGGCCTGCTGGTGGACGAGGCACACAACCTGATCGAACGCGCGCGGCTCATGTACAGCGCCGAGCTGCGCCCCGCCGCCTTCCAGGCCGTGCGCAAGGGCGCACCGGCCGCGCTGAAGAAGACCATGGACCGGTTGCAGCGCCCCTGGAGCGCGCTGGCGCGCCTGCAGACGCAGGACCACACGGTGCTGCCCGAACTGCCGGGTGCGTTCATCGAGGCGCTGCAACACCACAGCGCGGCGCTGTCGGACCACCTCGCGCTCGAGCCCGAGGGCAGCGGCGCGGCCGGCCTGCAGGACTGGCTGTTCGAGGTGCAGCGCTTCCTGCGCGTGGCCGAGGTGTTCGCCGACCATTCGCTGGTGGACCTCACGCCCCCGCCGCGCGCGGCCGGCCGCGCGCGCCAGCCGGTGCTGAACATCCGCAACCTCGACCCCGGGCCGCTGCTGCAGCCGCGCTGGCAGGCCGCGCACAGCGCCACGCTGTTCTCGGCCACGCTCAGCCCCATGGCCTACGTTGGCGACCTGCTCGGCCTGCCGCAAGACACCGCGCGCCTGACCGTGCCCTCACCCTTCGATGCCTCGCAGCTGCAGGTGCGCGTGACGCCGAACCTCTCCACCCGCTACGCCGACCGCGCCGCCTCGCTCGACCAATTGGTCGAGGTCATGGCCGACCAGTACGCCCAGCGGCCCGGCAACTACCTCGCCTTCTTCAGCAGCTTCGACTACCTGCAGCAGGCGCTGCAACGCCTGCAGGCCACGCACCCGGCGCTGCCGGCGTGGGCGCAGTCACGCGGCATGGGCGAACCCGAGCGCGAGGCCTTCGTCGCGCGCTTCACCGAAGACAGCCAGGGCATCGGCTTCGCGGTGCTGGGTGGTGCGTTCGGAGAAGGCATCGACCTGCCTGGGCAGCGCCTCATCGGCGCCTTCATCGCCACCCTGGGCCTGCCGCAGCTCAACCCGGTGACCGAACAATTGCGCGCGCGGCTGCAGGCGCGTTTCGGCCAGGGCTACGACTACGCCTACCTGTTCCCCGGCCTGCAGAAGGTGGTGCAGGCGGCCGGCCGCGTCATCCGCGGGCCGGACGACCAAGGCGTGGTGGTGCTGATGGACGAGCGCTTCGGCCGGCCGGAGGTGCGGCGCTGGCTGCCCGCGTGGTGGGGCTTGTGAGCGCGCGGCTCAGCCGTCGACCTCGGCCGCCACTTGCGCCTCGGGCTCGGGCAGGCGCGTGATGAGCACCTGGTCGATGCGACGCCCGTCGAGCACCAGCACCTCGAAGCGCCAGCCGGCGCAGTCCACGTGCTCGCGCCGGCCCAGCAGGTCGCCCGCCACCGTCTGCATCAGACCGGCCACGGTGTTGTAGCGCCCCTTGTCCTCGTCGGGCAGCTCGTCGATGGCCAGGCGCGACTTCAGCTCGGCCACGGGCATCGCGCCGTCCACCAGCCAGGCGCCGTCCTCGCGCCGCGTGGCCCAGGCGTCCACGGCGGTGCGCGGCGAAAGCTCGCCGGTGATGGCTTCCAGCATGTCCAGCGGCGTGAGCAGGCCCTGTACCACGCCGTATTCGTCGACCACGAACACCATGCGCGTCGCGCGCTCACGGAACTGCTCCAGCAGCTCCATGCCGCTGAGCGTCTCGGGCACGAACACGGCCGGCAGCACGTGGCGCATCAAGGGCTCGTTGTTGCCCTCGGCTTGGAGTGCGAGCATGCGGGGCAGGTGGATCACACCGACCACGTCCTCCAGCCCACCACGGCACACCGGGTACCAGGAATGGCCGGTGGTCCAGGCCTTCTGCACCGCCACGTCGATGCGGTCCTCGGCGTCGAGCCATTCGATCTCCGAGTGCGGCACCATGATGGAGGTGAGCTGGCGGTCGTCGAGCAGGAACACGTTGCGCACCATCTGGTGCTCGTGCTCCTCGATGATGCCGGCGTCCACGCCTTCCTCCAGGCTGGCGTTGATTTCCTCTTCGGTCACGTGCTGCACGGCGTTGGTGTCGATGCGCAGCAGCTTGAGCACCCACTGCGTGGTGTGCGTGAGCAGCCACACGAAAGGCTTGGCGGCCTGGGCCACGAAGGCCATGGGGCGCGAGACCCAGCGCGAGACGGCCTCCGGGTAGAGCTGGCCGATGCGCTTGGGCACCAGCTCGCCGAACACGATGGTAATGAAGGTGATGACCACCACCACGATCGCGGTGGCCATCACGCTCGCCGTGGCTTCCGTCAGGCCCCATGCCACGAGCTGGCGGCCCAGGTCGTCGCTGAACGCGGCTTCCCCCACGATGCCGTTGAGCATGCCGATGGAGGTGATGCCGACTTGCACCGAAGAGAGAAACTGCGTGGGATTGTCCAGCAGCTGGAGCGCGGTGACCGAGCCCTTGTCGCCGGCCTCGGCCATGGCCGTGAGCCGCGCCTTGCGGCTGGATGCCAGGGCCAGCTCGGACATGGCGAACGCCCCGTTGAGCAGCGTCAGAAAAACAATGAGGAGGGTGTCCATAATCGGCCAATGGCACTTTACATGATCGGGGATGTGCAGGGCTGCGACGCGGCGCTCGGCCGCCTGCTCGACGACATCGGTTTCTCACCCAGCCGCGACACGCTGTACCTGCTCGGCGACCTCGTGAACCGCGGGCCGGCCTCGCTGGCCGTGCTGCGCCGGCTGATCTCGCTCGACGGCGCGGCGCACTGCCTGCTCGGCAACCACGACCTGCACCTGCTGGCCACGGCGCACGGCGTGCGCAAGCCGCACCGCAGCGACACGGTGGGCGACATCCTCGCCGCGCCTGACCGCGAGGCCCTGCTCGACTGGCTGCGCGCGCGGCCCATGGCGCTGTTCGAACACGGCTGGCTGATGGTCCACGCGGGCGTGCTGCCGCAATGGGATGTGGCCGGCACGCTGGCGCTGGCCGGCGAGCTGCAGGCCGTGCTGCGCAGCGCCGACTGGACCGGC
>JAGKSX010000129.1 GCA_018993155.1 Hydrogenophaga sp.
GTTCCAGCACCGAGCCACCGGCCTCCTGGTTGCCGCGCGCCACCGCCTCGGCCACCATGGCCTGTGTCACGCGGTAGGCGGCCATCTTGTCGGGGTCGAGCACGATCTGGTGCTGCTTGACCATGCCGCCCACACTGGCCACCTCGGCCACGTCGGGCACGGTCTTGAGCTCGAAGCGCACGAACCAGTCCTGCAGCGCGCGCAGCTGCGCCACGTCTTGCTGGCCGGTCCTGTCCACCAGCGCGTACTGGTAGATCCAGCCCACGCCGGTCGCGTCGGGTCCCATCGACGAACTCGCGCCACGCGGCAGGCGTGCCTGCACCTGATTCAGGTACTCCAGCACGCGCGAGCGCGCCCAGTACGGATCCACCTCGTCTTCAAACAGCACGTAAACGAAGCTGTCGCCCAACATCGAAAAACCACGCACCGCGCGCGCGCCCGGCACCGAGAGCATGGTGGTGCGGATGATGACCTGCGTGTCGGACAGGTCGGGCAGCGCGTCCAGCGGCGTGCGCTGCAGCGCCACCACGCCCCAGGCACTCAGCAGCGCAGTGGCCAGCAGAACCAGAAAGCGGTTGTTGATGCTCCAGCGGATCAGCCCGGCGATCATTTGCCGATCCCCGGTGCGACGCGCTGCAGGCTGGTGATGCGCGGCACCTGGCCATCCTGCATTTCAAACTCGATCTTTAACCGATCGCCTGCCTTGAGATCGCGTGGTTGTTCCGAGCGTGGCGGCAACTGAAAGCCCATCTGCATCTGCGGCCACTTCAGAGCGGGGATCGGTGGGTGGGTGAGCGTGACCGTGTCGCCGCTCAGCGCGTCGATCACCGCATCGGTGGTGTAGCGCTGTTGCGTGGGGGTGGGCGTGGTCGCGGGCTCCTGATTGAGCCGGGCCTCCAGCCCGCGCAGGCTGGCTTCGGAGTCGATCAGGAACTGCCCCGAGAGCACCACGCGCTGGCCCAGCTGCAGGCCGGCGCTGATCTCGGTCTGGCCTCCCACCTCCAGGCCCGCAGTCACCTCCACCGGGCGAAAGCGTCCCCCGTCTTCGGCCACCATCACCACGCTGCGCCGACCGGTGTGGATCACCGCGTCGCTGGGCACCAGCAAGCTTGCTGCTGTCTTCGGGAGGGCCAGCCGCATGCTCACCAGCATGCCCGGCACCAGCCGGCCCTGCGGGTTGGCCAGCTCGACCCGCGCGCGGATGGTGCGCGTGACCGCATCCACCTCGGGCAGCAGCGCCTGCACCTGGCCTTCAAACGTCTGGCCCGGCGCGCCCGGGCTGGTGGTGCGCACCCGCGCACCCGGTTGCAACAGCGCGGCCTGGCTTTCGGGCACCGCCCCCTCGGCCCACACCGTGCGGGTGCCCTGCAGCCGCATCAGCGTGGCACCGGGCATCACCGTGGCACCCTCGCGCACCAGGAGTTCGCTCACGATGCCGGCGATGGGCGCGGTGATTGTGAAGCGCGACTGCACCCTGCCCGAGGCCACCGCGCGCTCGATCTGGGCGGTCGTCATGCCGGCCTGGCGCATGCGCTGGCGCGCGGCATCCTGCAGCGCCTCAATGCCCGGGCCGCTCAGACGGGCCAGCGCCAGGTACTCCTCCTGCGCGGACACCCAGTCGGGCACATAGAGTTCGGCCAGGGGCGCACCGGCGGCCACGCGGTCGAGCGCGGCTTTCACATGCAACTTCTCCACGAAGCCCATGGCGCGTGAACTCAGCTCCACACGTTCGCGTTCGTTCCAGGCCACATTGCCCACCGCCGTCACTTCCGACACCAGCGCGCCTTCAACCACCGGCGCGGTGCGCAAGCCCAGGTTCTGCTGGATGCGCGGGCTCACCGAGACGCTGCTGGTATCCGCCGCGTTGCTGCCGACATAGCGCGGCACCAGCATCATGTCCATGAACGGCGACTTGGCGGGTGTGTCGAAGTTCTTGCCCGGCACCATGGGGTCGTGGTAATTCAGGATGCGCCGGCCGGTGACGGGGTCCACGTCACCAGCCTTGAGTGCATCCCGGATGTGCCGGCGCGTGGCCGCTTCGCCCTGCGGGATGGTCCACTGCGACGGGTCGTCGAGGGCGCTGGTGCTTACCGCCTGTTGCGCGGTGGCCGAAGTGGTGTCGCCCCTGCCTTGCTTCATGCCCAGCCACCAGGCGCCAACGCCCACGCCAGAGAGAGCGGCCACAGTGGCCAGTGCGATGAGGGATCTTGTCTTGTTCATGGCTTCACTCCAGTCGTGGTGTCGGGGAGCAGGTATTCGAGTTGCGCCCACAGGCCCGCGGTGTCGCGCTCCAGGGCCAGGCGTTCCAGGGCAAGGTTCAGTGAGTCGCGGCGCGCCTGCAGCACGGCGCCCAAGCCTTCACGACCGCCTCGGTACGCGGCCAGCGCAGCGTCAACACGTTGTGTGGCGAGCGGCTGGCGCTGCGCATCCAGGTAGGCCAGTCGATCCCGCCCTGCGCGCCAGTCCTGCTGCCAGCGCTGCACTTGCAGCGCTCGCTCGCGGGTCTTTTCTTCGCGCTCAGCCTCCAGTTCGTTCACACGGGCCAGGCGCGCAGCCAGTTCGCGTTGCTGGCGCTGAGGCTTGTCCCACTGCAGCGGGACGGAAATACCGATTGACACCATGTTGGAGAACTGCGAGCCGCGCTGGCTGAACATGACCTCGGCGCTCCAGTCGAGGTTGAGTTCTTGGCGGGCCACCTCGGCCTCGGCCCGGGCTACGGCTTCGCGGGCCTGCAGCACGGCAAGATCAGGCAAGAGGGCCATTTGAACGATCGTGGCCGTGCTGCGTTGCCATGGTGGGGGATCGGCGAGCGGTTGGTCGGGCGGGCCGCCGGTGAAGCGCGACAGCGTGAGGCGTGCGTTGGCGCGCTCGGCCTGTGCACCGATCAAGCCTTGCTCCAACTGAGCCAATGCCTCGCGCGCGCTCAGCGCATCGGCCGTGGAGCCTCGCCCGCCGCGCAGGGCAGCCTCGGTGGTCTGCACCAGCACACGCGCTTCGGTGATCTGCGACTGCAGCAACAACAAACGCTGCTCCTGCATGCGGCGCTCCAGCCAGGCTTGGGCCACTTCGGTTTGCAGCAGAGTGGCGCGCTGCGCGCGTTCGCTCAGCGCCGCATCGGCCTCGCGCTCGAAACGCTCACCGCGGGCGCGCCGCTTGTCTGCGTTGGGCAGCGTTTGCATGAGCGCGACCGAGCGCATGGTCATGAAGTCGCGCGTGGTGCTGAAGCGGTCCGGCCCGTTCACGGGCAGGTTGTCGAGCGAGAGGCGCAGCACGGGGTCGGGCCGCTGCGCGGCGGCCACCGCCATATCGCGCGCGCCCGCAGCGGCGGCATTGGAGGCCTGCAGGCCGCGCGAATGCGCCAGCGCCGAGCGCACCGCCGCGTCCAGGCTCAGTGGTTCGGACGGGTTCGCTGCGGCGGGCGTTGTTGCGATGGCCAGCCAGGCGATGGCGGCTGCCAGCGCGTGCCACAGGGCCCGCGAGCGGGTTGTCGAGAGAAGGTGTTGTTCCATATCTGAGCTCCAGAGCGTGCGCGCACGGGCAGCAGCCCGGTCCACGCGCGATAGCAGGAACCGCCCAGGTCGGGGCGGTCTGCGCTGTGCGGGGAGGTCAGATCAGAGAGGGCGGGCGCCAGAGACTGGCGGGCGCGCCGGGGGCCCGGGCGCGAAGGATCGGCGTCGGCGGGGCCGCGGCCGCAAGGGACTCGAACCGCGGCACGCCGACCGGTGGCATCCAGACGGCGGGTGCCGTGCAGGCCTGACCGGTCTTGCAGGCCTGGCCGGTGTGTTCGAAGGTAGCGAGGTCGTTGCAGCAGTCGGGCATGCCGTCCGCCTGGGCGGTGGCGTCGATTGCGTCACCGGCGTCCGCCTGCATCGCCATCATGGCTTGCATGGGGCACGGCAGGTCCTCGGTCTGCGGCGCAGCGAATCCCTGCAAGGGGATCAGCAGACACAGAACGAGGGCTAACAGACGGCGCATGAAGGGATTCTATGGTGAGAGAGCCGTGCCGGGACAGCTTTCAGATGCCATGAGGCGCCGCGACCCGTGTTTCGGTTCGGTGATGAATCTCGATCGTTGCGTGAACGATTTCTTCGTGAACACCCAATCGCTCGCGCAATTGTTGGGGGGAGAGGTCTTTGTCATCTGTCACAACACTGAGCGCACAGGCAAATGCCTGTTTCCCCACACGCCACACGTGCAGGTCCGTCAGGCGTGTCATGTATTCAGCTGACCCACCTTCGATGGCTTCGCGAATCTCGTCCACCACGAGATGGTCCATTTCTCGATCCAGCAGCACACGGCTGGTGTCGGCAATCAACCCCTTGGCCCAATAAGCCACGAGTCCGGCACCCACAATGCCCATCACCGGGTCCAGCCACGACCAGCCATACACCCAGCCGCCCACCAGAGCCACAATGGCCAGCACAGACGTGGTGGCGTCTGCGATCACATGCAGGTAGGCCGATTTGAGGTTGAGGTCCGTGCTGGCTTCGTGGGCGTGGCCACCGCCGTGGTCATGGTGACCATCATGGCCGTGTCCATGGTGATGGGCCTTTCCCAGGATCATCGCGCACACCACATTGACGATCAACCCAAGCACCGCCACGGCGATGGCCTCCTGATACTGGATAGGCTGGGGCGAAAACATCCGCTCCATGGAAGCTACCACCATGAAGACGGCCACCCCCAGCAAGAAAATGGCGCTGGCAAAGCCGCCGAGCACTTCGATCTTCCAGGTGCCGAAAGCAAAGCGGGGGTCTCGTGCATAACGACGGGCTGCTGCATAGGCGAAGGCGCTTACACCAATGGCCGCGGTGTGTGAGCTCATGTGCCAGCCGTCCGCGAGCAGCGCCATCGAGTTGAACCACCAGCCCGCCACGATCTCGACCACCATCGCCACGGCGGTGATCATCATCACGGCGCGGGTCCCGCGCTCGGCCATCGGGTTGCTCTGGTCGAAGACGTGGTGGTGCTGCCAGGGGGAAAGGTCATCGGTTTTCATGGTCGGGTGCGGGTTGTTCAACGAATCAGTTCCCTGTGAAGTTGGCGGCAATGAAGTTTTTCGCATGCTGCCAGTGCAGACAACAGGCAGGTGACCACAAGGGTTTTAACAAAGGAGCGTGGCGCTTTCAGCCTGATCCAGGAAGGTTTTGTGATTTGAATGGCGGGGCGCCGCACTGGTCAAATGAGGTGTCCCGGTCTTCACATGGCGCGTTTGATGTCGGTGTATTCGCCACGGGTGCGCAGTACGACCTTCACGTCGGATTTGCCGCGGTTGCGCCAGTACCAGCCGTGGTTGCCGGTGAAGGCCGCCACAAGCTGTCCGTCATCCGCAGGCACGTCACGCCCCTTCTCATAGCTGATGTTCTTTCCGCCGCCGTCGCCATGCGTGTCGAAGTTGACTCGGCCTCCTTGCACCTCCCAGGCGTATTCGGCCTTCCCACCCTCGGTCATGCGCATCTTGATCTCAAGTCCTTCGCCTGGGGTCAGGATGAACGTCATTTCATCTCGCCACGGGGCCTCTTGAACGGCCGGTTTGGTCGCTGAAGCAACGGCCTGCGCCGGCGCACTGCGTGCATCC
>JAGKSX010000130.1 GCA_018993155.1 Hydrogenophaga sp.
CTGGCGCGGCGTCTACGGCGCGCCCGGCATCAGCGACGCTCAGCGCGCCGCGCTCACGCAGGCGGTGGCCGAGGCCGTGAAGTCGCCGGCCTGGCGGCAGGCCGCCGAGCGCCATGGCTGGACGCCTGCGTTCACCACGGGCCGGGACTTCGAGGCCTTCGTCGAATTCGAGTACGCCGCCACGGCGGCGATTCTGTTCCTGTCGGGCATGTTGTAGCCCGGCGCGCAAGGGGCCCGTTGTGGGGTGTTGACGCGGCGCCGCCCGGTGCCGCGTCTTTTTTTTGGGGGTCAGCGGCGGAATTTGCCGCTGGCGTCCACGATGGACAGGTCGGCGAAGTCCAGCCCGGTGTGGTTGCTCGGGCTGTAGTGCACGGTCAGGCCACCCAGGTCGTAGCTCTTGAGGTTCTCCAGCGCATCTCGCAGGGCCACGGGCGTGGGGTTCGGGCCGGCGCGGCGCAGGCCTTCGGTCAACACCTTGGCGGCGGCGTAGCCTTCCATCATGGCGGGCGACACGCCCGCCAGGCCCTTGGCCTTGGCGAACTCCTGCGCTTCCTTGATCAGACCGTAGGCCACCGAGCGCTCGTTGGGGAACACCTGCGTCACGATCACGCCGCGCGCGTGTTCGCCCAGCAGCTTGATGAAGCCGTCCGAGGCGTTGTTCGAGAGCGTGACCATCTGCGCGCGCGAACCGGCGGCGCGCACCGCCTTGACCGCATTGGCGGTGTTGCCGGCCGAGCCGATCACCATCACCGCCTGCGCGTTGCTCTCGTGGACCCGCTTGGACAGCTCGGTGAAGTCGGGTTTGTCGCGCGGGAACTTTTCATGCAGCACCGGCTTGAGCTTGGCCTTCTCGAAGCCCTTGAGCGCCCCGGCCGCCGAATCGGCGCCGAAGGAATCGTCGGTCTCCAGCACCGCGATGCGCGTGATGCCGATGCTCGCCAGGTGTTCGATGGCCTTGGCGGCCTCGCGCTGGTAGGTGGCGCGCACGTTGAACACCCAGGGGTTGACCGGCTGGTGCAGCGCCATGGCGCCGGTGCTCGGCCCGACCAGCGGCACCTTGAGCTCGGCCAGCATGGGCAGCAGGGCCTGCGAATGCGGCGTGCCGCGGTTCAGGAACAGGGCCAGCACCCGCTGTTTCGTGATCAGTTCGCGCGCCACCTCCACCGTGACCTTGGGGTCGAACTTGTCGTCCACCGTGATCAGTTCGATCTTCTGGCCGTTGACACCGCCGCGCGCGTTGATGGTGTCGAAGTACAGCTGGGCACCCTCATGGTTCTCCTTCACCCCGGCCGCCACCGAGCCTGTGAAGCCCGAGGGCATGCCCACGCGCAACTGGGCCCAGGCGGGGGCCGCAAAAACCAGCAGCCCGGCCAGCCCCCAGGCGGTCCAGACCGGGCTTGAAAACAAGCGAATCCGTTTCATATAGGCGTCTCCTTGGGTGAGCCGAGTCTATGCAGCCCGCGGGCGCGGGAAATTGTGGATATGACTTACCGCACCGATGCTTTGTCACACCCCTCCGTAGAATCTTTGCGTCCCCCTCTGGAGCCCATGCATGTCCGATGCCTTTCTGCCCGCCGATCCACCCGTGGGCGCGATTTCAACCGTGTCCGAGGCCGAAGGGCGCGACCACCCGACGGAAGGCGGCTCCGGGCTGATCCGCATCCGGGGCGCGCGCCAGCACAACCTCAAGAACCTCGACCTCGACATCCGCACCGGTGAGCTCACCGTGGTCACCGGACCCAGCGGCTCGGGCAAGTCCAGCCTGGTGTTCGACACCCTGTTCGCCGAAGGCCAGCGCCGCTACGTCGAGACCTTCAGCGCCTATGCGCGCCAGTTCCTGGACCGCATGGACAAGCCGGCCGTCGACCGGGTGGACGGCGTGCCACCGGCGATCGCGATCGACCAGACCAACCCGGTGCGCTCCTCGCGCTCCACCGTGGGCACCATGACGGAGCTCAACGACCACCTCAAGCTGCTGTTCGCTCGCGGTGCCGACCTGTTCGACCGCGAGACCGCGCTGCCGGTGCGGCACGATTCGCCCGAATCGATCTTTGCCGAGCTCAAGGCGCGCGCGGCCGGTTTCACCGCCGGGCCTGATCCGCGCCTGGTGCTGACCTTCCCGGTGGAGTTGCCGGCCAGCACCACGCCCGAGGAAGTCGAACAATGGCTCTCGGCCAGCGGTTACACCCGCGTGCAGGCCGAGCGGGTGGTGCAGCGGGCCGCGCCGCAGGAGGGCGCGCCCGAAAAGGTCGGCAAGAAGGCCAAGCCGGTCATCGAGTCGGTGAAGGTGCTCGATGTGGTGGCCGACCGCTTCCGCATGAGCTCGGTCGAACCGGCGCGCGCCATGGAGGCGATCGAAGCCGGCCTCAAGCGCGGCGGCGGCAAGCTCATGGTGTATGTGCTGGCCGAAGAGGGCGAGCCCGAGATCTGGCGCTTTTCAACGGGCCTGCACTGCCCGGAAAGCGACATCCGCTACAGCGAACCCACGCCCTCGATGTTCTCGTTCAACTCGGCGGTGGGCGCCTGCGAGGCCTGCCGGGGCTTCGGCCGCGTGATCGGGGTGGACTACGGCCTGGTCATCCCCAACGACAAGCTCACGCTGCGCGCTGGCGCGGTCAAGGTGTTCCAGACACCGGCGTGGAAGGAATGCCAGGACGACATGATGCGGCACGCCGAGGCCGCCGGCATCCCGCGCGACACGCCCTGGGCCAAGCTCACGCCCGAGCAGCAGCACTGGGTGAAGGCCGGTTCGCCCCTGTGGAACGGCAAGTGGAACCAGCAGTGGTACGGCGTGGACCGCTTCTTCGAGTACCTGGAGAGCAAGGCCTACAAGATGCACATCCGCGTGCTCTTGTCCAAGTACCGCAGCTACACCGAGTGCCCGAGCTGCCACGGCGCGCGCCTCAAGACCGACAGCCTGCTCTGGCGCATCGGCAGCAAGGCCCAGGCCGACGCGGTGCTGCCCGCGCAGAAGCGCTACCTGCCGCAGGGCGTGAAGTGGAGCCGAGCGCAGCTCGAAGCCATGCCCGGCCTGTGCCTGCACGACCTGATGCTGATGCCGCTGGACAAGCTGCGCGGTTTCTTCGCCTCGCTCGATGCCACGCTGACCCCGGCCGGCAGCGACACCACCGCCGCCGGTCAGGCGCAGGCATTGCGCCTGCTGTTCGAGGAAATCAACACCCGCATCCGCTACCTGTGCGAGGTCGGCATCGGCTACCTCACGCTGGACCGCCAGAGCCGCACGCTCAGCGGCGGCGAGGTGCAGCGCATCAACCTCACGACCGCGCTGGGCACCTCGCTGGTGAACACCCTGTTCGTGCTCGACGAGCCCAGCATCGGCCTGCACCCGCGCGACATGGCGCGCATCAACGACGCCATGCTGCGCCTGCGCGACGCCGGCAACACGCTGGTGGTGGTGGAGCACGACCCGGCGGTGATGCTCGCGGCCGACCGCCTGATCGACATGGGCCCGGGGCCGGGCGAGCGCGGCGGGCAGATCGTGTTCGACGGCACACCCGAAGCGATCCGCTCGGCCGACACGCTCACCGGTGCCTACCTCGGCTCGCGCAAGACCATCGGCATGGGCTTCAAGCGCATGGTCACCGACAGCACGCCGCGCCTCATCCTCGAGGGCGCGCGCGAACACAACCTCAAGGACGTGTCGGTCGAATTCCCGCTGCAGCGCCTGGTGGTGGTCACCGGCGTGTCAGGCTCGGGCAAGTCCAGCCTGATCCAGGACGTGCTCGCGCCGGCACTCCTGCGCCACTTCGGCAAGTCCACCGAGAGCCCGGGCGCGCACGACCGCCTGCTCGGGGCCGACCACCTGAGCGAGGTCGTGTTCGTCGACCAGTCGCCCATCGGCAAGACGGCGCGCTCCAACCCGGTGAGCTACGTGGGCGCGTGGGACGCGATCCGCTCGCTGTTCGCCGAGGCGCCGCTGTCGCGCCAGCGCAGCTACACGCCGGCCAAGTTCAGCTTCAACAGCGGCGACGGGCGCTGCCCCACCTGCGGCGGCTCGGGTTTCGAGCACGTGGAGATGCAGTTCCTGAGCGACGTGTACCTGCGCTGCCCGGACTGCGACGGCAAACGCTACCGGCCCGAAATCCTGGAAGTGAAGATCCAGCGCGGTGGCCGTTCGCTCAACGTGGCCGACGTGCTGGACCTCACCGTGAGCGAGGCCGCCGCGCTGTTCGCGGGCGACCGCGAGGTCATCCGCGTGCTGCAGCCCATCGTGGACGTGGGCCTGGAGTACGTGAAGCTGGGCCAGCCCGTGCCCACGCTCTCGGGCGGCGAGGCACAGCGCCTCAAGCTCGCGGGCTTCCTGGCCGAGGCCTCGAAGAACAGCAGCGCCAGCCGCCAGGCGGTGGCGCGCAAGGGCACGCTGTTCCTGTTCGACGAGCCCACCACCGGCCTGCACTTCGACGACATCGCCAAGCTCATGCGCAGCCTGCGCAAGCTGCTCGATGCGGGCCACTCGCTGGTGGTGATCGAGCACAACCTGGACGTGATCCGCGCGGCCGACTGGCTGATCGACCTCGGCCCCGAAGGCGGTGACGCTGGCGGACTGATCGTGGCCGAGGGCCCGCCCGAGACGGTGCGCGAGCACGCCGGCAGCCACACCGCGAAAGCGCTGCGCGACTACGCGCTGGCCATGGGCGAGGTGCACGAAGTGCGCGAAAGCCGGGCCCGGGGGCTGCAGCCGGCGCGCGCGCGCGCCGAGGGCGCGCACGCTCATGCGATCCGCATCGTCAACGCCAAGGAACACAACCTCAAGCAGCTCAGCGTGGACATCCCGCGCGGCAAGTTCAACGTCATCTCCGGCGTGAGCGGCTCGGGCAAGTCCACGCTGGCCTTCGACATCCTGTTCAACGAAGGCCAGCGGCGCTACCTGGAAAGCCTGAACGCCTACGCGCGCAGCATCGTGCAACCCGCGGGCCGGCCCGAGGTGGACGCGGTCTACGGCATCCCGCCCACGGTGGCGATCGAGCAGCGCCTCTCGCGCGGCGGCCGCAAGTCCACCGTGGGCACCACCACCGAGGTCTGGCACTTCCTGCGCCTGCTCTACGTGAAGCTGGGCACGCAGCACTGCATGCACGACGGCGCGGCCGTGATGCCGCAGAGCGCCGACAGCATCGCTGCCGCCATCCTGGCGCGCTACAAGGGGCAGCACATCGGCCTGCTCGCGCCGCTGGTGGTCAACCGCAAGGGCGTCTACACCGAGCTGGCGGACTGGGCGCGCCCGCGTGGCCACACCCACCTGCGGGTGGACGGCGAATTCCTGCCCACCACCGGCTTCCCGCGCATCGACCGCTTCAAGGAGCACACCATCGAACTGCCGGTGGCCGACTTCGTGGTGAATGCGGACGACGAGGCCGCGCTGCGCCGCGAGCTGAACAAGGCGCTGGAGATCGGCAAGGGCGTGGTGCACGTGCTCACCCCGCTCGACGGTCTGGCCCAGGCGCTGGCCGACGGCGCGTCCACGCGCGACCTCGGCACGCTGGAGGTGTTCTCCACCACGCGCGCCTGCCCGGTCTGCGCCACCAGCTACCCCGAGCTCGACCCGCGCCTGTTCTCGTACAACAGCAAACACGGCTGGTGCCCGGACTGCGTGGGCACCGGCGTGAAGCTGTCGAAAGACCAGCGCAAGGCGCTGGACGACTCGGTGCGCGACGACAAGGAAAAGGGCCGTGAGCAGAGCTTCGCCGAACCCGAGGTGGACGACCTGGTGGACGAGGCCTGCCCGGCCTGCGCGGGCACGCGCCTGAACCCGCAGGCGCGTGCGGTGCGTTTTGCCGGCGTGGGCATCACCGATGTCGCATGCCTTTCCGTGCGGGAGGTCAGGACCTGGGTGCAAGGCCTGATGAAGGACCTGGCGCTCAGCGCGCGCGAGGCCGACATCGCGCGCGACCTGCTGCCCGAGATCGAAAGCCGCCTGGCCTTCCTGGAAGAGGTGGGCCTGAACTACCTCACGCTGGACCGGGGCGCGCCCACCCTCAGCGGCGGCGAGGCACAGCGCATCCGCCTGGCGGCGCAGCTGGGCAGCAACCTGCAGGGCGTGTGCTACGTGCTCGACGAGCCCACCATCGGCCTGCACGCGCGCGACAACGCCATCCTGCTCAACGCGCTGCACAAGCTCGGCGACCAGGGCAACACCCTGGTGGTGGTGGAGCACGACGAAGACACCATCCGCCGCGCCGACCACATCATCGACATCGGCCCGAGCGCGGGCAAGCGCGGCGGCCGCGTGGTGGCCCAGGGCTCGGTGGACGACCTGTCGGCCAACGCCGACTCGGTGACCGGGCGCTACCTGCTGCACGCCATGAAACACCCGCTGCAGGCGCGTCGCGCCGCGCCCCCGGCCGACGAGGGCGCGCACTGGCTGCGGGTGAGCCGCGCCAACCTGCACAACCTGAACGAGCTCGACGCCGCCGTGCCGCTGCAGCGCCTGGTGGTCATCACCGGCGTGTCGGGCTCGGGCAAGTCCACGCTCGCACGCGACGTGCTGCTGACCAACGTGGCCGCCGCCGTGAGCCAGCGCAGCACCAAGGCCGGGCGCGATGCCATGGACAAGGGCAAGCACCCCGCGTGGAGCGGCTGCGCCGGCCTGAGCGGTTTCGAGACCGTGGACCGCGTGCTCGAAGTCGACCAGACCCCGATTGGCAAGACGCCGCGCAGCTGCCCGGCGACCTACATCGGCTTCTGGGACACGGTGCGCAAGCTGTTCGCCGACACGCTGGAAGCCAAGGCGCGCGGCTACGGCCCGGGCCGCTTCAGCTTCAACACCGGCGAAGGCCGCTGCCCGGCCTGCGAAGGCCAGGGCATGCGCACCATCGAGATGAGCTTCCTGCCCGATGTGAAGGTGCCCTGCGAGGTCTGCCACGGCGCGCGCTTCAACCCCGAGACCCTGGCCGTGACCTGGAAGGGCAAGAGCATCGGCGACGTGCTGCAGATGGAGGTGGACGAGGCGGTGGGTTTCTTCGCCAGCATGCCCAACATCAGCCATCCGCTGCAACTGCTCAAGGACGTGGGCCTGGGCTACCTCACGCTGGGCCAGCCCAGCCCGACGCTCAGCGGCGGCGAGGCGCAGCGCATCAAGCTCGTGACCGAGCTCAGCAAGGTGCGCGACGACGTCACGCGCCGGGGCCAGAAGGCGCCGCACACGCTCTACGTGCTCGACGAACCGACCGTGGGCCTGCACATGGCCGATGTGGAGAAGCTGATCCGCGTGCTGCACCGCCTGGTGGACGGCGGCCACAGCGTGGTGGTGATCGAGCACGACCTGGACGTGATGGCCGAGGCGGACTGGATCATCGACCTCGGGCCCGAAGGCGGCAACGGCGGCGGGCGCATCGTGGCGGCCGCGCCGCCCGACGAGGTGGTGCGCCTGGGCACCCACACCGGGCGCGTGCTGGGGCCGGTGCTGGCGCGGACCTGATGCCCGACAGCCAGGTCATCCACATCCACGCCGAGGCGCCGGCCAAACCGGCGCTCGGCGCGCCGTGCAACGGCTGCGGGGTGTGTTGCCTGGCCGAGCCCTGCCCGCTGGGGCGGGTGATCTCGCGCAAGCGCTTCGGCGCCTGCGACGCGCTGCGCTGGGACGGGGCCTTGGCGGTCTACCGCTGTGGTGCGGTCAGTGACGCGCGCGGTGTGCTGGGCCCGCGCTGGCGCTGGGCGGCGCCGCTGTTTCAGCGGCTGGCGCGGCGCTGGATCGCCGCTGGCGTGGGGTGTGATGCCGCGCTGCAGGCCGAGCGCGGCGACTGAGCGGTCAGCGCGCGAACAGCACCACGATACCCACGGCCAGCAGGGCCACAGCCCCCATCAGCAGGCGCGTGCGCTTGCGCAGCAGGTCCACGGCGCCCACCAGGCGCGCGTTCTGTTCGGCCAGCTCGGTCAGGGTCTGCGCCATCTGGGTCTGCACGGCGGCCTGCTGGTCGATCAGCTGGCGCGCCTCGATCAGGCGGTTCTTGAGCTCGCCCAGGGTGGGCGGGGCTTCGCCCAGGTCCAGCGGGGCCGGCGCGGTCGTGCCGGCCGGTGGTGTCTTCGAGCGGTCCAGCAGCTTGCGCGCGGCGTTGAGCACCGTGGGCGCGTGTTCGATCACGTCCCCCCAGGGGATGACTTTCAGGGCAACCAGCCAGGGAATGGCCATGGGGAGATCCTTTCGCTTGTCGGGTTGGCGTTGAGGTTGGGAGCCGCTCAGCCGCGCGGGGTTCCTTCAGATGGGGCCGAAACGGTCCGTCTCAACAGCCACCAGCCCACACCAGCGACCGACAGCAGCAAGGCCGGGAAGCCGAGCGTGGGCGCCCACTGCAGCGCGGCGGCGCCCAGCGCGGGCGCGAGCACCCCGCCCAGGGTGTAGGACAGCACCAGCACGGCGGTGCTGTTGACCAGCGTGATGCCTTCCTCGCGCGAGCCGATGTCGATCATCGCCAGCGTGTACAGACAACCGCCCGCGCCGCCCCAGAGGAAGGCCACGGGCGCGGCCAGCCAGGGCGTGCCGGCCACGAAGGGGATGACGAGCGTGGCCAGCAGGGTGATCAGGGCGCAGGCCCGCATGATCGCCAGGCGCGCGCGGTGGCCGTCGCCCCAGCGCTGTGCTGGGTGGTGGGCCATGCGGTCGGCCAGCACGCCGGCGGGCAGCATCATGAGCGCGCTGCCCAGGCCGCTGGCCGAGACCAGCAGCGCCGCCACGGTGGCGCCCAGGCCCAGCGCCAAGCCGTAGAGCGGCAGGATGGACGTGAGGCCGCTTTCGAAGAAACCGCCGACGAAGCCCACGGTCATGATCAGCGGGTGCGCCAGCAGCGCGTGCCACACGCCCGACAGGCCCACCTTCGCACTGTGGGTGTCGGCGGCGTCGGGCAGGCGGGGGATCAGCAGGCTCCAGACCAGGCCGATGGCCATGAAACCGAGTGCGATCCACAGGGCCGCGTCGCTGTCGGCGCCGACCCAGGCCAGCATGAGCGGGCCGACCACGAAGGTGATGCCCACCATGGTCTCGAAGATGCCCACATAGCGCCCGCGCTGCCCGGGCGGCGAGAACTCGGCCACCACGGCCTCGGCCAGCACCCAGCGCAGGCCCGAGGCCATGCCGGCGGCGATCTTGAACACGAACCAGAGCCACAGCAGCGGCGTGAAGGCGAAGCCGGCGGTGGCGATCACCGGGATCAGCGCGGCCAGCCACAGCGTGGGCCGCCGGCCCAGGCGCTGCGTGATGGCCGAAGCGAACGGTGTCATGAAGAACACGCCGAGCCAGCCGCTGGCGGCGAACACGCCGGCCAGCGCGGTCGATTCGCCGCCGCCCTTCAGGCGCAACAGCAGCAGCGGTGTGAGCATGAAATAGCCCACCAGCTCGAAGAAGGTGGAGCCGAAGATCGCGACCAGACCGAGCCGCGCCTCGGCGGGCGGGTGGCCGGGCAGGGTGCCGGTGGGTGGCAGCGGGTGCTCGCTCATGCGCCCGCGGCCCGCGCGCCCAGCACCGCGTCGGCCACCTCGGTGAAGCCCGCGCCGCGCTCGCCCGCCGCCACGTAGCGCGGGTGCTGCGTGAGCGCGCCCCAGAAGCGCGCGACGTTGGCCACGCCCACGCTGTGCGGGAAATGGCCGAACATGCGCGCGTCGTTGGTCGAGTCGCCGACGTAGACCCAGCGGTCGATTTCGTCGTCGAGCGCGCGGCCCAGGCGCGAGCGCACGATCCAGCGCGCACCGGCCAGCTTGTCGTGCTCGCCGATCCAGCCGTTGATGTGGATGGAGCTCACCGTGGCGTTGAGGCCCTCGCTTTTCATGAGTTGCACCACCGTGGCGATGTCGGCTTCGCTCAGGTGGGCGAACTCGCTGTGGTCGATCGCGATGTCGGTCTCGCGCCCCGGGCTGTCGGTGGCCAGGCGGGCCTGCGGCAGCTCGGCCAGCACACGCTGCGCGGTGGCCTGCAGCTTCGCGAAATGGGCGGCGCGCGTGGCCGCGTCCTGCAGGTAATCGCGCCTGAGCTCGCCCGAGGCGCCGCGCCACAGCGCCACGGCGCCGTTCTCGGCCACGATGGCGTCCACCGGCCAGGCCAGCGCGAAGGCCTCGCTCCAGCCGGCGGGCCGGCCCGTGATGGCAAACACCGGCAGGCCGGCGGCGCGCAGGCGGTGCAGCGCGTCCAGGGCATCGGGGGTGATCGCGCCCTCGGTCGTGAGGGTGTCGTCGATGTCCGTCAGCACGCCGTGGATGCGGGCGCGGTCCGTGGCGGGCCAGAGGGTGAGGGGATTCATGCGCATGGAAGGCGGGCAGTGTCGCACAGGGCCCCGCGCGCCGCAGGTGCCACCGGCGACGCGCGGCAGGGGGCAGATCGAGGCCGGTGCGGTAGAATCGCGCGATCCGAGGAGCGTTGCAGCGCCCCCACTGAACACTTCAGCAGCGGGGCGTGAGGCTCGGACCATCCATGCAACGACGCTCATCCACATCCCGTGCGATGAGTTCTTTTTGACTCAATGCCAGATGTGGTTTGTCCATCCTTTCCGGAGCGAACCATGAATGCACGTCTGAACAACCCGACCGCCGACAGCGCGATCGCCGACCTTTCCCTGGCCGAGTGGGGCCGCAAGGAAATCCGCATCGCGGAAACCGAAATGCCCGGCCTGATGGCCATCCGTGAGGAATTCGCCGCCGCCAAGCCGCTCAAGGGCGCGCGCATCACGGGCAGCATCCACATGACGATCCAGACCGCGGTGCTGGTCGAAACCCTGCAGGCCCTGGGCGCCAGCGTGCGCTGGGCTTCGTGCAACATCTTCTCCACGCAGGACCATGCCGCCGCCGCGCTGGTCGCGCAGGGCACGCCGGTGTTCGCGCACAAGGGCGAAACCCTGGCCGAGTACTGGGACTTCACCCACCGCATCTTTGAATTCGGCGCCGCCGGCACCGAAGGCGAAGGCCCGAACATGATCCTGGACGACGGCGGCGACGCCACGCTGCTGATGATCCTGGGCCAGAAGGCCGAGAAGGACCCGTCGGTCATCAGCAAGCCGACCAGCGAGGAAGAAACCTGCCTGTTCGCCGCCATCAAGGCCAAGCTCGCGCAGGACTCGACCTGGTACACCCGCAAGGCCAGCCAGATCATCGGCGTGACCGAAGAGACCACCACCGGCGTGCACCGCCTGAAGGAAATGGCTGCCCGGGGTACGTTGCCGTTCCGCGCCATCAACGTCAACGACTCGGTCACCAAGAGCAAGTTCGACAACCTGTACGGCTGCCGCGAATCGCTGGTCGACGGCATCAAGCGCGCCACCGACGTGATGATTGCCGGCAAGGTCGCTGTGGTCGCCGGGTATGGCGATGTGGGCAAGGGCTCGGCCCAGGCACTGCGCGCCCTGTCGGCGCAGGTGTGGGTGACCGAGATCGACCCCATCAACGCCCTGCAGGCCGCGATGGAAGGCTACAAGGTCGTGACCATGGAGTACGCCGCCGACAAGGCCGACATCTTCGTGACCACCACCGGCAACAAGTCCATCATCACGCACGACCACATGGCCGCGATGAAGGACCAGGCCATCGTCTGCAACATCGGCCACTTCGACAACGAGATCGACATCGCCTCGATCGAGAAGTACGAGTGGGAAGAGATCAAGCCGCAGGTCGACCACGTCAAGTTCCCCGACGGCAAGAAGATCATCCTGCTGGCCAAGGGCCGCCTGGTGAACCTGGGCTGCGGCACCGGCCACCCCAGCTTCGTGATGTCGAGCTCGTTCGCGAACCAGACCATTGCCCAGATCGAGCTGTTCACCCAGCCGAAGAAGTACGAAGTGGGCCAGGTCTACGTGCTGCCCAAGCACCTGGACGAGAAGGTCGCGCGCCTGCACCTGAAGAAGGTCGGCGCCATGCTGACCGAGCTGACCGACGAGCAGGCCGCCTACATCGGCGTGAGCAAGGCCGGCCCGTACAAGCCGGACACCTACCGCTACTGAACGCACCCCCGCCGCACTTCGCGCGACCCCCTCAAGGGGGCGATGCCTGCGGCCCGGCAAAGCCGGTTCCGCGGCATCTCTGGATGGCGGGTTGGCGTTTGTGCCGTGATCCTCTTTGATGAGAGCCGATCAACTCATTGTCGAGCGTGGCCTGGCCGCCACCCGTTCGCAGGCCCAGCGGCTCATCGCTGCGGGCGTGCAATGGCGCGCGTCGGGCGGCGACTGGAAAGCGGTCACCAAGAACGGCGAGGAACTGCGCGAGACGGCCGAGCTGCGCCTGCTGGACACGGCGGAGACGCGCTATGTGTCGCGCGGCGGCCTCAAGCTGGAAGGCGCGCTGCGCCACACCGGCCTGGACGTGAGCGGCCTGCGCTGCCTCGATGTGGGGCAGAGCAGTGGCGGTTTCACCGACTGCCTGTTGCAGCGAGGCGCCGCGCGGGTCGTGGGGGTGGACGTGGGCCAGGGCCAGCTGCACCCGCAGCTTCAGGGCGACCCGCGCGTGGTCTGCATCGAGAAGTGCAACGCGCGCGATCTGTCGGCCCAGGGGCTGGCGGAGGCGGGCGGCGCGCCGCCCTTCGATCTGATCGTGGGTGACCTGTCGTTCATCTCGCAGACCCTGGTGTGGCCGGCCCTGGTGCCGCTGCTGGCGCCGGGCGGGCAGATGCTGATGCTGGTCAAGCCGCAGTTCGAGCTGCAGCCCGGGCACATCGGCAAGGGCGGTCTGGTGAAGGACGCGGCGAGTTACGCCATCGTGCGCGATCGCATCGCGCAGGTCTGCGAAGAGCAGGGCCTGCGGATGCGCGACTACGTCGAGAGCGCGATCACCGGGGGTGACGGCAACCGCGAGTTTTTTGTGTATGCGAGCAAGTGATGCAAGGAGGGGACCGTGAGTCTTCCCATCAGCCTGGAATTTTTCCCGACCAAGACGCCCGAAGGCGCGGTCAAGCTGCGCGCGGTGCGCCAGCAGCTGTACGCGCTCAAGCCCGAGTTCTGCTCGGTGACCTTTGGCGCCGGTGGCTCCACGCAGGACGGCACGCTGCAGGCCGTGACCGAGATCATGGGCGAGGGTTGCCCGGCCGCACCGCACCTGAGCTGCATCGGGCAGTCGAGCGCGAGCATCCGCGAACGCCTGGCCGCCTATGCGGCCGCCGGCATCCGCCGCATCGTGGCCCTGCGCGGCGACCTGCCCAGCGGCTACGGCGTGGGTGGCGAATTCCGCTACGCCAGCGACCTGGTGGCCTTCGTGCGCGCCGAGACCGGTGACCGGTTCCACATCGAGGTGGCGGCCTATCCGGAAACGCATCCGCAGGCCCGCTCGCCCGAGGCTGACCTTGAGGCCTTCGCGGCCAAGGTGAAGGCCGGTGCCGACTCGGGCATCACGCAGTACTTCTTCAATGCCGATGCCTATTTCCGCTACCGCGACGAGCTGCGGCGCGTGGGCGTGGACGTCCCGGTGGTGCCGGGCATCATGCCCATCACCAGCTCCACGCAGCTGATGCGCTTCTCCGACGCCTGCGGCGCCGAGATCCCGCGCTGGATCCGCATGCGCCTGCAGGCCTTCGGCGACGACACCGCGTCCATCAAGTCCTTCGGCCTGGACGTGGTGACCGACCTGTGCGAGCGCCTGCGCGGAGGCGGCGTGCCGGGGCTGCACTTCTACACCATGAACCAGAGCGGGGCCACGACGGACATCGTCCAGCGCCTCGGTCTTGCATGAGCCTCAAGCCCGCGGTCACGCTGGCGCTGGCCACCTTGTTGTGGCTCGGCGGCTGCGCGACGCGAGCGCCGGACATGCCCGACCTGGGCAGCGTGCCCGATGCCTCGGCCGACGACGCCGACACCCCGGACGCCAGCGAGAGCGTCATCGCGCGGGGCCTGGCGTCCTGGTACGGCGAGCCTTTCCACGGCCGGCGCACCGCCAGCGGCGAGGTCTACGACATGAACGAACTCACCGCGGCCCACAAGACCCTGCCGTTCGGCACCCGCGTGCGCGTGCGCCACGCCCGCACGGGCAAGGAGGTAACGGTGCGCATCAACGACCGAGGCCCGCACGTGCCGGGTCGCATCATCGACCTCAGCCGCGCGGCCGCGTCGGCGCTGGGCATCGTGCAGGGCGGCGTGGGCCGGGTCGTGCTGTTGCGCGACTGAAGCGCGTGGCTTGACCTGCGTCAAGCAAGCCGCACCAACGGGGCCAGGTCGCCGGCCGGTTTGACGTGGCGCAACGCCGCGCCATGCACGGTCTTCTGTAATGGACGCGGGGATTCTCCCGAGTCAACAACGCAACACAGAAGACCATCATGAATACGCAGCATTTCGCCCTGGCCGCCCTCGCTTCCACCTGCCTGCTCGCCTCGGGCGCCGCCCTGGCGCAGAACGACTTCCAGGCCGGCAGCGTGCTCGTGCGCGCCCGCGCCGTGCACCTGGACAGCGCCAACAAGGACGGCACCGGCCTGGGCCTGGCCATGAACAACAAGGGCTTGCCCGAAGTCGACGTGAGCTACTTCTTCAGCAAGAACCTGGCGGCCGAGCTCATCCTCACCGTGCCGCAGAAGCACACCATCACCTCGAACGGCACCGCCATCGGCACGCTGCGCCACCTGCCGCCCACGCTGACCGTGCAGTACCACTTCGATGCGCCCGGCTTCAAGCCCTATGTGGGCGCGGGCTTCAACTACACGCGCTTCAGCTCGGTGCACCTGCTGGGCGGTGCGGCCGACGTCAAGCGCAACAGCTTCGGCCCGGCGTTGCAGGTGGGGGTGGACATCCCGCTGAGCCAGCAGCTCTACCTGAACGTGGACGTGAAAAAGGTCTTCATCAAGACCGACGTGAGCGCCGGCGGTGTGAAGATCGGCCAGTTCAAGGCCGACCCGGTGCTGGTCGGTGTGGGCCTGGGCTGGCGCTTCTGAGCGCGAGCCTCAGCGCTCGTCGTAGCTCACCACCACGCGGTCGGTGGTGGGCCGCGCCTGGCAGCTCAGCACGAAGCCCTTGTCGGTTTCCCAGGGTTCGAGCGTGAAGTTCTTGTCCATCTGCACCGCGCCTTCCATCACCTTGGCGCGGCAGGTGCAGCACACGCCGCCCCGGCACGACCAGGGCAGGTCCAGCCCGGCGTTCAGGGCCACGTCGAGCACGTGCTCGTCGCGGTTCATGCGCAGCTCGTGCGGCTTGCCATCGAGCACCACGGTGAGCTCGACCTCGCCTTCGGCGCGCACGGCCGGTTGGCCGAGCACGGCGGCCCGGCGCTGGGCCGCCGGCAAGGCCTCAAGCGTGGGCGAGGTGAAGCGCTCGGTGTGCACGCGGTCGGGGCGCACGCCGGCGTCGAGCAAGGCCTTTTCGGTCGCCTCGATCATGGCCTCGGGGCCGCAGATGAAGACCTCGTCCATGCTGCCCACGGGCAGCAGCGTGTCGATCAGCGCGCGCACCTTGTCGGCGTCGATGCGGCCTTCGAGCAGCGGCACCTCCTGCGCCTGGCGCGAGAGGATGTGGATCAGCGTGAGGCGGTCCGCGTAGCGGTCCTTCAGGTCCTGCAGCGCCTCGTTGAACATCACGCTGCCCATGCGGCGGTTGCCGTAGACGAGCGTGAATTTCGAGGTGGGCGATTCTTCCAGCGTGCTGGCGATGAGCGAGAGGATGGGCGTGATGCCCGAGCCAGCCGCGAAACCCACGCGGTGCACCGCGCGCGGCTTGTGGATGGTGAAGCGGCCGTCGGGCGGCATGGCCCTGAGCGTGTCGCCGGCCTTCAGCTGGGTGGCGGCCCAGTTGGAGAACACGCCCCCATCCACGGGGCGGATGCCCAGCGTGAGCTCGCCGCGCTGCGTGAGCAGGCTGCGCGGGCTGCTGATGGAGTAACTGCGGCGCACGTCCTGCCCGTCGATGGTGGCGCGCACGGTGAGGAACTGGCCGGGCTCGAAAGCGAAGGTGGCGCGCTGCTCGGGCGGCACGGCGAAGGTGATGGCCACCGCGCCGGCGGCCTCGGGGTTGATGCGGGCGATCGGGAGTTCGTGGAAGCGGGCGGCGGTGGACATGGCGTCAATACGGTTTGAAGTAGTCGAACGGTTCGAGGCAATCCAGGCAGCGGTACATCGCCTTGCAGGCGGTGGAGCCGAAGGGCGAGGTCTCGGTGGTGTGGGTCGATCCGCATTGCGGGCAGGGCACGGTCTCGCGGCGCAGCGCTTGGCGCGAGAACTTCAGGGGCGCTGCGGTGGAGCCTTGTGGCTCGCTGCCGCATTGCGGCGGCGCGATGCCGTAGGCACGCAGCTTCTCGCGCGCGGCCTCGCTCATCCAGTCGGTGGTCCAGGCCGGGGCGAGCTGCGTGACCACGCGCGCGGTGAGGCCCGCGTTCGCCAGCGCGGCGCGCACGTCGTCCTCGATCTGTCCCATGGCGGGGCAGCCGCTGTAGGTCGGCGTGATCACCACTTCCGGCACGCCATCCGCGCCGGTGCGCACGCCGCGCAGGATGCCGAGCTCGCCCAGGCTGACCACCGGGATCTCCGGGTCGGCCAGGCCGGCGAGCGCGTCATGGATCTCGGTGTGCATGATGGGAACTCACCACACGGCCTGCGGGTGCGCGCGCGCCAGGCTCTGCATCTCGGCGAGCAGAAAACCCATGTGCTCGGAGTGCACGCCGTGTTTGCCCTGCGGCACATAGCCCTGCACGGCGGGGCGCTGCAGCGTGGCCTCGCTCAGCGTGTCGTCCACCAGCGCGTCCCAGTCGGCCTTCAGGCTGGCCACATCGACGCCGGTGCCGTTGTTCACCGCGGCCGTCTCGGCCTCGCTGCCGATCCAGAACTCCTGGCCATAGGGCAGCAGGTGGTTCAGAGCGGCCTGTGCTCGCGCACGCGACTCGTCGGTGCCGTCGCCGAAGCGCACCAGCCAGTCGCTGGCGTGGCGCAGGTGGTAGCGCACTTCTTTCAGCGATTTGGCCGCGATGGCCGCGAGCTGCGCGTCGCCGGACGCCTGCAGCCGGTCCCACACCAGCACCATGAGCGCGCTGTAAAGGAAGTTGCGCGCGATGGTGGTGGCGTAGTCGCGGTCGCCAGCGACGGTGCCCGCCAGCGGGCCGCTGTGCGGCAGCTCCAGCAGCGTGAGGTTGCGGAACTCGTGCGTGTCGCGGAAGTAGGCCAGCGTGTCTTCGGTGACCGCACCTTCGGTGCGTGCGCCTTGCAAATGGGCGAAGCGCCGCGCCAGGGTTGCGTCGGCGTTGATCAGGGCGGCCGCGTGCTGGTAGAGCAGGCGCGCCTGGCCCAGCAGGTCCAGGCTGTTGTTGGCCAGCGCGAGGTCTTCTTCGAGGATGGGCCCGTGGCCGCACCATTCGGCGTTGCGCTGGCCCAGCACCAGCGCGTTGTCGGCCAGGTGCAGCAGGTAGTCGATCGGCGCGGTGGTGTCCATCACATGTGCCCCACTTTGTCGGGGATCTCGTAGAAAGTGGGGTGGCGGTACACCTTGTCGGCGGCCGGGTCGAAGAAGCTGTCCTTGCTGTCGGGCTCGCTGGCCGTGATGCCGCTGCTTTGCACGACCCAGATGCTCACGCCTTCCTGGCGGCGCGTGTAGACGTCGCGCGCCAGGTGCAGCGCGTGCTGCGCGTCGCTGGCGTGCAGGCTGCCGCAGTGCTTGTGCTCCAGGCCCTGCTTGCTGCGCACGAAGACTTCCCAGAGCGGCCATTCCTTGAGTGCGGGGGTGTTCATGCGGCCTCCTTCATGGCACGTTGCTGTTGTTTGCGGGCGTGAGCGAGGGCGGCTTCGCGCACCCAGGCGCCGTCGTTCCGGGCCTTCACGCGGGTGGCCAGGCGTTCCCTGTTGCACGGGCCGTCGCCGTTGACCACGGCCCAGAACTCGTCCCAGTCGATCTGGCCGTAGTCGTGGTGGCCGCGCGCCTCGTTCCACTTCAGCTCCGGATCGGGCAGGGTGACGCCCAGCACCTCGGCCTGCGGCACGGTTGCATCCACGAATTTCTGGCGCAGGTCGTCGTTGCTGATGCGCTTGATGCCCCAGCGCATGCCCTGCACGCTGTTGGGGCTGTCGGCGTCGGGCGGACCGAACATGGCCAGGCACTTCCACCACCAGCGGTTCACCGCGTCCTGCACCATGGCCTTCTGCTCGGCCGTGCCCTGCATCATGGTCATCAGCGACTCGAAGCCCTGGCGCTGGTGGAAGCTTTCTTCCTTGCAGACGCGGATCATGGCGCGCGCATAGGGCCCGAAGCTGCAGCGGCACAGCGGGATCTGGTTCATGATCGCCGCGCCGTCCACCAGCCAGCCGACCACGCCCACGTCGGCCCAGGTCAGCGTGGGGTAGTTGAAGATCGAGCTGTACTTGGCCTTGCCACTGTGCAGCGCGTCGAACATCTGGTCGCGGCTGGTGCCCAGCGTCTCGGCCGCGCTGTAGAGGTACAGGCCGTGGCCGCCTTCGTCCTGCACCTTGGCCACCAGGATCGCCTTGCGCTTGAGGCTGGGCGCGCGCGAGATCCAGTTGCCCTCGGGCAACATGCCCACGATCTCGCTGTGCGCGTGCTGGCTGATCTGCCGCACCAGCGTCTTCCGGTAGGCTTCGGGCATCCAGTCGCGCGGCTCGATCTTGCCGTCGGCGTCGATCACGGCGTCGAAGTGCGCCTGCAGGGCGGTGTCGTGGGGCACGGCCTTGAGCGGGGCACCGGATGGGGCGTCGGCGTCGGGCACATTGAAGGACTGGGTGTACATGCGGAATCTCCTGCGCAATGAGGGTGCGGATCGCAGTATAGTCAATTAGCCGACCGTACGGTCGGCTAATTTCGCAGCGCCCGCCCAACGGTTTCCGGAACGGCGGTGCTGCCTGGCCGAAGAGCGGTCGTCTTCTACATCCGCTTACCCCACGCCTTTGGCCCGCCCCTAGAGTGGAGCGCATGCAACACCTGTCTCTTCCTTCCGAACAACGGCTCGCTGGTGTGGGCTTGATCCTTGGGGTCCTGCTGGCCTTGACCGCTTGCGGCGGTGGGGGGGGCGGTGGCGGCGACGCGGGCGCCAGCGGCGGGGCCGATGCGACGATCGGCGTGCCCTCCCCGCCGAACAGCGCGGGCGGCGCCGGCACGGGCGGCGGTGGGTCGACGCTGGTCGCCCTGGACGCCAGCACCAGCTGCAACCTGCCCGACTTCCGCAACAGCCTGCTGCAACAGATCAACGCGGCGCGGGCCGCGGCGCGCAGCTGCGGCGGCACCGCGATGCCGGCGGTCGCGCCGCTGGCCTGGAACGACGCCCTGTTCTCCGCCGCCGCGCGGCATTCGACCGACATGGCCGTCAACAACTACTTCTCCCACACCGGGCTGGACGGGCGTTCGGCCTCGCAGCGCATCGCCGCCGAGGGCTATGCGTGGTCGTGGGTGGGGGAAAACATCGCGGCGGGGCAGACCTCTGTCTCGACCGTGATGAGCGGCTGGCTCGCCAGCGCCGGCCACTGCGCCAACCTCATGCGCGCCGAGTACCAGCACGTGGGCGTGAGCTGCGTGCAGCGCAGCGGCACCACCTACGGCCGTTACTGGACCATGACCCTGGCCCGGCCGCGCTGAACCCGGCGTTCAGCCGCCCGATTCGAGTGCCTGGGATTTGCCGCGCCCCCGGCCCAGGTGGGCCAGCAGCTGCGGCAAGGCCGCCTGCAGCGTGCCCTTGAGGGTGTGCGGCGGGTTGATCACGAACATGCCGCTGGCCGTCAGGCCCGGGCGGTCGTCGGGACCGTGGGTCGGGTCCTGGCCGATGGCCAGCGTGGCGTTCAGCCAGGGTTTCTGCGCCTGGTTCGACAGGGTGCGCAGGCGCCGCGGCAGATCGTGCGCCTCGGGGCGTGGGATCACCGGGTACCAGACCAGGTAGGTGCCGGTCGGGAAACGCCGGATGAGCTCTTGTATGCAGGCGCTCACTTTGCCGTAATCGCTCTTGATCTCGTAGCTTGGATCGATCAGCACGAGGGCGCGCTTCGAACCGGTCGCCGAGGGCGGTGGCGGCAGCAGCGGCTTGACGCCCTCGAAGCCGTCTTCGCGCACCACCGAGATCTGGCGGCCGGCCTCGAGCTGAGCGATGTTGGCGGACAGGGTGCGGCTGTCGGTGGGGTGCAGCTCGAACAGCTTGAGCCGGTCGCGCGATTCGGCGCGCAGCAGCTGGTGCATGACGAACGGTGAGCCGGGATAGACCCGCAGCGCGCCCGAGGGGTTGAAGCTTGCGACCAGATCCAGGTAGTCGTCGATGGCAGGCGCCACGGCCTCGGTCGACGGTCCGTCGGCCGCGCGCAGCGCGCCCATGAGCTTGACGACGCCGTCCTTGGCCTCGCCGCCGGTCTCGGTGTAGTCACCGTCGAGCCGGTACAGGCCGGCGCCCGCGTGGGTGTCGATCAGCGTCAGACCCGCCTCCTTCTGCATCAGATGGCGCAGCGTGGCGATGAGGGTGATGTGCTTGAGCACGTCGGCGTGGTTGCCGGCGTGGAAGGCGTGTCGGTAGCTGAACATGCCCTGATGGTAGCCGTTTGCCCTCTGCGCCCGACCATCGGGGACGGGCGGTTTGCCATCCGGGGCCGGAATTTCGTACAATCGAGGGCTTCGCAGCGATTTGCTGGCTCCGCGGCGAAGCATTCAAAACCCACCTAAGAGCGTTCCGACAGAGAACGACCGACCGTGGAAAAGAGCCGCCAAACCAACTCTTCAAGAGAAAACTCATGACCAAAACGTTCAGCGCCAAACCCGCTGACGTGACGCACGAGTGGTTTGTGATTGACGCGACCGACAAGGTCCTCGGACGAGTAGCCAGTGAAGTTGCTCTCCGTTTGCGCGGCAAACACAAGGCCATTTACACGCCTCACGTCGATACCGGTGACTTCATCGTCATCATCAACGCAGCCAAACTCCGCGTCACGGGCAACAAGGCCCTCGACAAGGTGTACTACCGTCACTCGGGTTTCCCGGGCGGTATCTATGGCACCAACTTCCGCGACATGCAGGCCAAGCACCCTGGCCGCGCGCTCGAGAAGGCCGTCAAGGGCATGCTGCCCAAGGGCCCGCTCGGCTACGCCATGATCAAGAAGCTCAAGGTGTACGGCGGTGCAGAGCACCCGCACACCGCCCAACAGCCGCAAGTGCTGGAACTCTAAAGGAGCCTTGAGATGATTGGTGAATGGAACAACGGAACCGGCCGTCGCAAATCCAGCGTCGCCCGCGTGTTTCTGAAAAAAGGCAGCGGCAAGATCACGGTCAATGGCAAGGACATCCAGGCCTACTTCGGCCGTGAGACCTCGATCATGATCGCCAAGCAGCCCCTGGTGCTGACCAACCACGCCGAGACCTTCGACGTGCAGGTCAACGTGCACGGTGGTGGCGAATCCGGCCAGGCCGGCGCCGTGCGCCACGGCATCACCCGCGCCCTGATCGACTACGACGCGACGCTCAAGTCGGGTCTGTCGCAAGCCGGCTTCGTGACGCGCGACGCCCGCGAAGTGGAACGGAAAAAGGTCGGTCTGCGCTCTGCGCGCCGCCGCAAGCAGTTCAGCAAGCGCTAAGCACGCTGCCCATGCTCCGGAAACCGCCTGCAAGTTCAAACTTGGGGCGGTTTTTGCTTTCTGGGGCCTGGTTGCGTTTGCTTGCAGTTGGAGAGGTTTGAATGCGTTTTCGCCTGTTGCGGAGAAGGCTGACGGTCAGTGCGCCCCGGGTCTCGGTGCGCAGCAGCCTGCCATGGCCTTTCCGCTGGGTGCTGGGCGCACTGGTGCTGGGGTTTTCGGGCGCGCTGGCGGTCTGGGCCTTCGAGTTCGGCAAGGACATCGCCGGGCTCGATCGCAATGCCCAGCAGGAGCTTGCGCAACTGCGCCGCGAGGTGCAGATCCTGCGCACCGACCTGAGCGAGGCCCAGTCGGTGGCCAACACCTCGGACAGCCTGCTGATCGCCGAGCGCAGCACCCAGGAGCAGCTGATGATGCAGATCCGGCAACTGCAGGCCGACAACGAGCTGCTGCGCAGCGACCTGGGCTTCTTCGAGCGCCTGATCCCCGGCTCCGGCAACGATGCGCTGAGCATCCGCGGCCTGCAGGCCGAGCGCCTGTCGCCCACCCAGCTCAAATGGCAGGTGCTCATGATCCAGGCCAGCAAGAACGCGCCCGACTTCAAGGGCGCGCTGGAGGTCACGCTCACCGGCACGCTGGCGGGCAAGCCCTGGGGCGCCAAGTCCGCGCCCGCGCCGCAGCCGGTGCTGATCAAGGGCTACCTGCGCATGGAAGGCGTGGTGGACGTGCCCGCGCAGGCCGTGGTAGAAAATGTGACGGCCAAGATCCTGCAGGGCAGTTCGGTCAGGTCCATGCAATCCTTCAACCTGTAACCATCGCGGTCCGCCGTCGGGAGAGAGCTTCATGTTTGCCAAGAAAAAACAACCCCCCATCAAGAGCCTCATCGCCCAGGGCACCCGCATCGAAGGCAATGTGTTCTTCCACGACGGCCTGCGCATCGACGGCGAGGTGATCGGCGACTTGCGCGCGAGCGACGAGAAGCCCAGCATCCTCGTGGTCAGCGAGGTGGCCACCGTGACGGGGCAGATCCATGCCGATCACGTGATCATCAATGGCAACGTCAAGGGCCCGGTGCTCGCGTTCGAGCTGCTGGAACTGCAACCCAAAGCCCACATCGAGGGCGATGTGTCCTACAAGGCGCTTGAAATGCACCAGGGCGCCACGATCTCCGGACAGCTCAAGCCCATGGTCGGCGGCATCGAGGACAAACCCACACTGAAGCTGGCGGCAAACAACGGGTGAGCACATACCCGAGCGATTTGATTTAGTATCACTCGGACATGCGGGTGTACCGCACCCACCCCACATTTCCGTCAAGAGGTATCCCATGAGCGCAGTCGCCGAAAACATCCAGACCGACATGCCGGCACCGCTGGTCTTCACCGACAGCGCAGCGGCCAAGGTGGCCGAGCTGGTGGCCGAAGAGGGCAATCCCGATCTCAAGCTGCGCGTGTTCGTGCAGGGCGGGGGGTGCTCGGGTTTCCAGTACGGCTTCACCTTCGACGAAATCGTCAACGAAGACGACACCACCATGACCAAGAACGGTGTCTCCCTGCTGATCGACGCGATGAGCTACCAGTACCTGGTCGGTGCCGAGATCGACTACAAGGAAGACCTCGAAGGCGCGCAATTCGTGATCAAGAACCCCAACGCCACCACCACCTGCGGTTGCGGTTCGAGCTTCAGCGTCTGACCGACGGCGTTTTCTCGCGCCAATGAAAAAGGGAGCCGCTGGCTCCCTTTTTTTGTGGGGTGTCGAGACCGGGTCGCTTATTGGGCGCTCGCCTGCTGGATGCTGGCGGCGGCATTGAGCTGCATGCGCTGCAGCTGGGCCACGGCGTCGAAACGCTGGCGCAGGGCGGCTGGCACGGGGATGGACTCGCTCTGGCGCGCGATGGCCAGAGGGTCCACGTGCACGCCGTTGTCGCGGAACTCCAGGTGCAGGTGCGGGCCTGTGGAGGCGCCCGTGGTGCCGACCGCACCGATGAAGTCACCTTGGTTCACGCGCTGGCCCTTGCGCACGCCGATGCGGCTCAGGTGGGCGTAGACGGTGACCTGGTTGCTGCGGTGCTTGATGTAGATGACATTGCCATAGCCGCGCTGCTCGCCCGCGAACTCGACCGTGCCGTCGCCGATGGTGCGCACCGGCGTGCCGGTGGGGGCGGCGTAGTCCACGCCCATGTGGGCCTTGCGGCCGCCCGTGATGGGGTGGAAGCGCATGCCGTAGCCGCTGCTCACGCGCGAGAACTCCAGCGGGGAGGCCAGGTAGAAGCGGCGCGAGCTCTGGCCGTCGAAACCGTAGTAGCCGCCTTTGTGGCCTGCTTCTTCGAACCAGACGGCCTGGTGTTCCTTGCCTTCGTTGACGAACTCGGCGCTCAGGATCCGGCCGGTGCGCAGGCTCTCGCCATCGGCTTCCAGGCTTTCGTAGACCACGCTGAAGCGGTCGCCCTGGCGCAGGTCGCGGCGGAAGTCGATGCTGCTGGAGAACATCTCGGCCAGCTGGATGGCGACCGAGTCGGGGATGCCGGCCGCGTCGGTGGCGGCAAACAGCGAACTGCGAATCACGCCGCTGGCCAGCCGGGACGAGGCGGTCAGCGCGCCTTGTTCCAGGCGCGAGCCGAGCGTGCCCTGGGCGTCCTTTTCGACGACGAGGCGGGTGAAGCTGCGTTCGTCGGCGGAGAGCCAGCGCGCGGTCAGGCGCAGCAGTTCCTGCTTCTCGTTGGCTTCGACGCTCACCAGGCGGCCGGCACGGCCCAGCAGCTGGCGCGCGATGGCGTCGTTGCGCAGGAAGGTCTGGGCTTGCGAATCGGCCACGCCCAGGCGCTGCAGCAGGCTCTGGGAGGTGTCGTCGCGGCGGGTGGTCTCGCTGCGGAACAGCACCAGCGGCGTGGCGGGTTGGGCTGCGAGGAGGCTGTGGATGTCTTGCTGCGTGGGGGCGTCGAGGGCTTCGACGACCTGGCGCACGGGCAGGTCGGCGGCGTCGGGGGCCAGCGGCGCGATGCCGAAGGCGGTGACGCCCGTGCCCAGCAGCAACACACCGAGGCCACCCATGATGCGTCGGGGATGCCGGGCGAGGCTTTGGCTCGTGGCATCAGCGAGACTGGCCAGCGTGTGAAGTAGCGAACGGGTCAAAATCGTTGTTTCCGGTAAGGCCGGCCCCAGTGGTTGGGGCCGCGCGCACAAAAAAAGAGCGGTTGAGGCGGAACAAGTTCACTCAAGCGCTCATGCGGTGACGAACTGGCTTGATATCGTGCAAAAAGCGGGCCAACTAAAATCCGTCATTCGCGCCCGGTATTTTAGCCAGCGCACCGTCCTTCGCATCTGAAAAAACCCCTATGACCGCCTCCAGAAACGACGCCGAAAGTTCTCAGAAATCCGTGCCGCTGACGGACGGTGTTCAGGAAGCCCTCAGCGTCACGCTGCGGGGTTGCGAAGAATTGATACCTCAGGCCGACTGGGTCAAAAAATTGTCACAGTCGGAAACCACCGGTCGGCCGCTGCGCATCAAGTTGGGGCTGGACCCTACGGCGCCCGACATCCACATCGGCCACACGGTGGTGCTGAACAAGATGCGCCAGTTGCAGGACCTGGGGCATCAGGTGATCTTCCTGATCGGGGACTTCACGAGCCTGATCGGCGACCCCTCGGGCCGCAACAACACGCGCCCGCCGCTGACCCCGGAGCAGATCAAGGCCAATGCCGAGACCTACTACAAGCAGGCCAGCCTGGTGCTGGACCCGGCGCGCACCGAGATTCGCTACAACAGCGAGTGGAGCCTGCCGCTGGGCTCGATGGGCATGATCCAGCTGGCGGCCAAGTACACGGTGGCGCGCATGATGGAGCGCAACGATTTCCACGACCGTTTCAAGGCCGGCACGCCGATCAGCGTGCACGAGTTCCTGTACCCGCTGATGCAGGGTTACGACTCGGTGGCGTTGCAGAGCGATCTGGAGCTGGGTGGCACGGATCAGAAGTTCAACCTGCTGATGGGCCGCCATCTGCAGGCCGAGTACGGTCAGGAGCCGCAGTGCATCCTGACCATGCCGCTGCTCGAAGGCCTGGACGGCGTGGACAAGATGTCCAAGAGCAAGAACAACTACATCGGCATCACCGAGGATGCGAATTCGATGTTCGCGAAAGTGCTGAGCATTTCGGACACGCTGATGTGGCGCTGGTACACGCTGTTGTCGTTCCAGTCGATGGCGCACATCGAGTCGCTGAAGCAGGCGATCGAGCAGGGTGCGAACCCCAAGGACGCGAAGGTGGCGCTGGCCAAGGAGATCACCACGCGCTTCCACAGCGCGGCGGCGGCGGACGCGGCGGAGCAGGACTTCATCAACCGCAGCAAGGGCGGTGTGCCGGACGAGATCCCCGAGGTGTCGTTGTCGGGCGCGCCGCTGGGGATCGCGCCGCTGCTGAAGTCAGCGGGTCTGGCGCCCTCCAACAGTGAGGCCAACCGCCTGATCGAGGGCGGGGGGGTTCGTGTGGATGGCTCTGTGGTGAGTGATAAGGGCCTGAAGCTGCCTGCCGGGACTTTTGTGGTCCAGGTGGGGAAACGGAAGTTTGCTCGCGTGTCTCTGAGCTAAGACCTTTCCGTTTTCTGCCTCGCGGGCTCGGGGCGCCTGGGCGCTCTGCTCCGCGGGTG
>JAGKSX010000131.1 GCA_018993155.1 Hydrogenophaga sp.
TCACCTCCAACAACGAGAAGGAACTGCCCGACGCCTTCCTGCGCCGCTGCTTCTTCCACTACATCAAGTTCCCCGACGCCGAGACCATGCAGCGCATCGTGGACGTGCACTTCCCCAAGCTCAAGAAGGAACTGCTGGCCGCGGCCATGAAGACCTTCTACGACGTGCGCAACCTGCCCGGCCTGAAGAAGAAGCCCAGCACCTCCGAGCTGCTGGACTGGCTCAAGCTCCTGATGGCCGAGGACATTCCCCTCGAAGCCCTGCAGAGCGCCGACAGCAAGGTCAGCGTGCCGCCGCTGGTGGGCGCGCTGCTCAAGAACGAGCAGGACACCACCCTCTTCGAGAAACTGGTCTTCATGAACCAGAGGAATCGATGACCACCCCGTTGCTTGCCCACTTCGTGTGGCCGCATCCCCCTCAAGGGGCGACACCCGCCGTCCGGCAAAGCCGGCCCGGCGGTGTCCCGCTCCAGGGTTCACTTCACTCGAGAGTTTGATATGGACAAGCAGACCCGAAACGCTTTCAAGGAAGGCCTGGCCGATGCGTCGGGCTTCGTGATCGGCTCGCTGGCCGGCTGGGCCCTGGGCAAGCAACTGGGCCTGGATTTCTTCGCCGCGCCCGACGCCTTCGGCTGGCGCGAGATGGCCGGCCTGGCCCTGATCGCGCTGGGCTGCGGCGTCGGCAAGCTGGTGGCGCGGCGCCTGATCGCACCGCCTCAGCCGCCCTCTTCCTGATCCCCGCGCCATGGCCTTCGTCGAACCCCTCACCCTGCGCGCCAACGGCCTTGCCCTGGTGCCGCTCGCGCTGGACCACGAGCAGGGGCTGCGCGCGGCCGCCGCCGACGGCGAGCTCTGGAAGCTGCGCATCACCTCGGTGCCCGAGCCCGGGCAGACGCGCGCCTACATCGAAACCGCGCTGCAGATGCGCACCGAGGGCCACCGCTTCGCCTTCGCCGTGACCGACGAGGCCAGCGGCCGGGTGCTGGGCAGCACCAGCTACCACGACATCCTGCCGGCGGTGAAGCGGGTGGAGATCGGCTACACCTGGTACGCCCAGAGCGTGCAGCGCACCCACGTGAACACCACCTGCAAGCTGCTCATGATGGGCCACGCCTTCGACACGCTGGGCTGCCACGTGGTGGGCTGGCGCACCGACAACTACAACTTCGCCTCGCAGCGCGCGATCGAGCGGCTGGGCGCGAAAAAGGACGGCGTCATCCGCGGCCATGCCCTGCGCCGCGACGGCACCATCCGCGACACGGTGATGTACAGCATGCGGTCGGGCGAATGGCCCGAGGCCAAGGCCCAGCTGCTGTACCTGCGGGCCATGCACGCCTGACGAACCCGGGAGAGTGCCATGCTGATCGATTTCTTCTACACCCTGCGCTCGGCCAAGCTGCCGGTCTCCGTCAAGGAGTACCTGACGCTGCTCGAAGCGCTGCAGGCCGACGTGGTGGGACCGCGCAACCCCGAGGCCTGCTCCATGGACGACTTCTACTTCCTGGCGCGCACCGCGCTGGTGAAGGACGAGAAGCACTACGACAAATTCGACCGCGCCTTCGCCGCCTACTTCAAGGGCGTGGAGATGATCGCGGACTTCACAAAGCCGATCCCGGCCGACTGGCTGCGCCAGGAGATGGAGCGCATCCTCTCCGAAGAGCAGAAGGCCAATGCGCCCAAAATGGACTGGGACGAGCTCATGGAGACGCTGCGCAAGCGCCTGGAAGAGCAGAAGGAACGCCACGAGGGCGGCAGCAAGTGGATCGGCACTGGCGGCACCTCGCCGTTCGGCCACAGCGGGCAGAACCCGCAGGGCGTGCGCATCGGTGGCAAGGGCGGCAACAAGAGCGCTGTGAAGGTGTGGGAGCAGCGCAGCTACCGCGACTACGACGACACGCAGGAGCTCGGCACGCGCAACATCAAGGTCGCCCTGCGCCGCCTGCGCAAGTTCGCGCGCGAGGGCAACGACCTCGAACTCGACCTGCCCGACACCATCCGCTCCACCGCGGCGAACGCCGGCTACCTGGACATCAAGATGATTCCGGAGCGGCACAACAACGTGAAGGTGCTGCTGCTCATGGACGTGGGCGGCACCATGGACGAACACATCCAGCGCGTGGAGGAGCTGTTCTCGGCGGTCAAGAGCGAGTTCAAGCACCTGGAGTTCTATTACTTCCACAACTGCGTCTACGACTTCATGTGGAAGAACAACCGCCGCCGCTACGCGGAGAAGTTCCCGACCTGGGACATCATCCGCAAGTACAACAAGGACTACAAACTGATCTTCGTGGGCGACGCCACGATGAGTCCTTACGAAATATTGCAACCCGGCGGCAGCGTGGAATACAACAACGAGGAGGCCGGTGCCGAGTGGTTGCAGCGCCTCACGCACGCGTTTCCGAAGTTTGCTTGGATCAACCCGGAACCCCAAGGGGTGTGGCAGTATCGACAGAGCATCAGCGTGATTCAGCAGCTGATGGGCCAGCGCATGTACCCGCTGACCCTGAAGGGGCTCGAAGACACGATGCGCTTGCTCTCGAAATAACGGCCGAATGACCTTTTCCTTTCACGGCCATGCCCGCCGGGCATGGCCCTTCCTGTTGTGCGCGACCCTGCTGTGGCCGCTCGCCACCCGCGCCCAGGAAACGGCCGCGCCGGGCGCCGCCCGCGCCGCGGCCCAGGACGACACGGATGCCGACGTGCCGCGTCCGCCGCGCGAGGCGCGCACGCCGGCCGGCGCGCGCTTCGAGATCGAGATGCAGGCGCCCAGCGAGGCCATGCGCGACTTCCTGCTGCGCCACATGGAGGTGCAGCGCTACCGCGAACTGCGCAGCCTCGAAGCCAACGAACTGAGCCGCCTGCTGGCCCAGGCGCCGGCCAACGTGCGCGAACTGCTGGCCACGCTCGGCCATTTCTCGCCTCAGGTCGAGGTGATCCCGCCCCCCGGGCTGGGCGAGGTGGCCGCCGCCACGAGCGATGGTGATCGCACCACCAGCCCCGCCTCGCTGGGCACCATCACCGTGAAGGTCGATCCCGGCCCGGTCACGCAGGTGGCCTCGGTCACGGTGTCCTTCGTGGGCGACATCGCCACCGCGCCCGAGGCCCAGGCGCAGCGCGCCGACATCGAGCGCGAGGCCGACCTGATCGCCGGCCTGCCCTTCTCGCAGGCCGACTGGGACCGCGCCAAGACCGCCGCGCTGCGGCGGCTGATCGCCCAGCGCTACCCCTCGGGCCGGATGCAGAACAGCCTGGCCGACATCGACACCCAGGCGCACCAGGCCCGGCTCTACATCGAACTCGATTCCGGCAAGCCCATGCGCATGGGCGAGGTGGTGGTGCAAGGAGCCGAGCGCTACGACGCCGTGACCGCCGAGCGCCTGGTGCGCCTGACCGGCCTTACGCCCGGCAGCGACTACGACCTCGAGAAACTGCAGGACGCGCAACGCCGCATCGCCGAGAGCGGCTACTACGACTCGGTCTTCGTCTACGCCGAGACCTCGACCGATGGCCAGACCCTGCCGGTGATGGTGCAGCTGCGCGAGAGCAAGCGGCAGAAGGTGGTGATCGGCATTGGCGGCAGCACGGACAACGGCGCGCGCCTGTCCCTGGAACACACGCACAACAGCGTGCCCGGCATCGGCTGGCGCGCGGTCAGCAAGCTGCAGCTGGAGCGCGACGACCAGCTCGCCAGCACCGACTGGAGTTCGATTCCGAACGACGACGGCTGGCGCAAGATCGCCGGCGCGCAGCTGGCCAAACAGCTCGACGACTTCACCACCACCAGCAGCCAGCGCCTGCGCGTGGGCCAGACGCAGCTCGGCGTCGAATACGACCGCAGCTTCTACCTGCAGTACGACCGTGCCCATGTGAAGAGCAGCCTGCTGTCCGCCGCGGCGCAGCAGGAAGCCAAGTCCGCCATCAGCGCCAACTACGCGTGGACGCGGCGCCGCTTCGACGACCAAGTGTTTCCCAATCGCGGCTACGGCCTCGCGGTGGAACTGGGGGTGGGCTACACGCTGGGCAGCAGCCGCCAGCCCTTCACCCGCACGCAGGCGCGCTGGCTCACCTACTGGCCACTCGGGGCGATCGCCCGGGCCGCCGACCCGGTGCCCGGCCAGCCGCGCGACGTGAGCACGCCGTCGCGGCGCACGCAGCTGGGCCGCCTGGCCTTGCGCGTGGAAGGTGGTGCGGTGGTGGCGCGCGACTCGGCCCCCATCCCGGACACGCAGCTGTTCATCACCGGCGGCGACAACACCGTGCGCGGCTACGGCCTGCGCGACATCGGCGTGCCGCGCGCCGACGGCAGCATTGGGCCCGGTCGCTACAAAGGCGTGGTGAGCCTGGAGTGGCAGCGCCCGATCTTCAACGCCGACCAGCGCTCCAACTGGGAAAACGTGCTCTTCATCGACGGCGGCGCCATCGCCAACAAGGCCGGCGACCTCAAGCCGGTGTGGGGCGTGGGCACCGGCATCCGCTACAACAGCCCGGTCGGCCCGCTCCAGCTGGACCTGGCCTATGGCCTGGAGGTCAGGCGTTTCCGCATCCACCTCAATGTGGGCTTCACGTTCTGATCGGCGCATGAACAGCGACAACGATCCCGACCGCATCGCCCCCCCGCCCTCGCGCATCGGCCGCGTGGTGCGCTGGGTGTTCGGTGGCCTGGCGGCACTGGTGCTGCTGGTCCTGCTCGGCGTCGGCCTGTGGGCCGCCTCGCCCGGCTCGCTGGCCCAGGCCGTCGGCTGGGGTCAATCGTTCATGGCCCGGCAGGGGCCGCAGGCCGGCACGCTGGAAGTGGCCGGTGTGCAGGGCAGCCTGCTGCGCGGTGGCCAGATCGCGCAGCTGCAATGGGCGCGTGACGGCCTGAGCGTGCAGGCCAGCGACACGCGCATCGGCCTGAGCAACTGGTTCTGGGCCGACGCCGTGCTCGGGCGCGGCGTGCGCCTGTCGCAGCTCGACATCGGCCGCCTGCAGATCGACGACCAGCGCCCGCCCACGCCATCGGCCCCGCCCGAGCCCCTGCAACCCATCACCCTGCCCCTGCCGGTCACCCTGCCCTGGTCGATCGGTGAACTGGTGCTGGCTGGCGCATCGCCGCTCACCCTCAACGGCCTGAAAGGCCAGTACCGCTACCGCTCGGCCGACCGCGCCTGGAACCTCGGCGTGACCGACGCGCACCAGTTCGACCTGGACAGCGTGGAAGTGGCCGGGGGCCGCTACCAGGCCAAGGCGGTGCTGGGCGCACAAGCCCCCATGCCCCTGCGCGTGGACGCCAGCGGGGAGGTGCGCACCACCGTGCCGGGTGGCCAGCCCGTGACGCTGCAGGCCATCGCCAAACTCACCGGCATGCTGGCCACCACCGACGCCGCGCTCGACGCCAGCGCCAGCGTCAAGGCCACCGGAGGCATCGGCCCGGCCGAAGCCCCCACGCTGGAGGCCCAGGCCCGCCTGCGCCCGTGGTGGCCGCAGCCGATCGAGACCGCCGACGCCACCATGGCCCGGATCGACCTCGCCGCCTTCTGGCCGCAGGCGCCGGTGACGCTGCTCAGCGGCACGGTGAAGGCCCAGCCCCAGGGCGAGGCCTGGCGCGCCGAGCTGAAGCTGACCAACGCCGCCAGCGGGCCGGCCGACCGGCAGCGCCTGCCGCTCGACCGGATCGAGGCCGCGCTCGAACAGCGCGGCGCGCGCTGGGCGCTGACGCAACTGGACGCGCAGCTCGGCGGCGGCCGTGTGCAAGGCCAGGGCCAGTGGGAACCGGCCAGCGGCGCGCAGCCCTCGCCACTGGGTCAGTGGCAGGGCGAGATCCAGGCCCGCCGCATCAACCCGGCCCAGCTCTGGAGCAGCATCGCGCCGGCCGCACTGGACGGCACCGTCACGGCGCGCACGGTCGACACCGCCATCGACCTGAGCGCTCGCATCCAGCCTTCGGGCACGCAACCCCGGGGCGGCGCCCTGGCCGGCCTGCGGCTGCGCGAACTCGATGTGAAAGGCCGCTGGCGCCCCAGCGCCGACAGCGCCACGCAAGGCGTGCTCGACCTGCGCCAGGCCCGCCTGGGCGTGGCCGACGCCACGCTGGACGGCCAGGGCACGCTCGACACCCTGGCGCGCAGCTTCGACGGCCAGTTCGCGCTGCAGCTGCCCGGTGCGCAGGCCCGCTGGAAGGGCAAGGCCGCGCACGCCCAGGGCCACGGCGACCTGGACCTCAACCTGGACGACGCCAGCCGCGTGCTGGCCTGGGTGCGCAGCCTGCAGACCCTGCCCATCGTGGGCCCGTCGATCCGCACCGCGCTGGACGGCCAGCCGGGCCTGCAGGCAGAAGGCAGCGCCCGGCTCAACGCCGACTGGCAAGGTGGCCTGGGCGTGCTGGGCTACCCGCCGCCGGCGGCCGGCGCCACCCAGGCCGCCCCGCTGCGCCTCCAGCTCGGCCTGGACGCGCCGCGCCTGCGCATCGCGCGCGACGTGGCCACCGGCGATCCGGCCAGCCCCACCCGGACACAGGATCTCCTTCTCAGCGCGCTCCAGCTGCAGGCCAACGGCCCCCCCGAGCGCCTGGCCCTCACCCTGGCCGGCCGGGCCGAACAAGGCCCCTGGCGCGCCGCCCTCGACACCCAGGGCGTGCTGCAACTGGGCAACGCCCGCCAGCCCGACATCGACACCGGCCGCCTGGAACTCAGCCGGCTGAAACTGCAGGCCACCGACAGCGCTCGGCCCGACCGCAACGTGGAATGGACGCTGGAGAGCACCAACGCGCTGGGCGTGCAATGGCAGGGTGCGCGCGGCGCCACGCTGCAGGTGCAGGCCGACGCCGGCCAGCTGCGGCTGCAGCCCGTGTTCCGCCGCCGCGCGGCGCCCGCGTCCCCGGTGGCCGTGTCGGCCGCTGCCGCTGCCGCTGCCGCCGCCACGCCCACCGTCACCACCCCCATGACGCTGGCCTGGGAACGCGTCACCTGGCGGGCCGGCGCGCTCGACACGCGCGGCCAGCTCAGCCACCTGCCACTGTCCTGGGTGGATGCCCTCGCCACGCCCGAGGGCGCGCGCCACGGCCCGCTGAGCGAATCCGGCCTGGGTGGCGACGTGGTGTTCGACGGCTCATGGGACCTCACCCTGCCGGCCGACCCCAGCGCACCGCCCCGCCTGGCGGCGCAGCTGCGCCGGCGCAGCGGCGACCTCTCGGTGCAGACCGATGGCGCCTTCGACGAGAACACCGCCTCCGCCCAGCGCCTGCAGACCGGCATCCGCGAAGCCCAGCTGGACGTGGAAACCCAGGGCAGCAATGTGCTGGCGCGCCTGCGCTGGGACAGCGAGCGCCTGGGCCAGGCCAGCGCCGACGTGAGCACCACGCTGAGCCCGCCCAACACCGCCGAGCCCGCCTGGCACTGGGCCGAGCAGGCGCCCTTGCGCGGCACCCTCAAGGCCAGCCTGCCGCAGGTGGGCGTGTGGTCCGCGCTGGCGCCGCCCGGCTGGCGCGTGCGCGGCTCCCTGGGCGCCGATCTCACGCTGGGCGGCACGCGCGACAAACCCTTGCTCAACGGTTCGCTCAACGCCGACGACCTGGCCCTGCGCTCGCTGGTCAATGGCATCGCCTTCTCGCGTGGGCAGCTGCGCGCCACGCTTGCGGGCGAGCGCATCACCATCGAGCGTTTCTACCTGCAGGGCCTGGGTGGCGTGCAGAACGGCGGCACGCTGCTGGCCACTGGCAGCACCGAGTGGCGCACCGTCACGGTGAACGGCCAGCCGCGCCGCCAGCCCTACATCAGCCTGCAGGCCACCGCCACGAAGCTGCGCGTGTCCACCCGCGCCGACCGCATGCTCACGCTCTCGGGCCAGTTGCAGGCCGAGCTGGCGGGCACGGCGCTGCAGTTGCGCGGCCAGCTCACGGCCGACGAGGCCCGTTTCGTGCTGCCCGACGAGTCCACCCCCAGCCTGGGTGCGGACGTGGTGGTGCGTGGCACCGAGCGGCCGCTGGAAGACCCGAACGCCTTCCGCGTGCAACCCGATGTGCTGGTGGACCTGAACCTGGGCAACAACTTCGAGGTGCGCGGCCAGGGCCTGCAGACGCGGTTGACCGGCCAGCTCAATGTGCGCAGCACCCCCACCTCGCCCGCGCCGCGCGTGCTGGGCGAGGTCCGCACGGAGCGCGGCACCTACCGGGCCTACGGCCAGCGGCTCGACATCGAAACCGGCGTGCTGCGCTTCAACGGGCCTTACGACAACCCCACGCTGGACATCTCCGCCGTGCGCCCCAACACCACGCAGCGCGTGGGCGTGCTCATCAGCGGCTCGGCGCAGTTGCCGCGCGTGCGCCTGTTCTCCGACCCCGAACTGCCCGACAGCGAGAAGCTCGCCTGGCTGGTGCTGGGGCGGCCGGCCAGCGGCGCCGGGGCCGAAGCCGCCGTGCTGCAGCAGGCCGCTCTGGCCCTGCTCTCGCGCAACGGTGGCAACCTGGACGGCGGCCTGGCCAGCGCCTTCGGTCTGGACGAGCTGTCCTTCGCCGGCGCGGCCACGAATGCCGATGGCACCACCTCGTCCGCCGCGCTCACGCTGGGCAAGCGCCTGTCCAACAAGCTCTACCTGACCTACGAAGCCAGCCTGGCCGGGGCCATGGGCACGGTCTCGATGTTCTACGACCTCTCGCGCCGCGTCACGGTGCGCGCGCGGGCGGGCGAAGAGAACGCCATCGACCTCATCTTCACCACGACGTTTGACTGACCCCCGCGCCGCGCCTTCGGCGCGTCACCCCCTTTCAGGGGGCAATGCCTGCGGCCTGGCAAAGCCAGTTCCGCGGCATTTCTGGATGGGGCATCCCGCTCCGGACAGACCTCAGGCGGCCTGAGCGACCGACGGCTGGTTCGCTGCGACGCGGATCTCGCCTTCGGCCGTGGCGAGCGCCTTGGCCTTGGCCTCGGGGCCCATGCCCACACCCTCGGCGCGCACGAAGCGCACGTCGGTGATGCCGAAGAAGCCGAAGATGGTCTGCAGGTAGGTTTCCTGGTGCTCCATCGCGCGGCCACCTTCGCTGGTGGAGTACACGCCGCCGCGGCTGAGCACCACGATCACCGTCTTGCCGCCCGCCAGACCCACGGGGCCCTGCTCGGTGTACTTGAAGGTGCGGCCTGCCTGCGCCAGGCGGTCGATCCAGGCCTTGAGCTGGGTCGGAATCGTGAAGTTGTAGAACGGCGCACCGATCACGACGACATCGGCGGCCAGGAACTGGCTCACCAGGGCTTCGGACAGCGCGTTCTCGCGGCGCTCCGCTTCGGTGGCGGCAGCCTGGCCGGTGCGGAAGCCCAGCGACTCCGCGCTCAGGTGCGATGGGGCGTCCTTCACCACGTCGAGGTACTGTACTTGCGTGCCGGGATGGGCAGCCACCCAGGTCGCCACGGTCTGGGCGGTCAGTTGACGGGAAACCGACTGGTCGCCGGTGATCGCGGAATCGATGTGAAGCAGTTGCATGGAAATCTCCTGAAAGGTGACAGCCACGCCATGTGGCCATGGATAGATTGTGATTTCGATGCCAATACTTGATAAGGCGGCATTTTTACGACATATCGTTCCATAATCAGGACAATTAAGCGGAGGCGCCATGCAAGACCTGAACGACATGATCCTGTTCGCCGAGGTGGTGGAACACGGCGGTTTCGCGGCCGCCGGCCGCGCGCTGGGCCTGCCCAAGTCGCGCCTGTCGCGCCGCATCGCCGGGCTGGAGGCGCAGCTGGGCGTGCGCCTGCTGCAGCGCACCACGCGCAAGCTCTCGCTGACCGACGTGGGCGAGACCTACCTGCGCCACTGCCAGGCCCTGCGCGAATCGGCCCAGGCCGCCGCCGACGCCGTGGCCCACGCGCAAACCGAGCCGCGCGGCACCATCCGCGTGGTCTGCCCCGTCACGCTGGCGCAGACCGTGCTCGGCGGCGTGATGCCGATCTACCTCGCGCAGCACCCGCAGGTGCGTGTGGAGATGGAGATCAACAACCGCGTGGTTGATCTCGTGAAGGACGGCGTGGACGTGGCGCTGCGCGTGCGACTCACGCTGGAGGAAAGCGGCAGCCTGATCGTCAAGCGGCTGGACGACGCGCGCTCGGTGCTGGTGGCCAGCCCGGCGCTGCTGGCGCGCCAGGGCACGCCCACCACGCTGGAGGAAGCCAGCCGGCTCGACAGCGTGGCCATGTCCGCCACCGAGGGCAGGACGAGCATCCGCCTGACCAGTCCCGAAGGGCGCGAGGCCGTGCTGCAGTTCACCCCCCGCTACATCGCCGACGACCTGCTCACCCTCAAGCTCGCCGTGCTCGGCGGCAGCGGCATGTGCTGGCTGCCCGACTACATGTGCGAGGACGAACTGCGCAGCGGCCAGCTGGTGCGCCTGCTGCCCGACTGGTCCACACCGGTGGGGGTGGTGCACGCGGTGTTTCCCTCGCGCCGGGGCCTCTCGCCCGCGGTGCGCAGCTTTCTCGATTTCCTGGGCGAATACGTGCCCGTGTGCGGCAAGCTGCAGCGCCGCGAGGGCGCGTCCCGGCTGCAGCCCGCCCCGTACAATGCGGGCTCTTTTTCGCCGCCATAGTTCAATGGATAGAACGAGCGCCTCCTAAGCGCTAGATACAGGTTCGATTCCTGTTGGTGGTACCACCTCCAGCCACCATGTCCGAACCGCTGCCCGGCGGCGAACTCACCCATCAGCTGCGCCGCCTCGGTCTGGCCGCGGGCGACGTGGTCATGGTGCACGCCTCGCTCAAGGCCATCGGGCCGGTGGCAGGCGGCGCACCGCAGATCGTGCGGGCGCTGCAGGAGAGCATCGGCCCGGGCGGCACGCTCATGGCCTATGTGTCCTGGGACCGCTCCCCCTACGAAGAGACCCTGAACGGCGCCACGCTCGGCGCCGCCGCGCGCGAGGCCTGGCCGGCATTCGACCCGGCCACCGCCGGCACCGAACGCAGTTTCGGCCTGCTCAATGCCTTCATCTGCCACACACCCGGCGTGCGGCGCAGCGCGCACCCGGACGCCAACATGGCCGCCCTGGGCGCAAAGGCGGACGAGCTGGTCGCGCCCCATTCGCTCCAGGAAGGCTACGGACCTGGTTCACCGCTGGACCGCTTCGTGCACCTGGGCGGCCAGGTGCTGCTGCTCGGTGCGCCCCTGGATGCGGTGACGGTGCTGCACCATGCCGAGACCCTGGCCGACATCCCGAACAAGCGCCGCGTGCGCTACGAACAACCGGTGCTCGACGAACGAGGCCGCAAGGTCTGGCGCGTGGCCGAGGAGTGCGACACCAATGGCATCCTGGACGGCTTCGCGCAAGACGGCGCCATGGACGCGGTGGAAACCATTGCGCGGGCCTACGTGGCCGAAGGCCGCCACCGCACGGGCCGTGTGGGCCAGGCCGACTGCCACCTGTTCGATGCACGAGACCTCGTGCGCTTCGGCAAGGCCTGGCTCGAACAGCGCTTTGGCAAGCCAGCTCAGCGCAGCATGAGGTAACCCACGCCGATCGCGGCGGCCAGCCCCACCGCGTCGGCGAACAGCGCGCAGGCCAGCGCGTGCCGCGCGTGCTGGATGCCCACGCTGCCGAAGTACACCGCGAGCACGTAGAAGGTGGTTTCGGTCGAGCCCTGCACGATGGCCGCGAGCCGGCCCGCGAACGAGTCCACGCCGTGCGTCTGCATCACGTCGATCATCAGCCCGCGCGCGCCCGCGCCCGACAGCACTTTCATCAAGCCCACCGGCAGCGCGGGCAGGAAGTCGGTGTTCCAGCCCATCGCGGCCACCATCGCGCCGATGCCCGAGAGCAGGAAGTCCATGCAACCGGCGGCGCGGAACACGCCGATGGCGATCAGGATCGCGATGAGGTAGGGCACGATCTGGATCGCCACGCCAAAGCCTTCCTTGGCGCCGTCGATGAAGGCGTCGTACACGTTCAGGCGCTTCCAGGCCCCGGCCAGCACGAACAGCATCACCACGCTCAGGATCACCGCCGCGCCCGTGGTGCCGGCCACGCGCGCGGCCTGTTCGGCCGGCAGGCGGGCCAGCGCGGTCACGGCCGCCGCGAGCAGGCCGGCCACCGCCAGCACCGGCAGCAGGAACCGCGCGCGCCACAGCGGCAGGCGCTGGCACACGGCCACCGCCAGCACCCCCGCGAGCAGCGAGGTGAAGGTGACCAGCAGCGTGGGCAGAAAAATGTCCGCCGCGTTGAAGCCCGCGCCCAGTCCCTGCTTGAGCGCGACGCTCTGGCGGATGGCGATCACCGAGGTGGGGATCAGCGTGAGGCCCGCCGTGTTCATCACCACGAACATGATCTGCGCGTTGCTCGCCGTGCCGGGCGCTTCGGTGTTGAGCGTCTGCAGCTCGCGCATGGCTTTCAGGCCCAGGGGTGTGGCCGCGTTGTCCAGGCCCAGCAGGTTGGCCGAGATGTTCATGGTCATCGCGCCCTGCGCCGGGTGGCCTTGCGGCACGGCGGGAAAGAGGCGGCGCAGCAACGGCCCGGCAAGGCGGGCCAGCAGTTCGATCATGCCGGCGCGCTCGCCCACGCGCATGAGCCCGAGCCACAGCGCCATCACACCGGCCAGGCCGAGCGAGATCTCGAAACCCGAGCGCGCGCCATCGAACATGGCCGTCAACAGCGCTTGCAAGATGCCCTGCTCACCCAGCAGCCAGCGCGCGACGGCGGTGGCGAAAGCCACGGTGAAAAAACCGATCCAGACCCAGTTCAGCGCCATGAAGAGCGATGGTAGCGCCCCCGCCGTTCGTCGCGCGGCGCCGGCCGATGTCGAAACGCTCGCACCTGGCGCGTCGTCAGGTGGCAAGCCCCTTCATTCCCTCTTCAGGAGATCCCCATGTCGACGCAACTCTGTGCCTACCTGTCCTACAACGGCAACTGTGCCGAGGCGATGCAGTTCTATGCCAAGGTCTTCAACGCCAAGCTGGAGGCCCTCATCACCTATGCCGACATGCCTGGCGGCGAGCCGGTGCCGCCCGAGAGCGCCAAACTCATCATGCACGCCTACCTGGTGCACCCGGACTTCGCCCTCATGGCCGGGGACGCGCCGCCCGGCGTGCCCTTCGCGGGTATCCAGGGCTGCATGATGGCCATCACCTTCCCCACCGTGGCCGAGGCCGAACGCGTCTTCAAGGCCCTGGCGGACGGCGGCAAGGTGACCATGCCGCTGTCCGAAACCTTCTGGGCCGACACCTTCGGCATGGTGACCGACCGCTTCGGCACGCCCTGGGGCATCAACGGCGGGCCGAGGGAAATGGCCAAGCCGTGACCGGCGCCTCAGAGCTGGCCTTCGCTCAGCGTGTCGAGCTGGAAGCGGCCACTGCGGTCCCACAGCCAGGTGTCGACGCTGCGCACGCGGCCCCAGCCCGGTGGGTTGGGGAACGGCGCGGCCTGCCGCACGAGGCGGTCGATCTCCGCCATCACCTCCGGCGCGTGGCTGGGCCCGCGCAACCAGCGCACCGCGTCCACGCCGCCGCTGCGGTCGATTTCGAGCTCCATCACCCCGATGGCGTACAGCATCGGTGGCAGCTTGCCCCGGTAGATGCGGTCCGGGTAGCGGCGGTAGATGTGGTTCGCCACCGCGAGCCGGTAGCTGGCGTCGGCCAGCGGCGGACGGCTGGAGCCCGAGGGCAGGACCGAGCAGCCCGCCGCGAGCAGGCCGGCCGCGCCGGCGGCGGCGGTGGCCAGCAGCCGGCGGCGCCCCGGCAGCAGGGAAGGCGGTGAGGACAGGGTGAGGTCGGTGGTGTTCGGCATGGCCAGAGCATACGGCCCTGTGCAGGCCTGGCGCACAAGCAATCGCAACAGCTGTTACCGCCCGCCGCCCGGCGGTGGTGTCAACGGCGCGGCCACGAAGCCCTCCTGCCGCAGCAGCTGTGCGCGGATCGCGTCGATGAAAGCCGTCACGCGCGCGGGGCGGTGGCGGCCTGGCAGCAAGGCCACGTGGATGCCCACGGGCGCAAGCGCCCACTGCGGCAGCACACGCACCAGCCGGCCAGCGGCGATGTCCTCACGGCACATCCAGGGCGCGGCCGATCCGATGCCCGCGCCGTTGAGGATGGCCCGGTAACTCGCGGGCAGGCTCGGCGTGCGAAAGGGCGTGTTCAGCGTGACCAAGCGCGCGGCGCCATCGCTGCGCCGCACGAGCTGCACCGTGCCCACCACGTGCGCGGCCAGCCCGATGAAGGGCAGGCGAGGCAGGCGCGCCAGCGTCACCGGGCCGATGCGCTCCACCAGCGCGGGCGTGGCCACCAGCACGCGCTCCATCGTGCCCAGCGTGCGGCAGACGATGTCCTGGTCGGGCACCTCACCCACGAAAACGCAGCACTCCGCACCGGTGGCCGAGAGGTCGGTGTAACGCTCGGCCAGCGCCAGTTCCACGCGCAGCCGGGGGTGCGCCGCCATCAGCCCGGTGAGCGCGTCGGTCAGGAAACTGGCGCCGTAGCCCGCCGGACCGATCACGCGCAAGGTGCCCTCGGGCCGGCTCTGGCGGCCCTGCAGCCGGTCGGACAGGCCGGCCCATCGCTCGCCCAGGTCGCGCGCCTCCAGCAGCAGCGTCTGGCCCTCGTCGGTCAGCGAGAAGGTGGAGGTGGTGCGGTTCACCAGCTTGCAGCCCAGCAGGGATTCGAGCTCCACCAGGCGCCGGCTCACCGTGGGCTGCGTGGTGCCCAGTTGCCGCGCCGCCTTGCTCAGCGAGCGCGCCTCGCTGATGTGCTGGAAGGTGTCGAGCAGTTCGAGTCGGTCGTAGGTCGTCTTCATACGTCACGTGTATAGCACTTACATCGTCCATGCGTCTAGCGAGCGAAGCGCTCTTTGCGTACCGTGGCGGCTTCGAACAGGAGACAAGACGTGAGCACGCATTCCACGACGGCCCCCACCGCGGACGAAGCCGCCGCCATCCCCGACACACTGTGGACCCCCAGTGCAGACGACATCGGCGCCAGCCGCCTGGCGCGCTACGAGCGCTGGCTCGCCGAGCAGCACGGCCTGCGCTTCGACGGCTACGGGGCGCTGTGGCAATGGTCGGTGCAGCACCTGGACACCTTCTGGCGCAGCATCTGGGACCACTTCGAGGTGCTGGCCGACGGTTCACCCGACCCCGTGCTCGCGAGCCGCGAGATGCCCGGCGCGCGCTGGTTTCCAAACACACGGCTGAACTACACGGAGCACGTCTTCCGGCAGGCCAGCGCACAGCGCCCCGCGCTGGTGGTGCGCACCGAGGGCGAGGACGCGCGCGAGGTGTCCTGGGCGGCGCTGCGCCAGATGACCGCCGCCTTCGCGGCCACCCTGCGGGATCGCGGCGTGCAGCCGGGTGACCGCGTGGCGTCCTACCTGCCGAACCAGGCCGAGACCGTGGCGGCCTTCCTGGCCTGCGCCAGCCTGGGTGCCATCTGGTCGAGTTGCGCACCCGACATGGGCCCCTCGGTGGTGTTCGACCGCCTGAGCCAGATCGAGCCCAAGGTGCTGCTGGCCACCGACAGCTACCGCTACAACGGCAAGGTGCACGACCGCCACGACACCGTGGACCAGTTGCTCGCGCGCCTGCCCAGCGTGCGCACCGTGGTGCACCTGCCCGGCCCGCTGGCGAACGAACGCGCGGTGACCTGGCGCGATCGCCTGGCATGGGACGGCGCGATGGAACAGCACGCACACGCCGAGTTGCGCTTCGACCGCCTTCCCTTCGACCACCCGCTGTGGATCGTCTATTCCTCCGGCACCACCGGCCTGCCCAAGGCCATGGTGCACGGTCACGGCGGCGTGGTGCTCACCCACCTCAAGACACTCGCGCTGCAGCACGACCTGCGCGAGGGCGACCGCATGCTGTTCCTCGGCGGCACCGGCTGGATCGTCTGGAACCTGCAGATCGGCGGCCTGCTCACCGGCGCCACCACCGTGCTCTACGACGGCAACCCCGCCTGGCCCGACGACGAGGCGCTCTGGCGCTTCATGGACCGGCACGGCGTCACGCTGTTCGGCTGTGGCGCGGCCTTCCTCATGAACTGCCTGAAGCGCGGCCTGCGCCCGCGCGACTTCGCCGCCCTGCCGGCGCTGCGCGCGATCAACTCGACCGGCTCGCCGCTGTCCATCGACGCCTACCACTGGGTCTACGAAGCGGTGAAAAGCGACCTCTGGCTGGCCTCGATCAGCGGCGGCACCGACATCGCCTCGGGCTTCGTGGCCTGCGCGCCGGGCCTGCCCGTGGTGGCGGGCGAGATCCAGTGCGCCGAGCTCGGCGTGGCGGCCCAGGCCTTCAACGAGGGGGGCCAGCCGGTGCAGGACGAGGTCGGCGAACTGGTGATCACGCAACCCATGCCCTCGATGCCGCTGTTCTTCTGGAACGACGCCGACGGCCAGCGCTACCGCGAGAGCTACTTCGACACCTTCCCCGGCGTCTGGCGCCATGGCGACTGGATCCGCTTCACGCCGCGCGGCACCGCCGTCATCTACGGCCGCTCCGACAGCACCATCAACCGCTTCGGCATCCGCATGGGCACGGCCGAGATCTACCGCGTCGTCGAGGAGATGCCAGAGGTGCGCGACAGCCTGGTGGTCGACCTCGAGTACCTGGGCCGACCCTCCTTTCTGCCGCTGTTCGTGGTGTTGCAGCCGGGCGTTGTGCTGGATGACGCGCTCAAGGCCGCCATCGCCGGGCAGATCCGCACCAAGGCCTCGGCGCGCCACGTGCCCAACGAGATCTACCTGGTGGACGAGATTCCGCGCACCCTCACCGGCAAGAAGATGGAAGTGCCGGTGCGCAAGCTGTTGCTGGGCACCCCACTGGAGAAGGTGGCCAGCCCCGACGCCATGGTCAACCCGCGCAGCCTGGACTTCTTCGTGCGGCTCGCCCTCGAACTCAACGCGCCGGGCACCGCGCCCGCCTGAGTGCCTTCGCTTTTTCCATTACCCACACAGGAGACAACCCGCATGATGCAACGCCGCCAACTCACCCGCCTGGCTCTCGCCCTGGGCGCCACTTTGAGCCTCGGCGCCGCGCCCGCGCTCGCCCAGCCGGCCTACCCGAGCAAGCCACTCACCATCGTCGTGCCCTTCGTGCCCGGCGGCCCGGTGGACGTGATGGCGCGCACGCTCGGCGATGCCCTGGGCAAGTCGCTGAACGTACCGGTGGTGATCGACAACCGCGCCGGCGCGGGCGGCAACATCGGCAGCCAGTATGTGGCCAAGGCCCCCGCCGACGGCTACACGCTGCTCATGGCCACCGGCAGCATTCTGAGCATCAACGAAGCGCTGTACCCCCGTCTCGGGTTCGAACCCGGCAAGGACTTCGCCCCCGTGTCGCTGGTGGGCGACATGCCACTGATCGTCACCGTCAACGCCTCGGTGCCGGTGAAGAACGTGGCCGAACTCGTCGCGCAGGCCAAGGCCAGACCCGACAGCCTGCTGCTGAGTTCGCCCGGCAACGGCACCACGCCGCACCTGGCCACCGAACTGCTCAAGCGCGAAGCCGGTGTGACCCTGGTCCACGTGCCGTACAAGGGCGGCGCCGAGTCGGCCACGGCCATCCTGTCCAACCAGGTCACTGGCGGCATCGAATCCCCGCCCGCCGTGCTGCCGCACATCCGCGCGGGCAAGATGCGCGCGCTCGCCGTCGCCGGCCCGGAGCGCCTGGACAGCCTGCCCGACGTGCCGACCACCACCGAAGCCGGTCTGCCTGGCTTGCAGATCGTGAGCTGGTTCGGGCTGGTCGCACCGGCCGGCACGCCGACCGCGGTGATCGACAAGCTCAACAGGGAAACGCTTGCCGCGCTCAAGTCCGACGAGGTCAAGGCCCGTTTCGAGCGCCTCTCGATCCGCCCGATGGGCAGCACGCCCGCCGCACTGGCCACGCTGGCGCAGCAGGACCGCGTGAAGTGGGGCCAGATCGTCAAGGCCTCGGGTGTCCGCCTCGACTGAGGCGCGCCGCTTTCACCTCGCCCGCAAGGTGCGGCTGAGCAGGATCACCGGCACCAGACCCACCAGCACCAGCGTGAGCGCCGGCAGCGCCGCCTCGCCCAGGCGTTCGTCGCGCGCGAGCTGGTAGGTCACCACCGCCAGGGTGTCGCTGTTGAAGGGCCGCAGCACCAGGGTGGCGGGCAGTTCCTTCATCACGTCCACGAACACCAGCAACGCTGCCGCGGCGGTGGAGCGCTTCAGCAGCGGCCAGTGCACGCGCGCGGCCAGGCCCAGGCCGGTGGTGCCGAGCATGCGGGCCGAGTCGTCCAGGCTGGCGGGAATGCGGGCATAGCCGCTCTGCATCGACTGCAGGGCCACGGCGGTGAAGCGCACGAGGTAGGCCCACACGATGCCGAGCGCGGTGGCGGTGACCCAATAGCCCACGCTGGCCTCAGGCCACAGGGACTGCACCCAGCCTACCGGCAGCAGCAGGCCGACGACGATCACCGCGCCGGGCACGGCATAGCCCAGGCTCACGAGCTGCACCACGCCACGCGTGAGCTGGCCCGGCCGTGCGCGCAGCGCAAAAGCCAGCGCCAGCGCGATCGCGGTGGTCAGCGCGGCCGCCAGGCCGGCCAGCCACACGCTGCTGCGCGACCACTGCAGGAAGGAGGTCCACGGCAGGTCGTCCCAGCCCCCGATGAGCGGGCGAAGCATGAACAGCACCGGCAGCACGAAGCCGAAGGCGATGGGCAGCACACAGGCCAGCACGGCGCACACGGCGCGCCCGCCTTGCAGGCGCGTGGGCTGGGCTTCGGCGCTGCCGGCGCGCTGGCCGCGCAGCGTGGCGAAACGCAGCCGGCGCTGGGCGCGGTGTTCGAGCCACAGGAGCAGGGCCACCAGCGCCAGCAGCATGGTGGCGAGCTGGGCGGCGGCCATGCGGTTGTCCATCGCGAGCCAGGCCTTGTAGACACCGGCCGTGAAGGTCTGGATGCCGAAATAGCTGGCCACGCCGAAATCCGCCAGCGTTTCCATGAGCGCGAGCGCCACGCCCGCGGCCACGGCCGGGCGCGCCAGCGGCAGCGCCACTTCGCGGATGCGCCGCGCCAGCGGCGCGCCCAGCAGGCGCGCGGCCTCCATGAGCTGGGCCGCGCGCTCGGCCAGCGCGGTGCGCGCCAGCAGGTAGACATAAGGGTAGAGCGAGAAAGTGAACACCCAGACCGCGCCCGGCGTGCTGCGCACCTCGGGCAGCAGGCGCCCGGACAGGCCAAAGGTCTCGCGCAGCCCCACCTGCAGGGGCCCGCTGAACTGCAGGAAGTCGGTGTAGGCGTAGGCCACCACATAGGCCGGCATGGCCAGCGGCAGCAGCAGGGCCCATTCGAAGAAGCGGCGGCCGGGGAAGTCGAACAGCGTGACCGCGCAGGCCGTGGCCATGCCCACCACCGCCACGCCGATCGCCACGCTCACGCACAGCACCAGCGTGGTGAGCGCGTACTCCGGCAGCACCGTCTGCGCCATCTGCGAGAGCACGTCGCGCGCGGCGGCATCGAACTCGAACCAGGACGCGCCCAGCGACAGCACTGGCAGCGTGAGCAGCAGTGCAAGCAGGATCAACAGGGCGGGAGCCAACCAACGCAGCATGGGCAGGTTTCAGGTGAAAGGGCCATCGACCCGCGTCAACACAAATGAGAATTGTAGTTATCTAGAATAGACCGCCTATGTTCCTGAACGTCTCTCAACTCAGCGTGCGGTACGCCGGCCAGCTCCAAGCCGCGGTGGATGGTGTCTCGCTGGGGCTGCGCGCAGGCGACATCGGCGTGCTCATCGGCCCCTCGGGCTGCGGCAAAACCACCCTGCTGCGCGCGGTCGCCGGCCTGGAACGCGCCAGCGGCGGCAGCATCACACTCGACGGCGAGACCGTGAGCGACAGCCAGCACCACATGCCGGCCGAGCAGCGCCGCATCGGCATGGTGTTCCAGGACTACGCCCTGTTCCCCCACCTCGACGTGGGCCACAACATCGCCTTCGGCATTCACCGCCTGCCACGCGCCGAGCGCGAGGCCCGCGTGGACGAGGTGCTGCGCCTGGTCGGCCTGGCCGGCATGCAGGCGCGCTTTCCGCACGAGCTTTCGGGCGGCCAGCAGCAGCGCGTCGCCCTGGCCCGCGCACTGGCGCCGCGCCCGCGCCTGCTGCTGCTTGACGAACCCTTCTCCAACCTCGACGTGGACCTGCGCGAGCGCCTGGCCCACGAGGTGCGCGGCATCCTCAAGGCCGCCGGCGCCACCGCCCTCTTCGTCACGCACGACCAGCTGGAGGCTTTCGCCATCGGCGACGTGATCGGTGTGATGCACGAAGGCCACCTGCACCAGTGGGACGACGCCTACGCTCTCTACCACCGCCCTGCCACGCGCTTCGTGGCCGAGTTCATCGGCCATGGCGTGTTCGCCCCGGCGCAGATCCAGATGGTGGGTGACCAGGTCTCGGTGCAGACACCACTGGGCCCGCTGCACGACGTGGAGGAATGCCCCCTGCCCTCGGCCTACGAGGCCGGCCTGTGCGACGTGCTGCTGCGCGCCGACGACATCGTGCACGACGACGACGCGTCGGTGAAGGCGCAGATCCTGCGCAAGGCGTTTCGCGGCTCCGAATTCCTCTACACGCTGCGCCTGGCCAGCGGCGAGGTGCTGATGACGCACGTGCCTTCGCACCACAACCACGCGGTGGGCGAGTGGATCGGCATCCGGGCGGAGGTGGACCACGTGGTCACGTTCGAGCGCGGGTCGGGCGCCAGTTCGCCGCCCGCTGCGAGCGCGGTGCGGGCGGCGAGCGCCTGATCAGCCCAGCGCGGCGCGCAGCGCCGGCAGGCGCGAGACCACCAGCCAGTCGAGCAGCAGCACGCCGAGCAGCACCGCCCCGCTGAGCGGGAAGGCCAGCGCCAGCGCGCACATCACCAGCGCCCCGCCCTTCCACAGCGATGGGTCGCGCGGCGCGGGCGGCGCCACCAGTCGCCAGCTGCCCCTGGGCCGGCGCTTCCACCACATCACGATGCCGCTCACGCACAGGAACACGATGGCCAGGCAGAACAGCACGTTGAGCACGGCGTTCCACAGACCCAGGTCGCCCTGGTGCAGCGCGATGCCCACCGCCATGGCCTTGGCCAGCAGTGGGTAGCCGGCGTAGGCGGCCTCGGCCAGCACGCGGCCGGTGTGGCGGTCCACGTGCACCGTGCGGTCCTGCGTCGGGCGGCCCAGGTCGCCGCTCATGGTGTCGGCCGACAGGGTGTACACGCCGGTGTCGCCTTGCGGCAGCTGGATGTGGTGCTGGCCCGTGAAGCCGAGCCGCTTCGCGAGCGCGGCCACGCTGTCCAGGTCCACCGGCTGGCCAGCGGGCACGCCCACCGCGCCGCTTTGCGAGCCCGAGGCCGGCAGCGGCGTCTGCTCCAGGCCCCAGGGCACCTCGTGCGTGCCACCGGCATTGAGCGTGGCGTGCGTGGCGTCCGACAGCGGCACGGCGTCCCACTTGGCGGCGGGGAAGCTGCCCCAGGGCTGCGCGAACTTCGCGCCCCACACGCCCGTCCAGGACAGCCCCGTGAGCAGGAACACCAGCAGCACCGCGCCGAGCCAGAAGCCCACACTCGCGTGCAGCGAACGCCACCACAGGCGGCCTCTCAGGCGCAGGTCGGGCAGCAGCACCTGGGCCCAGCGCGTGCCGCCGCGTGGCCACCAGAGGTAGAAGCCGGTGATCACCATCACGATGGCCAGGCCCGCCGCGATCTCGATCAGGCGGTCGCCCACATCGCCCAGCAGCAGCGTGCCGTGGATCTTCTCGGCCCAGGCGAACCACGTCCGGTCCTTGTCCACCAGCCGCAGCACCTGCGCCGTGTACGGGTCCACCGCCACCGCTTCGGTGGTGCCGTCGCGCGCGACGACGAACCAGCTTGCGCGGTCGGGCGTGACCGGCGCGATGTACTCGCGCAGCGTGGCCTGCGAGCGCAGTTCGAGCACGGCCTTCGCCTGCGCGCTCACGGGCAGCGGCGCGTGGTCCATCGGGTTCACCGTCACCACCGGCCCGAGGCGGGTCTGGAAACCGGTGAAGAACACCATGACCAGCCCGGTGAGGGCCAGCATGAGCAGAAAGGGCACGACGTAGAGGCCGGTGTAGAAGTGCCAGCGCCAGGCCACGGCATGGAAACTGGAATGCGAGGACGGCTTCGTCCCCGCGTCCGCCAGCGCGGACGCGCGTTCAGCAACGGCTTTCATGGCCGCCTCAGTGCTTGTGCTTGCTGTGGTCTTCGGCGGCGGCGGCCGGTGCCGCACTGGTGCCGCCGAGCGCGCGCGCCGTGGCCTTGACTTCCAGCGTGCTGCGCTGGCCGTCCTTGCCTTCGAGCACCAGCGTCACGGGCACCACGTCACCGGCCTTCACCTGGCCCTTGAGGTCCAGCAGCATCACGTGGTAACCACCGGGCTTGAGCTCGATGGCCTGGCCGGCGGGCAGCGCCAGGCCCTTGACCTCGCGCATGCGCATCACGTCCTTGTCCATGGCCATTTCGTGGATCTGGGCCACGCCCGCGATGGGCGAGCGGGCTTCCACCACGCGGGTGTCGGCCTTGGCGGTGAGTTGCATGAAGGCGCCAGTGGATTTCTGTTGCGCGACGGTGGCGCGCACCCAGGCGTCTTTCACCTCGACGGGAGCGGTGGCGGGCGCTTGCGCCCAGGCGCTGGCCGCCATGGCCAGCAGGGTGGAGATGAGCAGGGATTTCATCGTGGAGTCTTCCATCGAAAAGCATTGATCGGGTTGGCCCGGCCCGGCCCGGGCCGGCCCGGGCCGGCGGGGCGGTGACAGGGGCTCGGGCGGAGAAGCGGTCCGCGCAGGGGCGCGGGCCGGTGGGGTGCGTCAGGCCGTGGGCGGGGCGCGCGACTGCGCGGCGGGCCAGGGTGGCGCGGGCAGGGCCGAGCGGAAGGGCTCGGGCGGTGGCTCGGCGCCGGGCGCGAGCACCAGGGTGGGCACGGACGATGCGGGCGGCAGGCCGGCTGCACCGTGCAGGTTGCACCAAGGGCAGTGGCGCGAGGCGTCGGCCATGGACTTGCCGACATCGGCCACGGCGGCGTTGTCGCCATCGATGGCATCGGCCTGCACCCAGACCATGCCGCTGGCGCTGCAGACCTGCACCCAGCCGGGGCCGCCTTGCGCGGCCACCACCGCCTGCGCCACGGTGGGCGCGAGCGCGCCCAGCAGCATGGCGAGCATGGCCAGCCAGGCGGCGAATCGGTGGGTGGTGCGGGGGAAACGCATGGCGGGGCAGTTTATCAGCCGGGCCCGTCAACTGCGGGACGCGTGGGCGGAGGCCCGGGGCTACGATGGTGCGCACAACCCCCAACAGGAGACAGACATGCTCAAACTCTGCGGCTTTTCGGCCAGCAATTACTACAACAAGGTCAAGCTCGCGCTGCTCGAGAAGGGCGTGGCGTTCGAGGAGGAGCTGGCCTGGATCGGCGAGACGGACAAGGCCTGCAGTCCGCTGGGCAAGGTGCCGTACCTGAAGACGGACAAGGGGTCGCTGTCGGAGTCGACGGTGATTCTGGAGTACCTCGAGGACGCTTTTCCCGAGGTGCCGCTGTTTCCGCGCGATGCATTCGAGGCGGCGAAGGTGCGGGAGTTGGTGCGGTACCTGGAGCTGCATCTGGAGCTGGTGGCGCGCAATCTGTATCCCGAGGCGTTTTTCGGCGGCAAGGTGAGTGATTCGGCGAAGGAGAAGATCGGCCAGCAGCTGGAGAAGAACGTGGCGGGCTTTTCGAAGCTGACGACGTATTCGCCGTTCATCGCGGGTTCGCAGTTCACGCTGGCGGATTGCGCGGCGGCGGTGCACCTTCCCCTGGTGAGCAGCGCGACCAAGATCATCTACGGCCGCGATTTCCTGGCCGATACGCCGGCTCGGGATTACCTGAAGAAGCTGGGGGAGCGGCCTTCTGTGCAGAAGGTGAATGCGGATCGCAAGGCGAATACCGAGTTGATGTTGGGTCGGTCCAAGGGCTGACTTTTCGTTCTGCCTTGGTGGGCGGGGCGGGGGGGCAGGGGGGGTTTGGGTCCCGCCCCCCCCCGGGGGGCGCCCCGGCGCCCCCCAAAAACACCCCCCACACCCCGGAGGCGACGCCCCCCCCCGTCCGAACCCCACAACGGGGCGCCGCCCCAAAACCCCCCCCCCCCCCCCCCCAAAACAAAAAAGGGCGCCGGCCCGCGCCACCCCCCCCTCCGTTCCGGCCGGGGGAGAAGCCCCGCC
>JAGKSX010000132.1 GCA_018993155.1 Hydrogenophaga sp.
CCCCCCCCCCCCCCCGCCGTGTCCGACCGCGTGGCCCAAGTGCAACGCAACACCTCGGAGACGCAGATCGGCGTGCGCATCAACCTCGACGGCACGGGACAGGCCAGCCTGTCCACCGGCATCGGTTTCTTCGACCACATGCTGGATCAGATCGCCCGCCATGGGTTGATCGACCTCGATGTGCAAGCCAAGGGCGACCTGCACATCGACGGCCACCACACGGTGGAAGACGTGGGCATCACGCTCGGCCAGGCCTTTGCGCAGGCCGTGGGCGACAAGAAGGGCATCCGCCGCTACGGCCACGCCTACGTGCCGCTGGACGAGGCCCTGTCGCGCGTCGTGATCGACTTCTCGGGCCGCCCGGGCCTGCACATGCGCGTGCCATTCAAGAGCGGCATGGTCGGTGGCTTCGACACGCAGCTCGCCTTCGAATTCTTCCAGGGCTTCGTCAACCACGCCGGCGTGACCCTGCACATCGACAACCTGCACGGCGAAAACGCGCACCACCAGGCTGAAACCGTGTTCAAGGCTTTCGCCCGTGCCCTGCGCATGGCCCTGGAGCGCGACCCGCGCATGGGCGACGTGGTTCCCTCGACCAAAGGCTCGCTCTGAGTTCTTCACCCCGATGAAACGCAAGACGGTCGCCGTGGTGGACTACGGCAGCGGGAACCTGCGCTCGGTATCGCAGGCGGTGCAACACGTGGCGCGCGCGCAGGACGTGGAGGTGCGTGTCACGGCCCATGCCCAGGAGGTGCTGGACGCCGATCGCGTGGTGCTGCCCGGCCAGGGCCACATGGGCGATTGCATGCGTGAGCTTGCCGCGTCCGGTTTGCTGGAGGCCGTGCTGCATGCCGCCGCCCACAAGCCCCTGTTCGGCGTCTGCGTCGGCATGCAGATGTTGCTGGATCGCAGCGAGGAAGGACCCACCGACGGTCTGGGCCTGATCCCCGGCGAAGTCGTGCGTTTCCAGCTGGAAGGGCGTTTGCAGGCCGATGGCAGCCGTTTCAAGGTGCCCCAGATGGGGTGGAACCCGGTGTTCCACGAACTGGGCCGGGGTCCGGCCCACCCGCTATGGTCAGGCATCGCCGAGGGCGCCTATTTCTATTTCGTGCACAGCTTCTACGCCCGGCCTGCCCAGGCGGTGCACTGCGTGGGTGAAGCGGACTACGGCGGGCGCTTTGCGGCGGCCATTGCCCGCGATAATATTTTTGCCACCCAGTTTCACCCGGAAAAAAGCGCCGATCAGGGGCTGGCGCTCTACCGCAATTTCCTGTCCTGGAATCCCTGAGTCCATCCGCCCTTCACCCACACCATCATGCTGCTGATTCCTGCCATTGATCTGAAAGACGGCCAGTGCGTTCGCCTCAAACAGGGCGACATGGACCAATCCACGGTGTTCGGCGAAGACCCGGCGGCCATCGCTCGCAGCTGGGTCAACAAGGGTGCGCGCCGCGTGCACCTGGTGGACCTCAACGGTGCCTTTGCCGGCAAGCCCAAGAACGAGCAGGCGATCCGCGCCATTCTCAAGGAGGTGGGCTCGGAAGTGGACGTGCAGCTCGGTGGAGGCATCCGCGACCTCGACACCATCGAGCGTTACCTGGACGCCGGCCTGCGCTACGTGATCATCGGCACGGCGGCGGTGAAGAACCCGGGCTTCCTGCAGGACGCCTGCACGGCGTTCGGCGGCCACATCATCGTGGGCCTGGACGCCAAGGACGGCAAGGTCGCCACCGACGGCTGGAGCAAGCTCACCGGCCACGAGGTGGTGGACCTGGGCAAGAAGTTCGAGGACTACGGCGTCGAAGGGATCATCTACACCGACATCGGCCGCGACGGCATGCTCTCGGGCATCAACATCGAGGCCACCGTCAAGCTGGCGCAAGCGCTGTCGATTCCCGTGATCGCCTCGGGAGGCCTGTCCAACCTGGAAGACATCCGTGCGCTGTGTGCCGTGGAAGACGAAGGCGTCGAAGGTGTGATCTGTGGCCGCTCGATCTACAGCGGCGACCTCGACTTCGAGGCCGCGCAGCAGCTTGCCGACGACCTGAACGGATGACATGAACCGCCCCCACGCTCATCACTTCGTGTATTCGCTGCCCCCCAAGGGGGCGCGGCCTTGCTTGGGACGGCCCTGCGCCGCGGCCTGACATGCTCGCCAAGCGCATCATTCCCTGCCTGGACGTCACCGGCGGCCGTGTCGTCAAGGGCGTCAACTTCGTGGAATTGCGAGATGCGGGCGACCCGGTGGAGATCGCCGCGCGCTACAACGAGCAAGGTGCCGACGAACTCACCTTCCTGGACATCACCGCCACCTCCGATGGCCGGGACCTGATCCTGCACATCATCGAGGCCGTCGCTTCGCAGGTCTTCATTCCGCTCACGGTGGGTGGTGGCGTGCGCACGGTGGAAGACGTCCGCCGCCTGCTCAATGCCGGCGCCGACAAGACCAGCTTCAACTCGGCTGCGATCGCCAACCCGCAGGTGATCCGCGACGCATCGGACAAGTACGGTGCGCAGTGCATCGTGGTGGCGATCGATGCCAAGCGCCGCCAGGGCGACGACCTGACCCAGCGCGGCGAAGGCTGGGACGTCTACAGCCACGGTGGGCGCAAGAACACCGGCCTGGACGCCGTGGCCTGGGCCTCGAAGATGGCTGACTTCGGTGCCGGTGAGATCCTGCTCACCAGCATGGACCGCGATGGCACCAAGTCCGGCTTCGATCTGGCACTGACCCGCGCGGTGGCCGACGCGGTGAGCGTGCCGGTGATCGCTTCGGGGGGCGTGGGCAACCTTGACCACCTGGCCGATGGCGTGCAACAGGGTGGGGCGGATGCCGTGCTGGCCGCCAGCATCTTCCACTACGGCGAGTTCACCGTGGCGCAGGCCAAGGCGCGCATGGCCGAACGCGGCATCCCGGTCCGGCGCTGAGGCGTTTCTTCAGAGGTGGTCGCCGCTGTGGCGGGGTGGGAGCTGGCGCTCCAGCCGGTCTTCCAGTTCGCCCACGCTCGCACTCAGACCATTGCCCGTCTGCTCGATCACCTGGGTCAAGGCCGCCTGGACCTGGTCCAGCTTGGTGTGCACCTTCTCCGACAACGCCTGTTCGCGTGCCGTGGTGGCCTGCAGTTCGGTCTGCAGGTATTGCCGCAGCTCGGTGAAGCGCGAAGCTTCGGCCTTGTCGGCCAGCAGGCGCTGGTCGGCCGCCTCGCGGGTGATGCGGCGCACCTCCATCAGGTGCAGCGTCTGGTAGTACACCAGCGCGGCCAGAAACACCACGAGCACCAGGGCCAGCATGCCCAGCAACACCAGGCCCATGGGCGCTTGCACCTGGGTGAAACCGAAATTGAGCGCGGTGGGTTGCAGGATCTGTTCGAAGTTCAGGGCCACGAAGCCCGCGATGAACAGAATGAAGAGGACCAGGAGCAGGGTGCGGAGTTTCATGGTGTTCCTTGTCGTGGTGGGGGGTAGGGCGGTGTGCCTCGGACCGGTGCCTGGACCATCCTAACGGCATTCCGGCCGCCAGGGGCGCCAAGCCCGGGCCCCATGGTAGATTCCTGCCATGAACTGGCTCGACGAAGTGAAGTGGGACGCGCAAGGCCTGGTGCCTGTGATCGCGCAGGAAGCCGCCTCGGGCGACGTGTTGATGTTCGCCTGGATGAACCGCGAGGCGCTGCAGAAGACGGTCGAACTGGGCCGTGCGGTCTATTACAGCCGCTCACGCGAACGGCTGTGGTTCAAAGGGGAGGAATCGGGCCATGTGCAGAGTGTGCACGACATCCGCCTGGACTGCGACAACGACGTGGTGTTGCTCAAGGTCACGCAGCTGGGGCACGAACCCGGCATTGCCTGCCACACCGGCCGCCACAGCTGCTTCTTCCAGCGCTTCGAGGGCGGCCATTGGCACGCTGTCGAGCCCGTGCTCAAAGACCCTGAATCGATCTACAAGTGAACCGACATGTCCACCACCGATGACCTGGCGCGTTTGGCCGCCGTGATCGAAAGCCGCAAACCGGCCAACGGGGGCGATCCCGAAAAAAGCTACGTGGCCCGCCTGTTGCACAAGGGGCCCGATACCTTCCTGAAAAAAATCGGCGAAGAGGCCACCGAGGCGGTGATGGCGGCCAAGGACGCCGACCATGGTGGCGACCCCCAGAAGCTGATCAACGAAATCGCCGACCTTTGGTTCCACAGCATGATCGCGCTGGCGCACTACAACCTGAGCCCGGCCGACGTGGTGGCCGAACTGGTGCGCCGCGAGGGCCTGAGCGGTCTGGAGGAAAAGGCGATGCGCAAAGTGCTGCAGCGAGAGGCTGCAGCCGGTCCGGAAGCTGGCTGAAAGGAGCTTGTGATGAGCGACATCATTGACGTCAAGGCGGTCGACAGCGAGAAGGCCCAGTCTCTCAAGACGGTGGGCTGGGTCAGCTACCTCTTGCACCTGATCGTGGCCGTGGCGGCGGTGTTGCCCGGCGCGCAGGCCAGCCCGGTGTTGCTCATCATTGCCTTGATCGTCGACCTCGTGAAAAAAAGCGATGCCGAGGGCACCTGGCAAGCGAGCCATTTCTCCTGGCGCATCCGCACCGTCATCTGGGCCGCCGTGCTGTACTTGGTGACCCTGCCGCTGTGGCTGCTGTTCCTGGCGCCCGGCTGGATTGCCTGGTGCCTGATCTCCATCTGGTTCCTCTACCGCATCGTCAAGGGCATGGTGCGCATGAACGCCAGTCAGGCCATGCCCGACTAACACCCTCCGATCCCATGAGCGCTCACGACCCGAATTGCATCTTCTGCAAGATCATTGCCGGCCAGATCCCGTCGAAAAAGGTCTATGAAGACGAAGACATCTATGTCTTTCACGACATCCACCCCTGGGCACCGGTGCATTTCCTCATGGTGCCAAAGGCACACATCCCGTCCATGTCCCAGCTGGGCCCCGAGCACGAGCGGCTGATGGGCCGCATCATGACCCTGGCCCCGCGCCTGGCGCTGGAGCAGGGTTGCAATCCATACCCCGAAGGCGGATTTCGCATCGTGTGCAACAACGGTGCGGAAGGTGGGCAGGAGGTGCACCACCTTCACGTGCACGTGATGGGTGGTCCCCGGCCCTGGTTGCGTGGATAAGTGCCGTCCGGCGGGCCCTGGTATTGCGCCGAGAGGGCGGCTGAACTCCCACCGGGGCTTAGAATCCCACGCATAGCGGCTCTCGCTTCCCTATTTCCCTATCTGGAGTAACTCATGGGTTCGTTTTCCATCTGGCACTGGTTGATCGTGCTGCTGATCGTGGTGATGGTGTTCGGCACCAAGAAGCTCAAGAACATCGGTTCCGATCTGGGCGGTGCGGTCAAGGGCTTCAAGGACGGCATCAAGGAAGGCGGCCAGACTCCCGCCGACAACGCGGCGGCTGCCCCCGCTGGGCAGGTGACACAGGACACCCGCACCGACAAGAACACGATCGACGTCGAAGCCAAGCACAAAAGCTGATGCTCATGCTGCCCGCGATGGGTTTGAATACCCTGGGCAGCACCGTTTCCGGGCGGACCTCCCGCCCCACATTGCCCGCAGGATGGCTGACACATGATTGATCTGGGCATTTCCAAGCTCGCTCTCATCGGGGCGGTGGCGTTGATCGTCATCGGCCCCGAAAAGCTGCCTCGCGTCGCCCGCACGGTGGGCGCGCTGCTGGGCAAGGCGCAGCGTTATGTGTCCGACGTCAAGGCCGAGGTCAGCCGCTCCATGGAGCTCGAAGAGCTCAAGAAGATGAAGGACTCGGTGACCGAGGCGGCGCGCGACGTGGAGGCCTCGGTGCAGAGCGGTGCCAACGATTTCGAGAAATCGTGGTCGGACGCGACCGCTGGTCTGGATGGCACGTCCACCATCTATGGTTCCGACAACTCACTCCAAACACCACCGGTTTACAAACACCCCAAGAAGAACTGGCGCCTGAAGCAGAAGGCGATGCCCCAGTGGTTCAAGGCCCGCACCGGCGTGCGCACCCGCACCCAGTCGGGTGCGGCCCGCGTGGCCCGGTTCCGGCCCCGCTCCTCTTCCGCTCCCCGTTGATGTCCGATCCCAAAGATTCCACCGACGAACTCGCCGGTTCCGAGCAGCCGTTTGTCCAGCACCTGATGGAGCTGCGCGACCGGCTTCTGTACGGCATCATCGGCCTGGCCATCTGCATGGCCCTGTTGGCCATCTGGCCCGGTCCCAGCGGTCTGATCGACCTGATCGCGGTGCCGATCCGGGCTCACATGCCGCCCGACGCCAAGCTGATCGCCGTGGGCGTGTTCTCGCCCTTCTTCGTGCCGATCAAGGTACTGGCCATGGCGGCGCTGCTGCTGTCCCTGCCCTGGTGGATGTACCAGGTCTGGGCCTTCGTGGCGCCCGGCCTGTACAGCCACGAGAAGCGCTTCGCCGTGCCCCTGATCGTGCTGGGCAGCTTGCTGGCTTACATCGGCATCGCGTTCGTACAGTTCTTCGTGCTGGACAAGATGTTCGGCTTCATCCAGAAGTTCACGCCGGCGAGCGTGGCCGCCACGCCCGATATCGCCTCATACGTGGAGGCCATTCTGTCGCTGTACCTCGCCTTTGGCCTGGCGTTCCAGGTGCCCATTGTCGTGGTGTTGCTGGTCAAGATGAACATGGTGACGGTGCAGAAGCTCAAGGAGTTCCGGGGCTACTTCATCGTCGTGGCCTTCGTCATCGCGGCGGTCGTGACGCCGCCGGATGTGATCTCCCAGCTGGCGCTGGCCGTGCCCATGTGCCTGCTCTACGAGCTCGGCATCTGGGGCGCGCAGTGGTTCATCAAGGCGTCGGCCAAGACCGACGAAGAAGCCAGGGAAGAAGAAAAGCCGGCGGCCTGATCGATCCTGCGCTTCAGCGTGGGGTTGCCTGCTGACGCGGCAGGTTGCGCCGGCCCGGTGTGACCTCGATCTTTGTCTTGCCCTCGCGCCGCACCACATCGAGCGACGCGGGCGTGCCCGGCGACAGGTTGGCCACGGCCGACAGCAGCTGCGCGACGTTGTTCACCGAGCGGCCGGCCACGGCGGTGATGACATCGCCTGGACGAATGCCGGCCTGGGCGGCGGGACCGTTCTGCAGCACGCCGCTGATGATGACACCCGTGCCCGGCTGCATGCCGAAGTTCTCGGCGAGTTCGGGGCTCAGGTCCTGGGGCTCCACGCCGATCCAGCCGCGCGTGACCTGTCCGTCCTTCACGATGGCTTCCATCACACTGCGCGCGGTGGAGGTGGGGATGGCAAAGCCAATGCCCATCGAGCCACCAGAGCGTGAGTAGATCGCGGTGTTGATGCCCATCAGCTGACCACTCACGTCCACCAGTGCGCCGCCCGAATTGCCCGGGTTGATGGCGGCATCGGTCTGGATGAAGTTCTCGAAGGTGTTGATGCCCAGCTGGGTGCGGCCAAGCGCGCTGACGATGCCGCTGGTGACGGTCTGGCCCACGCCAAACGGGTTGCCGATGGCCAGCACCTGGTCGCCGATTTCCAGGGCATCGGAGTTGCCCAGGGTGATCACGGGCAGGTCGGTCAGGTTGATCTTCAGGATCGCCAGATCGGTTTCCGGGTCGGTGCCGATCACCTCCGCCACGGCCTTGCGCCCATCGTTGAGGATGACCTCGATCTCATCGGCTTCTTCGATGACATGGTTGTTGGTCAGCACGTAGCCGGCAGGACTGACGATCACGCCCGATCCCAGGCCACTTTGCTGCTGCGAGGGGGCCTGGTCGCCAAAGAAAAAACGGAACCAGGGATCCGCGCTTTGCGGGTTGTGGGCTGGCGACTTGCTGGTGTTGATGCTCACCACGGCCGGCGATGCGGTGCGGGCGGCGGCACGGAAGCTCCCTGTGCCTTCGACCGTCGCCACCGGCGTGCCCGATGGGGCTTCGAACACGGGCACCACGGCGGTCTGGCGGCCCAGCCATTGGGGCTGCAAGGTGCCCACCACGAACAACGCCGCCACGAGCACAGTGACGGTTTGGGCGAACAGGAGCCAGAGTCGTTTCATGGGAATGTCGAGCGGGTTGAGGAGGGACGCGGCCTTGGCCGCGTCCGCCGATATTGTCCCGCATATGGGCGTGAACGGCGACGGCTTCAAGGGGCGGTCGGCCCGGTCGGTGGAGGAGGGGCTGTCAGAATGGAGGACTCCGCCCAGCCCCACGCCGACCGCCCATGCCCGATCCGCGCACCGATCACCCTGCCGTTTCCCGCGCCGCCCTGACCGATGCTCTGGACACGCTGCTGCAGCCTGCGCTGTTCAAGGACTACGGGCCGAACGGGTTGCAGGTCGAGGGCCGGGCCGAGGTGCACAAGCTGGTGAGCGGGGTGACCGCCAGCCGGGCGCTGATCGAGGCCGCCGTGAAGGAGGGCGCCGATGCCATCCTGGTGCACCACGGCCTGTTCTGGCGCGGGCAGGACGGCCGCGTGACCGGCTGGATGAAGCAGCGCCTGGCGCTGCTGCTGGCGCACGACATCAATTTGCTGGCCTACCACCTGCCGCTGGATGCGCACCCCGAGCTGGGCAACAACGCGCAGCTTGCACGCCAACTGGGGGTGGCCGTGTACGCCGATGCGCGCGGCCGCTTCGGCGAGCAGGCCCTGGGCTTCATGGGCGAGCGCCGCAGCGAGTCGGCCGCCGCGCTGGCCGATCATGTGGCCCGGTGTCTGGGCCGCGCGGTGACCTTGGTCGCCGAGCCCGATCGCCCGGTGCACCATGTGGCGCTGTGCACCGGTGGCGCGCAGGGCTATTTCGAGGCGGCCATCGCGGCCGGCGCGGACGTGTTCATCACAGGCGAGATTTCCGAGCCGCAGGCGCACTATGCCCGCGAATGTGGCGTCGCCTACATCGCCTGCGGCCACCACGCGTCCGAGCGCTATGGTGCGCCTGCTGTCGGTGCCCATGTGGCCGCGCAGCTGGGGCTGGCGCACGTGTTCATCGACATCGACAACCCCGCCTGAGGCGCCACATGCCGCCGTTCCCACCCCCTCCGCTGATTCTGAGCATGGGCGATCCTGCGGGCATCGGGCCCGAGATCATCGCCAAGGCGTTCCGTGAACGGCCGGCGCTGCAGCGCCAGGTGGTGGTGGCCGGCGACGTGGCGACGATGCACCAGGCCTTGCGCGCCACGGCGGCGGAGCGCGGCTCGGCCGCCGAAGCGCTGATGCTGGCCGAAATCGAGGCGTTGCCGGATCTTGACGCCGTGCCTTCCGGCAGCATGGCCGTGGTGCAGGCGTGTTCGCTGGCCCGCCCGGTGCCCATGGGGCGTGTGAATGCCGAGGCCGGGTTGGCGGCAGCCGACTGCATTCGTTGGGCCGCACAGGCGACCCTGACGGGGCGGGCCCGAGCCCTGGTGACCGCGCCCATCCACAAAGAAGCGCTGGCAGCCGCCGGTGTCGATCACCCAGGCCACACCGAGTTGCTGCAGGCGCTCGCGGCTGCGCACGCCGGCGTGCCGATCTCTGCACTGCCGGTGCGCATGATGCTCAGCTGCCCCGGGTTGAGCACCGTGCTGGTGAGCATTCATGTGTCCTTGCAGCAGGCGCTGCAAGCCGTGACCCAGGCCCAGGTGCTGCAGACCATCCGCATCACCGACGCGCATTTCCGGCGGACCGGGCTGGCCGCGCCACGCATCGCCGTGGCCGGGCTGAACCCGCACGCGGGGGAGGGTGGATTGTTCGGCCGGGAAGAAATCGAGACCATTGCGCCGGCGGTGGCACAGGCGCAACAGGAAGGTGTGCAGGCCAGCGGACCGCACGCACCCGACACGGTGTTCATGCGCGCCCGCCAGGGGGCCTTTGACGTGGTGGTGGCGATGTACCACGACCAGGGGCTGATTCCCGTCAAGCTGTTGGGTCTGGAGCATGGCGTGAACACCACGCTGGGCCTGCCCTTCGTGCGCACCAGCCCCGACCACGGCACGGCGTTCGACATCGCCGGCACCGGCCAGGCCAGCGCCACCAGCCTGCTGGCGGCCATTGACGCCGCCCTGGCCGCCACGGGCGTCTGAGGCATGAAAAACGCCGCATCCCCGTGAGGGGTGCGGCGTGGCCGGAAGCAGCGGGCGATTACTTGCGCAGGCTGTCGCGGATCTCGCGCAGCAGGGCGATGTCTTCGGGCGTTGCGGGCGGCTCGGCCGGCGCGGCGGGCGCGGCGGGCGCTTCGCGCTTGAGGCGGTTGATCTGCTTGACCATGATGAAGATGATGAACGCCATGATGGTGAAGTTCAGCGCCACCGTGATGAAGTTGCCGTAGGCCAGGGTCGGCACGCCGGCCGCCTTCAGGCCGGCCAGCGTCGCGGGCGTGCCCTCGGGCACTTTGCCGAGCGCGAGGTACAGGTTGGTGAAATCCAGGCTGCCGAAGATGGCGCCCACGATGGGCATGATCACGTCGTCGACCATGGAGGTGACGATCTTGCCGAAAGCTCCGCCGATGATCACGCCCACGGCGAGGTCGATCACGTTGCCCTTGACGGCAAATTCCTTGAACTCTTGCAACATGCCCATGAGGTCCTCCGGTTGGCGAGTGATTGAAATGGATGGCGGAAAGTCGAGAAGCATTCTCACACAGCCGTGCGTGGCGTTCGCTGGCATCGAGTGCTCCCGGGCAATAGCCAAGTCCCACACCCCGACAAGCGGTAAAGCCCCTTGACTGCTCCAGTACAATGCCGGGTTGTCCCTAGTGTCCCGTCTCGACCCCATTGAAAGATCCCCATGAGTGAAGCAACCGCCGGTGCGACTGTTGATCGCAGCCGCAGAACCTGGCTGATCACCTCCTGCGCCATGGGTGGTGCTGGTGCAGCCGCCGTCGCCGTTCCCTTCGTGAGCACCTTCCAGCCATCCGAACGGGCCAAGGCCGCGGGCGCCGCCGTGGAAGTGGACATCTCCGGCATCCAGCCCGGGGAAAAGATCGTGGTCGAATGGCGCGGCAAGCCGGTGTGGATCCTGCGCCGCACGCCCGAGCAGCTCGCCGCGCTCGAGACCATCGAGGGTCAACTGGCCGACCCGAACTCGGATCGCACGGCTTACCCGACGCCGGCCTACGCCAAGAACCGTCACCGTTCCATCAAGCCCGAATTCCTCGTGACCGTGGGCATCTGCACCCACCTCGGTTGTTCCCCCGGCGACAAGCTCACCCCCGGCCCGCAGCCTTCGCTGCCGGACGACTGGAAGGGCGGCTTCCTGTGCGCCTGCCACGGCTCCACCTTCGACGTGGCCGGCCGCGTGTTCAAGAACAAGCCGGCGCCCGACAACCTGGAAGTGCCGCCGCACTACTACCTGTCCGACACCACCTTGCTGGTGGGTGAAGAGAAGCAGGCTTGAGCGGCACTGACAGACAACGGATCACAGAGGCATCCCCATGGCTGAATTCAAAGAAATTTCCCCCGACGCGCCGATCGGTCAGAAAGCGCTGAACTGGATCGACAACCGGTTCCCGGCATCCAAGCTGTACAAGGAGCACCTCTCCGAGTACTACGCGCCCAAGAACTTCAACTTCTGGTACTTCTTCGGCTCGCTGGCCCTGCTGGTGCTCGTGATCCAGATCGTCACCGGCATCTTCCTGGTGATGCACTACAAGCCTGACGCCAACCTCGCCTTCGCGTCGGTCGAGTACATCATGCGCGACGTGCCCTGGGGCTGGCTGATCCGCTACATGCACTCCACCGGCGCCTCGGCGTTCTTCGTGGTGGTGTACCTGCACATGTTCCGCGGCCTCATCTACGGCAGCTACCGCAAGCCGCGCGAGCTGGTCTGGGTGTTCGGCTGCGCGATCTTCCTGTGCCTGATGGCCGAGGCCTTCATGGGCTACCTGCTGCCCTGGGGCCAGATGTCCTACTGGGGCGCCCAGGTGATCGTCAACCTGTTCTCCGCCATTCCCTTCGTCGGTCCCGACCTGGCGCTGCTGATCCGCGGCGACTTCGTGGTGGGCGACGCCACGCTGAACCGCTTCTTCAGCTTCCACGTGATCGCTGTGCCATTGGTGCTGCTGGGTCTGGTGGTCGCTCACCTGATCGCCCTGCACGAAGTGGGCTCCAACAACCCCGACGGTGTGGAGATCAAGGCCACCAAGGACGCATCGGGCAAGCCGCTGGACGGCATCCCGTTCCACCCCTACTACACCGTGCACGACATCCTGGGCGTCTCGGTCTTCCTGATGGTGTTCTCGGCGATCATCTTCTTCGCCCCCGAGTTTGGCGGCTACTTCCTCGAGTACAACAACTTCATCCCGGCCGACCCGCTGGTGACGCCGCTGCACATCGCGCCGGTCTGGTACTTCACGCCGTTCTACTCGATGCTGCGTGCCATCACCACCGAAATGATGTACGCCCTGGTGGCCATCGTCGTCATCGCGGCGGTCCTGGGTGCGCTCAAGGCCAAGGTGTCCGGCGCGATCAAGGGTGGCATCGTGATCGCTGCACTGGTGCTGGTGGCGCTGATGCTGTCCATCGACGCCAAGTTCTGGGGCGTGGTCGCCATGGGCGGCGCCGTCATCATCCTGTTCTTCCTGCCCTGGCTCGATCACAGCCCGGTCAAGTCCATCCGCTACCGCCCGAACTGGAACATCTGGCTGTACACGGTGTTTGTGATCAACTTCCTGATCCTCGGTTACCTTGGGGTGCAACCGCCGTCGCCCATTGGCGAGCGGGTGTCCCAGTTGGGTACGCTGTTCTACTTCGGCTTCTTCCTGCTGATGCCCTGGTGGAGCCGCATCGGCGAATTCAAGCCGGTGCCCCAGCGCGTTACGTTCCAGCCCCACTGAACCCACAGAGCCAATCCGGAGAGTCAAGCAAATGAAAAAAATCCTCTTGGGCTTCATGCTGGCCCTGGGCTTGTCGGGCGCGGCGCTGGCCGCTGGTGGAAACTTCCCGCTGGACAAGGCGCCTCAGCGCACCAACGACATGGCTGCCCTGCAGAACGGCGCCAAACTGTTCGTCAACTACTGCCTGAGCTGCCACTCGGCGGCGTTCATGCGCTACAACCGCCTGCGCGACATCGGCCTGAACGACAAGCAGATCGCTGAAAACCTGACCTTCACGACCGACAAGATCGGTGACACGATGAAGGCCGCCATCGATCCGAAGCAGGCCAAGCAGTTCTTCGGCGTGAACCCGCCCGACCTCAGCCTGATCGCCCGTTCGCGCTCCAGCAGCGCGGGCAGCGGTGCCGACTATGTCTACACCCTGCTGCGCACCTACTACCGCGACGACACCAAGCCGACCGGCTGGAACAACCTGGTGTTCCCGAACATCGGCATGCCCCACCCGCTGTGGGAGCTGCAAGGTGAGCGCCGCCCGGTGCACGAGAAGGTGATGAGCCACGGCCACGAGGTGGACCGCGTCAAAGGCTGGGAGCAGGTCAAACCCGGCACCCTGAGCGATGCGCGCTACGAAGAAAACGTTGGCGACCTGGTGGCCTACCTGCAGTGGATGGCCGAGCCTTCCCAGAACTCGCGCGTGCGCATCGGCGTGTGGGTGATGCTGTTCCTGGCGGCTTTCACCATCGTGGCCTGGCGTTTGAATGCGGCCTTCTGGAAAGACGTCAAATAATCCGATCCGGCTGGGGCGGTCTCATGGGAGGCCGGCCCGACCGTTCCACAGTGGTTTGCAATGCCCGACGGGCATGTTCGCAAGCCACTGTTTTTTGCTTTAAGGAGACTCCCACATGATGGTCTTGTATTCGGGCACCACCTGCCCTTACTCCCACCGCTGCCGTTTCGTGCTGTTTGAAAAAGGCATGGATTTCGAGATCCGGGACGTCGACCTGTACAACAAGCCTGAAGACATCAGCGTGATGAACCCGTATGGCCAGGTGCCTATCCTGGTCGAACGCGATCTCATCCTGTACGAATCGAACATCATCAACGAGTACATCGACGAACGCTTCCCGCATCCCCAGCTGATGCCCGGCGACCCGGTGGACCGCGCGCGCGTGCGCCTGTTCCTGCTGAACTTCGAGAAAGAGTTGTTCACGCACGTGTCCATGCTCGAATCGCGCAGCACCAAGGGCAACGAGAAAGCGCTGGAGAAGGCCCGTTCGCACATCCGCGATCGCCTGACCCAGCTCGCACCGGTGTTCCTGAAGAACAAGTTCATGCTGGGTGACAACTTCTCCATGCTGGACGTGGCCATCGCCCCCCTGCTGTGGCGCCTGGATTTCTACGGCATCGAACTCAGCAAGAACGCCGCTCCCCTGCTCAAGTACGCCGAGCGCATCTTCTCGCGCCCGGCCTACATCGAGGCGCTCACGCCGTCCGAAAAGGTGATGCGCAAGTAAACGGCACGCGGTCCCGCAGGGGACCAAGCCAGAAGCTTCATGAGTACCTTCGAACCGGAAATCCCCTCCACGCGGCCGTACCTGATCCGTGCCCTGCACGAATGGTGTGCCGACAATGGGTTCTCGCCCTACATCGCCGTCCAGGTCGATGCGTCGGTGCGGGTGCCCATGGAGTTCGTGAAGAACGGTGAGATCGTGCTCAACGTGAGCATGGAAGCCACCAGCTCGCTCAAGCTGGGCAATGAATTCATCGAGTTCAAGGCCCGGTTCGGTGGGGTGGCGCGCGAGATCATTGTGCCGATCAGCCATGTGATCGCCATTTATGCGCGCGAGAACGGCCAAGGCATGGCTTTTCCAGCGCCGCCCGCGGCGGCCGTTTCCTCCGGGCCCGCCGTGGACGCCGCTGTGGTGCCCGATGCGCCTTCGGGTGTCGAAGAGGCCTCCGATGGTCCCGGCCGTGGCCCGCTGCGGTCCGTTCCCAGCGATGGCGCACCCGCGTCGGGTGATCTGCCCGATCCACCGTCAGGCCCTGGTCGGCCGGGCGGCAGGCCCCAGCTCAAGCGCGTCAAGTAGAATTTTTCGCTCAACCCGCCGCTTTAGCTCAGTTGGTAGAGCAATCGCCTTGTAAGCGATAGGTCGTCTGTTCGAGTCAGACAAGCGGCACCAGGCACCGCCCGCGCAGGCTCAGGGTGCGCTCATCGTCCCGGCGTTTGGACTTTGATGCGGATTGCGTTAACCTGCGCACCCCTTTGGGTCAGAGCCAGTTGCAGCGAAGGCAGCAAATGGCGCAGTTTGGTCGACGCGGCGGAACTGGCCACGAGCAGGCACCACTCCTGATCTTGCAAGGGGCCGGCCAGCACATGCGGACGCAAGCTGGCGGGGATCAGGTGTTGCACCTGATCCAGGCACCAACGGGACTCCCGGATGCGCTCCTGCAGCGCGGCGAGCGTGGGCGCAGCTCCCACGGCCTGCTCCAGGCTGAGCATGGTGTTGTGGGATCGGGGGGCGGTAGACATGCGATGTAGGTGGCCTAGTTGAATCTGGGCAGCCTGGAAAGGTAGAGCAGTGCACATCATTATCACGGACGCCTGGCTGGCCAGGAGCCGCGCCATGCACCTCAGTGGATTCAAGCTCGTCGGCGTCGGCGTGCTCGCGTCGGTGCTGTTGATGCTGGGGGCGATCACCACCTATCACTGGGTGTTTCTGGAGGGGGTGCGCCAGGGCTGGCCCGGGTTTGCGCCGGTGGCGCGGCTGGTGCACCAGGATGAAGCCAACACCCAGAACGCCTACATGCGCGCCAACCTCGACGCCATGGCCCGCAAGCTGGGCGAAATGCAGGCGCGCATGGTGCAGATCGACTCGCTGGGTGAACGGGTCGCAGGCCTGGCGGGCCTGAGCCCGGCGGAGTTCAAGCCCAAGCCGGGTGCCGGCGGCGCGCTGGTGGGGGGGCGTGACCTGAGCATGGACGAATTGATGGGTGCGCTGGATCGGATCGACCAGACCAGCGGTTCGCGGGTGGACTGGTTGACGGTGGTGGAGTCGCGCCTGTTCGACCAGAAGATCCAGCGCACCATGGTGCCGACCGAGCAACCGGTGGCCGGCGTGCAGGTGGGGTCGCCGTTCGGTTTTCGCATCGACCCCATCACCGGGCGATCCGCCCTGCACACGGGCCTGGATTTCCCGTCCGATCCGGGCACCCCGATTCTGGCCGCCGCGGGCGGGATGGTGGTGGTGCAGGAATACCACCCTGCCTACGGCAACATGGTGGAAGTGGACCATGGCAACGACCTTGTCACCCGCTATGCCCACGCCTCGAAAGTGCTGGTCAAGAAGGGCGACATCGTGAAGCGGGGCCAGAAGATCGCGGAAGTGGGCTCCACGGGGCGCTCCACCGGACCGCATCTGCACTTCGAGGTCTGGGTCTCGGGCGTGCCCCAGGATCCGCAACGCTTCCTGGCCGCGGGTGAAAACATGGCCGTGGCCAAGGCGACAGGGCCCGGCCCTCGCAGGCCCTGAGCGCGGTGCAGGTGCGGCGGGTAAAATGCGCGCTTTGCTCTTGAAAGCCCTGCGTCCGTCGGCACATCACGGGTAGTTTCCCGTCGTTTGCTCTCCCGGGTTCGCGAGAGCCCTCCTACCTTCAATTGCCTGCCCGGAATCCACAGGGTGTCCGGCGCAGGCCCGTACGTATGGCCACAAACTTCCTCACCAAAATCTTTGGTAGCCGCAATGACCGTCTCCTGAAGACCTATCGCAAGACGGTGGAGCGCATCAATGGACTGGAGTCGAAGTTCGAGCAGCTCAGCGACGACGAGCTGAAGGCGCAGACGGAGGCGTTCAAGCAGCGCATCGCCCAGGGCGAAGCCTTGGAGGCCTTGTTGCCCGAGGCGTTTGCCGTGGTGCGCGAAGCCAGCAAGCGCGTCATGAAGATGCGCCACTTCGATGTGCAACTGATGGGGGGCCTGGCGCTGCACCATGGCAAGGTTGCCGAGATGCGCACCGGCGAGGGCAAGACGCTGACCGCCACGCTGCCCGTCTACCTCAACGCACTGACCGGCAAGGGCGTTCATGTCGTTACCGTCAACGACTACCTGGCCAGCCGCGATGCCCAGTGGATGGGCCGGCTGTACAACTTCCTTGGCCTGAGCGTGGGTATCAACCTGCCCCAGGCGCCGCGAGAGGAAAAGCAGGCGGCCTACCGCGCCGACATCACGTACGGCACCAACAACGAGTACGGCTTCGACTACCTGCGCGACAACATGGTCTACGAGGCCGCTGATCGCGTGCAACGGGGCCTGAACTACGCGATCGTGGACGAGGTGGACTCGATCCTGATCGACGAGGCCCGCACGCCCCTGATCATCAGTGGCCAGGCCGAAGACCAGACCCAGGTCTACCTAGCGATCAAGCAGCTGGTGCCCCACCTGGTGCGCCAGGAGGGCGAGGCCGATCCGCGCACGGGTGAAGGGGTGATCAAACCCGGCGACTTCACCGTGGACGAGAAGGCGCATTCCATTCACATGACCGAGCAGGGTCATGAGAATGCCGAGCGCCTGCTGAGCCAGGCCGGCCTGTTGCCCGAAGGGGCTTCGCTGTACGACCCCGCCAACATCGCGTTGCTGCACCACCTGGTGACCTCGCTGAAGGCGCACCACCTCTACCACCGCGATCAGCACTATGTGAACCAGAACGGCGAGATCGTCATCGTCGATGAGTTCACGGGCCGGCTCATGTCGGGCCGCCGCTGGAGCGACGGCCTGCACCAGGCCGTGGAAGCGAAAGAAGGCGTGGCCATCCAGCCGGAGAACCAGACGCTGGCGTCCATCACCTTCCAGAACTATTTCCGTCTCTATAGCAAGCTCTCGGGCATGACCGGCACGGCCGACACCGAGGCCTACGAATTCCAGGAGATCTATGGCCTGGAGACGGTGGTGATCCCGCCCAACCGGCCGAGCAAGCGCAACGACCAGCTGGACCGGGTCTACAAGACCACCAAGGAAAAGTATGTTGCGGCGATCGAGGACATCCGCGAGTGCCACGAGCGCGGCCAGCCGGTGCTGGTGGGTACCTCGTCGATCGAGAACTCCGAGATCATCGCCAGCCTGCTGCAGGCCGAAAAGCTGCCGCACGAGGTGCTCAACGCCAAGCAGCACGCCCGCGAGGCCGACATCATCATCCAGGCGGGCCGGCCCGGCGCGATCACCATCGCCACCAACATGGCTGGACGCGGTACCGACATCGTGCTCGGCGGCAACCTCGAGAAGATGGTCGACGCGGTGCAGAACGACGAGTCACTCGACGAAGTGACCAAGGCGGCCCGCATCGAGACGATCCGCCAGCAATGGCAGCAGGACCACGAGAAGGTCAAGGCGCTGGGCGGCCTGCGCATCATCGCGACCGAGCGCCACGAATCGCGCCGCATCGACAACCAGCTGCGTGGCCGCTCGGGCCGCCAGGGCGACCCTGGCTCCTCGCGTTTCTACCTGAGCCTGGACGACTCGCTCATGCGCATCTTCGCGGGCGACCGCGTGCGCGCGATCATGGACCGCCTGAAGATGCCCGAGGGCGAGGCGATCGAAGCCGGCATCGTCACGCGCAGCATCGAGAGCGCGCAGCGCAAGGTCGAGGCGCGCAACTTCGACATCCGCAAGCAGCTGCTGGAGTACGACGACGTTTCCAACGACCAACGCAAGGTGATCTACCAGCAGCGCAACGACATTCTGGACGCCACCTCGTTGCGCGCGCAGATCGACGCACTGCGTGAAGGCTGCTTCACCGACTTGGTGCACCAGTATGTGCCCGAGGGCAGCGTGGAAGAGCAATGGGACTTGCCCACGCTGGAGCGTGTGCTGCGCGATGAGTGGGCCGTGGAAGCGCCCGTGTCCAGCTGGGTGGCCGATGCGGAAGCCATCGATGTCGAGGAAATCGTCGAGCGCGTGCAGGCGGCGGCCAAGACGGTCTTCGAGGGCAAGGTGGCGCTGGTGGGCGAGGAGAACTTCACCCAGTTCGAGCGCGTGGTGCTCCTGCAGACCATCGACAGCCAATGGCGTGAACACCTCTCGGCCCTGGACTACCTGCGCCAGGGCATCCACCTGCGCGGCTATGCGCAGAAGCAGCCGAAACAGGAGTACAAGCGCGAGGCTTTCATGCTGTTCGGCCAATTGCTCGACAGCGTCAAGAACGATGTCACCCGCGTGCTCATGAACGTGCGCGTGCAATCGGCCGAACAGATGGCCGAGGCGGCCGAGCGGCTGGAAGAGCGCGCCGAGCAGATCACCAACGTGACCTACACCGCGCCGACCGAAACGGGCGAGGCCGAGACCATCGCCGATGCGGCCATTGCCGCGGCTGCGCGCCCTGCGGGCGACGTGCCGCGTGTGGGGCGCAACGATCCCTGCCCCTGTGGCAGTGGCAAGAAATACAAACACTGCCACGGCAAGCTGGACTGACGGTGGCGTGAGGGCGGCATCCCAGGGTGCCCGCCGTCGCGCGGCCGTCGGGCATCACGGTACATCCACGGAGTTCACATGCCTGTTCAACTCAACGCCCCCTTGGCCACCGATCTGCTGCCCGTTTCGGGCGTGCGCATTGGCGTGGCGCAGGCGGGCATCCGCAAGGCCAACCGCAAAGACCTTACGGTGTTCCTGCTCGATGAAGGCTGCGCCGTGGGCGCGGTGTTCACGCAGAACCGCTACGCCGCCGCACCGGTTCAGGTGTGCCGGGACCACTTGGCTTCCGGGCAGTCCATCCGCGCGCTGGTGATCAACACCGGCAATGCGAACGCCGGTACCGGCGAGCCCGGCCTGGCCAACGCGCGCCAGACCTGCACCGCGCTCGCGCGCTCGCTCGGTCTGCACCACGAGCAGGTGCTGCCGTTCTCGACCGGCGTGATCATGGAGCCGCTGCCGCTGGACCGCCTGCTGGCCGGCCTGCCGTTGGCGCTGGCCGACGCGGCGCAGCCGCAGACCGAGGGTGGGGCGCAATGGCTCTCGGCGGCGCAGGGCATCATGACCACGGACACCTTGCCCAAGGCCTTCAGCCAGCGCTTCGAGCTGGACGGGCGGACCCTCAGCGTGACCGGCATTGCCAAGGGCGCGGGCATGATCCGGCCCAACATGGCCACCATGCTGGGATTCCTGGCCACCGACGCCGCCGTCGCGCCCGCGCTCATGAATGCGCTGGCGCGCCGCCTGGCCGATGCTTCCTTCAACCGCGTCACGGTTGACGGCGATACCAGCACCAACGACTCCTTTGTCGTGGTGGCCACCGGGCGGGCGGGCAACACCCCCATCACCGATCTGGAGAGCCCCGCAGGGCGTGCACTGCTGGCGGCACTCACCCCGGTGGCGCGGCAGCTGGCGCACGCCATCGTGCGCGATGGCGAAGGCGCCACCAAGTTCATCACCGTGCAGGTGGATGGTGGCCGCGACGCTTCGGAATGCCTGCTGGCCGCGTACGCGGTCGCGCACTCGCCTCTGGTGAAGACGGCGTTCTTCGCCAGCGACCCGAACCTCGGCCGCATCCTGGCCGCGGTGGGCTACGCGGGCATTCACGACCTGGATGTCAACGGCATCGACCTGCACCTGGGCGACGTGCACGTGGTCAGCGCCGGTGGGCGCCACCCCGCCTACAAGGAAGAAGACGGCCAGCGCGTCATGAAGCAGGCCGAGATCCTGGTGCGCATCGGTCTGGGCCGGGGCACGGCGAGCGAGACGGTGTGGACGTGCGACTTCAGCCACGAGTACGTGACCATCAACGCCGACTACCGGTCATGAACGAGCACTTCGAACGCCTGCTGCAGCGCGCCGAGCAGCTCATCAGCCGCATCGAGGCGGTGCTGCCGCAGCCCATGTCGGCGCCGGACTGGGCTGCCGCCGTGGCCTGGCGTTATCGCAAGCGCAGCAGCGGTCATGGCGTCCTGGAGCCTGTGCGTCACGTGGGTGCAATGCGCCTGGGTGATCTGCAGGAGATCGACGGGCAGAAGGAGAAGATCCAGCGCAACACCCTGCAGTTCGTGCAGGGTCTGCCGGCCAACAACGTGTTGTTGACCGGTGCGCGCGGTACCGGCAAGTCCTCGCTGGTGCGCGCCTGCCTCAACGAATACGCGCCGCAAGGCCTGCGGCTGATCGAGGTGGACAAGTCCGACCTGGTGGATTTGCCCGACATCGTCGAAGTGGTCGCTGAGCGGTCCGAGCGCTTCATCGTGTTCTGCGACGACCTCAGTTTCGAGGACGGCGAGCCAGGCTACAAGGCGCTCAAGTCCATCCTGGATGGGTCGGTTTCGGCCGCGAGCCCCAACGTGCTGATCTACGCCACCAGCAACCGCCGCCACCTGCTGCCCGAATACATGAAGGAAAACCTCACCTACACGCACACGGCGGATGGCGAGGTGCACCCGGGCGAGGTGGTGGAGGAAAAGATTTCCCTGTCGGAACGCTTCGGCCTCTGGGTGAGCTTCTACCCGTTCAGTCAGGACGAGTACCTCACCATCGTCGCGCAGTGGCTCTCCTCGTTGGGGGTCCCTGCCGCCGACATCGAGGCGGCGCGGCCCTTGGCGCTGGTCTGGGCACTGGAGCGCGGTTCGCGCAGCGGGCGGGTGGCCTACCAGTTCGCGCGCGACTACGCGGGCACCCACGCCACACAGGCATGAGCGCGCCGGTGTTGGTGGTCGATGCCGACCAGGACGCGCCGCGTCCTGCCAATCGGCCCGTGGTGGACGTGGCCGTGGGCGTGCTGATCGCGCCGGATGGTGCCTTCCTGTTGACTTCCCGTCCACCGGGCAAGGTGTATGCCGGGTATTGGGAGTTTCCGGGCGGCAAGTTGGAGGCGGGTGAAACCGTGGAGCAGGCGCTGCGGCGCGAACTCCAGGAAGAGATTGGCCTGACCATCGGCACCGCGCACATCTGGAAAGTGTCGATGGTGGACTACCCGCATGGACTGGTGCGGCTGCATTTCTGCAAGGTGCGCGACTGGACCGGTGAACTGCAGATGCGCGAAGGCCAGCAGTTCGCTTGGCAGACCTTGCCGGTGTCGTGTGCCCCTGTGCTGGCCGGCACCGTGCCCGTGCTGGAGTGGCTGGCAGCCGAACAGACGGTTTGAGGCCGGTCCGCTGAACCGCGGACGAGGTGGTTTCAGCTTTGTTCGAAGCCGGGGTCGCTCTGGCCTTCCTTTTCCGGCAGGCTGAATTCTTCGTTGGCCCAGGCGCCCAGGTCCATCTGCTTGCATCGCTCGCTGCAGAACGGCCGGTACGCGTTGCTCGGCGCGTAGATGCTGGGTCCGCCGCAATTCGGGCAGCGGACGGTTCTGACGGGTGTGCCGGTGGCTTTGTCGCTCACGGCCGACCTCAGGCGCACAGGGTCAGTTCAAACGCAGCGTCCTCCTGCGCTGGATGCAAGCGGTCGTCTTCGCCGTGGCGCATCAGGCGCACCGACAGCATCAGCCGGTTGCCGCTGATTTCGGGAATGAGCCCCGTGGATGGGTCGATGCGCAAGCGCAGCAGCTGGAAGCTGCGACCCTGCGGAAGGGTCAGCTGGAACTGACCACCTGGCGCGACCACCTTCTGGGCCGAACCCGATTCGCGCAGCATCTTGAGCAACTGCACGATGGATTCGGCCAAGGGTGCCAGCGGGACCGACCAGCGATGCAGGTCGGCCCGGCGTTCCTCCGCGCTCCGGTGCTGCCAGTGGTAGTAGCCGGGCAGATCAAACTCGCAGGTGCCGCCTGGGATGCCGATACGGCTGCGGATGCTCATCAGCCAGTCGTTCTCAGTCAGGGCCTGGCCGGTCTTGCCGGTCATTTCGCTCAGTTGCGTGAAGCAGTCTTCCAGCTTCTGGATGACCTCTTCCAGGGCCTGCTCCGCGATCATCGGATTGCCGCGAAAACCGATGAGTTGCTGCTTGTGCCGGTCCAGGTCCTTGAGCACATCCGACTTCATGTCGGCCCGGGCCGCCACGTCCATGATCTCGAAGATGGTCTGGATCGCGTAGTGGTGGTCCAGCGGATGGCTGCGGGGCACCAGTTCCACCATGCGACGAAACAGCTGTTCAAGCCGCAGGTAGGTGCGAATGCGTTCGTTGAAGGGGTAGTCGTACAGGATCACGGCAGCGGGGCGGTCGCGGGACGGAGCGGCGGGTGGGGGTTCATCATAGCCCGAACCGCTTGGCCAGGACCTCTGCGGTGCGCTCCAGCAGGGCCAGGTCGTCGGCGTCGTTGAAGACCACGAGGTCGGCTGCGGCCAGGCGCAAGGCACGCGGACTCTGGTTGCGCATCACGGCTTCGGTGGTGGTGGCATCCCATCCACTGCGTGCATTCACGCGGCGGATCTGCGTGGTGGGCGAGCAGTCGACCACCAGCACGCGGTCCAGCTGAGGCCGCCAGCGTGGGGACTCGACGAGCAGAGGCACATCGAACACCAGACAGGAAGAGGTTGATGCCTGGGCTTGGCGCTGGATTTCCGCGCCCACCAGCGGATGGATGATCTGCTCCAACGTGTGGCGGGCTTCGGGGTGTGCGAACACGTGATCGCGCATGCGCTGCCGGTCGAGGGCGCCATCTGGAGCCAGGAATGCCGGGCCAAAGGTGTGTGCGATGGCGGGCATTGCGGCACCGCCGGCTTCTGTGCTGCGGCGGGAGATGGCATCGGCATCGATCACACTGGCGCCACGGGCCTGCAGCAGGCGCGCCAGCGTGCTCTTGCCACTGCCAATGCCACCGGTGAGTCCCAGCCGCAGGGGTGGGCTTTGAGGCGTCGGGCTCACAGGCCGATGGCGGCCAGAATGGCCGAAGGGCCAAAGACCATCGAGGTCAAGCCGGCCAAGGCCAGGAAGGGGCCGAAAGGCACATAGCCTCCCTCGCGCAGGTTGCCCTTGAGTTTGATGGCGATGCCCACCACGGCACCGATCACCGATGCCATCAGGATCACCGGGATCAAGGCTTGCCAGCCGAACCACGCGCCGAAGGCGGCGAAGAGCTTGAAGTCACCGTAGCCCATGCCTTCCTTGCCCGTGATCAGCTTGAAAGCCCAGTACACCAGCCAGAGCGACAGATAGCCTGCCACGGCCCCCCAGAGAGCGTCCGGGAGCGCGGTATCGGTCAGTCGCAGACCTGCTGCGCACAGGCCGGCCCACAGCAAGGGAAGGGTGATGTCGTCGGGCAGCAGCGTGGTGTCCCAGTCGATACACGCGAGTGCCAGCACCGCCGCGGAAAAACCGCACCAGGCCAGGGCCTCCCAGCCGAGCCCCCATTGCCACCCACACCAGGCGAACAGCACCGCGGCTGTCAACTCCACCGCCGGATAGCGTGCGCTGATCGGCGCGTTGCACTGGCTGCATTGGCCGCGCAAGGCGAGGTAGCTGAACACCGGGATGTTCTCGAACCAGCGGATCTGATGTCCGCAATGCGGGCAGCGCGAGCGCGGCACCATCAGGTTGAATGGTTCAGCTTCTGGTGAGGCCGCTGCCGGATTCTCCTCCGTGTTCTGGAGATCCGCGCATTCGGCGGCCCAGCGCAGCTCCATCATCTTGGGCAGGCGGTGAATCACCACATTGAGAAAGCTGCCCACCAACAAGCCGAGCAAGCCCAGCAGCGCCGCGCCCGGCACGCCCGCTTCCGCCAGCATCAAACCACCTGGCCCAGCTTGAAGATGGGAAGGTACATCGACACCACGATGCCGCCAATGACGGTCCCCAGCACGACGATGATGATGGGCTCCATCAGGCTGGAGATGCCCGCCACCATGTCGTCGACCTCGGCTTCATAGAAGTCGGCGGCCTTGCCCAGCATGTGGTCGATGGAGCCCGACTCCTCACCGATGGCGCACATCTGCAGCACCATGGATGGGAAGATGTTGGCATTGGTCATGGCGTTGGTCAGGCTGGTGCCGGTCGACACCTCCTGCTGGATCCGTTCGGTGGCAATGGCGTAGACCGAGTTGCCCGATGCGCCGCCCACAGAGTCCAGCGCTTCCACCAGAGGCACGCCCGCCGCGAACATCGTCGCCAGCGTGCGCGTCCAGCGGGCGATGACCGATTTTTCGATCAATGGACCAAAGATCGGCAGCTTGAGCAGCAGGCGGTCCATGAACCGCTGCACCTTCTCATTGCGCCGCCAGGCCTGCATGAAAAAGTAGAAACCGCCACCGAGGACGCCAAAGATCAACCACCAGTACTCGGTGAAGAACTCGCTTATCGCGATCACGAACAGGGTCGGCGCGGGCAGATCGGCGCCGAAGGAGGAGAACACCTCCTTGAACGAAGGGATCACGAAGATCATGATGATGGTCACCACCACGAAGGCCACGATGATCACGGCGATCGGGTACATCAGCGCCGACTTGATCTTGGACTTGAGCGCCTCGGTCTTCTCCATGTAAGTGGCCAGGCGGTCCAGCAACTCCTCCAGAATACCGGCGGCTTCACCGGCTTCCACGAGGTTGCAGTAAAGGCTGTCAAAGTACAGCGGGTGTTTGCGAAACGCCGAACTCAGCGAGGTGCCGGTTTCCACATCGGTGCGGATGTCGTTGAGCAGCTTGGTGACGCTGGGGTTGGCGTTGCCCCGGCCGACGATGTCGAACGCCTGGAGCAGGGGCACACCGGCCTTCATCATGGTGGCCAGCTGGCGCGTGAAGATGGCAATGTCCTTGGGCTTGATGCGCTTGCCCGAACTCATGCGGCGCTTCTTGACCTTACCGGGCACGATGCCCTGGCGCCGCAGCGCGGCCAACACCTGGTTTTCTCCCGCGGCCCGTGTTTCTCCACGCACGGTCTTGCCGTTGCGGTCTTTGCCTTCCCACTCGAAGACGGCGTCCTTGACGTTCTTGGATACTGCGGTTGCCATGGTGTCCCTCTATCCCTCTGAGCCTTGTGTCTGGAGCTGCGTCACTCGTTGGTCACGCTGAGCACTTCTTCCAGCGAAGTCATGCCCAGCTTCACCTTGAGCAGACCCGATTCGCGCAGCGTGCGAACGCCCTCCTTGCTGGCCTGCTGGGCAATGTCGAGCGCGCTGCCACCACGCAGGATGATGCGTTGGATTTCTTCCGAAATGGGCATCACCTGGTAGATGCCGACGCGGCCCTTGTAGCCGTTGTTGCAGGCCGAGCACCCCACAGGCTTGTAGGGCGTCCAGGTGCCGTCAAGGTCTTCCGGCTTGAATCCGGCGTCCACCAGGGCCTTGCGCGGTACGTCCAGCGGCGCCTTGCAGGTGGCGCACAGGCGGCGGGCCAGCCGCTGGGCGGTGATCAGGATCACGCTGGAGGCGATGTTGAACGTGGGAATGCCCATGTTCATCATCCGCGTCAACGTGGTCGGCGCATCGTTCGTGTGCAGGGTGGACAGCACCATGTGACCGGTTTGTGCGGCCTTGATCGAGATGTCCGCCGTTTCGAGATCGCGAATCTCACCCACCATGATCACGTCGGGATCCTGGCGCAGAAATGCCTTGAGGGCCGCCGCGAAGGTCAGCCCCGCCTTCTCGTTGACGTTGACCTGATTGACGCCCGGCAGGTTGATTTCCGACGGATCTTCCGCCGTGGAAATGTTGATGCCCGGCTTGTTCAGGATGTTCAGGCAGGTGTACAGCGACACGGTTTTCCCCGAACCCGTGGGGCCGGTGACCAGCACCATGCCGTACGGCCGGCTGATCGCGTTCAACAGCCGCTCTTTTTCTTCAGGTTCGTAGCCCAGGGCATCGATGCCGACCTTGGCGCTGCTCGGGTCCAGAATACGGATCACGATCTTCTCGCCGAACAAGGTGGGCAGGGTGCTGACCCGAAAGTCGATCACCCGGTCCGGCCCGATCTTGAGTTTCATGCGCCCGTCCTGGGGCACACGCTTCTCCGAGATGTCCATGCGGGAGATCACCTTGATCCGCGACGCCAGCTTGTCCTTGATCACGATCGGCGGCGACGCAATTTCACGCAGTTCGCCGTCCACCCGAAAGCGCACCCGGTAGTTGTGCTCGTAAGGCTCAAAGTGCAAGTCGGATGCCCGCATGTTGAATGCGTCAATCAACATCTTGTGCAGGAACTTGACCACGGGCGCGTCGTCGACCTCCGACGCTTTGTCGGTCACGTCGCTCACGCTCGTCTCGGTGGCCGCCTCGTCGAACTCGAACTCGCCACCGATGATGTTGTCCATCGTGTCGTTGACGCTGGTGGTCTGGGTCTCCACCAGTTTGCTGAGCTTGTCGTACTCGGCAATCACCCAGTCCACGCCCATCTGGGTCGCGAACTTGATCTTCTCGGCGGCCTGTTGGTCGGCTGGATCGGCCGTGGCCACCATCAAGCGGTTGTTGCGTTTGCTCAGGACGACGATGCGGTAGTCGCTGCAGATCTTGGGATCGAGCAGGCCGGCGGGCAGGCGTTGCACGTCGATCGCGTCCAGATCGAGCAGCGGCGCGGCAAAAGCCACCGACATGGTGTGGGCCAGATCCGACGCGGATACCGCCCCTGAGCCGGTCAGCTCTGCGATGAAGCTCGAGCGGCCGCTTTGTGCTTTGCGATAAAGATCTTCAGCCGCCTTCTGGCCAAGCTTCCCCGCGGACACGAGCGCGCGGCCCAGGCCTGGCAAGGCCATGGACGGGGTCTCCTGAGGGAGGGTTTCGACGGACGCCATAGATTTCTATTTATCGTAAATCAAGGACTTGCCCGCCATTATTGAGGCAACTTGTGTCGGAAATGCGGATTCCCCCGCTGGCCGTTGTATCGAGGACGCGAAATCCGACCGGCCGGTCGTTGGCTCGGTCTGAACGGCAATGTCTGAAAGGGGGAAACTGGTCGGGGTGAGAGGATTCGAACCTCCGGCCTCTACGTCCCGAACGTAGCGCTCTACCAGGCTAAGCTACACCCCGATGGACCAAAGTGGTCGATCGTCTGAAGGCCGTTGGCCTTCAGCGGCTGCTCAAGATCGACGCTCAAGCAGGCCAGCCGCCAATTGTAGCAAAGCCGCGCTGTAGGCATTGACCGGCAGTTGCCTGGCGGCCTCAATCGCCCGTTGGGCCTCCGCGTGCGCACTGACCCGAGCAGCATCCAGGGCGCCCGTTTGAAGAATGATGTCCCTGATGGCGTCGAGATGCGCCACGTCGCCCTGTTCGATGGCCTGGCGCAGCAGCGCCTTCTGCGCCTCGGAGCCGGAACGCAGGGCGCAAATGATGGGCAGGGTGACCTTGCCTTCGCGCAGGTCATCCCCCAGGTTCTTGCCCAGTTCATCGGCACTGCCCTCGTAGTCGAGCACGTCATCGATCACCTGGAAGGCGGTGCCCAGGGCCTGCCCGTACTCCGCGCACAGGGCCTCGGTGTGGGCATCCGCGCCCGCCAGGATGGGCGCCAAGCGGGCGCTGGCTTCGAACAGTTTGGCCGTTTTGGAGCGGATCACGCGCAGGTACGCGGCCTCGTCGATGGTGGCGTCGTGCATGTTCATGAGTTGAAGTACTTCGCCTTCGGCGATCACGTTGGTGGCGTCGGACAGCACCTGCATCACGCGCATGTCGTTGATGTCCACCATCATCTGAAAAGCGCGGGAGTAAAGAAAGTCTCCCACCAGCACACTGGCGGCATTGCCAAATCGCTCGTTGGCGGTCTCGCGGCCTCGCCGCAAGGTGGACTCGTCCACCACGTCGTCGTGCAGCAGGGTCGCGGTGTGAATGAACTCCACCACGGCCGCCAGCGTGTGGTGGCGCGTGCCTTTGTAGCCGACCAGCTCCGCCCCCGCGAGCGTCAGCATCGGGCGCAGCCGCTTGCCGCCGCCCGAGATGAGGTGCCCGGCAAGGCGCGGGATCAGCGGGATCTCGC
>JAGKSX010000133.1 GCA_018993155.1 Hydrogenophaga sp.
CCCGCAGGATGTTCTGCGTGGCCACCGCGATGCGGGCGGCCTCGGCGGTGGGCGTGGAAAACACCTCGTCGTAGCCGTCCGTGTGGAGCGATTGCAAGCCGCCGAAGATGCCGGCCATGGCCTGCGCCGTGACCCGCGCAACGTTGTTGAGCGGCTGCTGCCGCGTCAGGTCCACGCCCGAGGTTTGACCGTGGAACTTGAACCGCCAGGAACGCGGGTCCTTGGCGCCGAAGCGCTCGCGGCACAGCCGGGCCCAGATGCGGCGGCCGGCGCGGAACTTGGCGACCTCTTCGAAGAAGCTGACCGAGACGTCGAAGAAGAAGGTGAAGCGCGGCAGGAACTGGTCGGGATCCATGCCGCTGGCAATGCAGTCTTCGGCGTACTGAATGCCGGAGCAAAGCGTGAACGCCATGGCCTCGGCCGGGGTGGCGCCGGCCTGTTGCATGTGCTGGCCCACGATGGACAGCGGGTTCCAGCCGGGCACGTGTTTGTTGGCGAACGCGATGTGGTCCACGATGACCCGGCGCGCGCCCTGCAGCGCCAGGCGGAAGAACATGTGGTTCGCAACAAAGTGCGAGATGCAGTCGCTCTGATTCGAGGTGCCGGTGATCTTGGTCCACGGCACGCCACGGCGCTTGGCCACCGCCAGCTCGAAGGCCAGCAGCGTGAAGGGCGAGGGGTCGTTCATGGCGGTGGAAAGGTTGCCGATGGGCACGCCGTCCAGGGCCACCCGCATGTCTTCCACGTGGTTGATGACCGTGCCGCAGGTGCCCAGCAATTCCGAAGGCACGTCGTCGGCGTCGTAGCCCCGGAACACCGAGTTGCAAGGGATCAGCGAGAGCGCAGAGGCGCCGAGGTCGAGGATCTCCTTGACCCGCAGGTTGTAGTCCTCAGGCACGCCCAGGCCGATGAGCTGGCGCTGGGACCAGCTGCGACCCCGGTACATGGTGGCGTAGATGCCCCGCGTGTACGGGTACTGGCCGGGATAGCCCAGCGCATCGTCATACGATGCTGCGCCGGTGTGGTCCTGCGGCGTGTACAGCGGCTTGATGCCGATGCCGGAGCGGGTGTAGGGGGTGGCGTCGCCCGCCACACCCTGAGCGAATTCGGTTTCCCATTGCACCTGGCCGTTCATGTCGAGGCTCCCAGCAAGGCGCGGCGCTTCTCGGACAGCGCGCGCACCGACACCACCACATCGTCCAGCGAGGTGCCGGGGTGAAACACCTGGGCCACGCCGCATTCCAGCAGCATCGATTCGTCCTTGGCCGGCACGATGCCGCCGACGATGACCTGCACATCCGACAGCCCGGCTTCTTTCAGCGCGGCCATCAGCTTGGGCACGATGAGGTGGTCGGTGGCGAGCGAGGAGATTCCGATGACGTCGGCATCCTCTTCCATCGTGAGCTTGACGACGGTGGGAATCTCCTGCCACGGCGGCGTGTAGATCACCTCCATGCCCGCATCGCGCAGGCAGGCCGCGATCACGCGGCTGCCTCGGTCATGTCCATCAAAACCAATCTTCGTGACGATCACCCTAGGGGGACGTTCGGCCATCTTGTATTTCCTTCACTAGCCCCACAAACTTTCGCGCGAGAACGCGTGGGGAATCGCGTCCGTCGGGGTTGAACCAGAGCACCGCCCAGTTGAGCGCGCCAATCAGCATCAGACGAAGGGCACGCCGGTCCGTGCCCGCAGAGAGCGGCAACTGCGCCACGGTGGTGCGGAAGACCTGTTCGTAGCTTTCGCGGAGTTCCCGCAAACGATCTGCGGCCTGGGGAATGTCGTCCGGCAACACGCGGATCAGCACCTGGGCGTAGTCGCTGTCGCGCAGGACGACCTCCAGATGCGCCCGGCACAGCACCTCCAGCCGCACCCATGGGTCGGTTTCCTTCTGCAAGGCATCGGCCGTCGTCTTCTCCAGTTCCAGCACGCCGGCCTGGTAGACCGCCAGCAGAAGCTCCTCCTTGGAGGGGAAGTGGTAGTAGAGCGACCCCGGCTTCATGTCGACCTCGACGGCGATGTCGCGCATGGAAGTCGCGGCGTATCCACGCCGCGCGAAGAGGCGCGCGGCGGCATCCAGAAGTTCAGGCAACCGGTTGTCGGCTCGGGGTGAGCGAGTGGATTTGGTCGTTGTCATGAAAAGCGATCGTTCGTTAGGTTTATTGTGAAGATGGCGGAACCTGTTGTCAATGGAATCGACCCTCGGGGATTCCCTGAGGCAGGAGTCGCCACGGCCATGACCCGCCGTCGTACGGCAGCGAGCCCTGTGAATTCAAACAGACTTCCGCCGTCGGTCCGAGGCGGTGGCATGAATCTCGCTCTGGACATTGGACGTCCAACAACCCGCCCACTTTTGGGGACGTCCAGACATCATGTCCGCCGACATTCAACTCAGAAACGTTTCACGCCGCTTCGGCCCCACCGTGGCGCTCGAATCGGTCGACCTCGACATCGCGGCTGGCGAGTTCATCGCCCTGGTCGGGCCATCGGGCTGCGGCAAGACCACGCTGTTGCGCCTGGTGGCGGACCTGGACCAGCCCAGCAGCGGTTCGGTGCGGATCGGCGGCCTGCCGCCCGCCACCGTGCGGCGCCAGCGCCAACTGGGCCTGGTGTCGCAGCGGCCCGCGGTGCTGCCGTGGAAGCGCGCCGTCGAGGACGTCGAGTTCACCCAGAAGGTGACCGGTCGCGCCGGCCTGCCCGCGCGCGGCCTGCTGCGCGACTTCGGCCTGGCGGGACACGAGGAGAAGATGCCGCACCACCTCTCGGGCGGCATGCTGCAGCGCGTGAATTTCGCGTCGGCCATCGCGCACGACCCCGAGGTGCTCCTGATGGACGAGCCCTTCTCCGCGCTGGACGAAATGAAGCGCGAAGAGCTGGGCCTGTGGCTGGGCACCGAATTGGCCACGCGCCCCAAGACCGTGCTGTTCGTCACCCACCATGTCGACGAGGCCGTGCTGCTGGCCGATCGCGTGATCGTGTTCTCGCCGGCGCCGGGCCGCATCCTGGCCGACATCGCCGTGCCCTCGCCGCGCCCGCGCACGGCGGCCTTCCGCACCGATCCGCAATTCGTGGCCCTCACCGACCGCATCCGCGGCCTGCTGTTCGGCCAATGGAGGGCCGCCGCATGAACACCACCACCGTGACCCCGCCCGCCGTCGCGCCGGCCCCGCCAACCGCTGCCACGCGCAACCTGTTGCTGCGGGTGCTGAAGATCGCTTCGCGCATCGCCTTTCCGATCGTCTCCATCCTCGGCCTGTGGTACCTGGCCATTGCGTTCTCGGGCCTGCCGGAGTTCGTGATCCCGCGCCCCACGCAGGTGCTGGCCGTGCTGACGCAGGAGACTTCGTTCGTGACGCAGCACCTGATGGTCACGCTGCGCGCAGCCGCCATCGGCTTCCTGCTCGCCAACGTGGTCGGCATCGGCCTGGCGGTGCTGTTCACCTCGCTGCCGATGTTCAACCGCCTGCTGATGCCGGCGGCCATCACCATCCGCAACGTGCCCTATGTGGCGCTGGCCTCGGTGCTGGTGCTGGCGGTGGGCGACGGCCTGTGGACCAAGGTGGCGATCGTCACCATCGCCGGCTTCTTCCCTGTGCTGGTCAACACCATGCGCGGCCTGGCGGCGGTCGACACCGTGGTGCTGGACCGCATGCGCATCCTCGACGTGAGCCCCTGGAAGGTGTTCCTCCAGGTGCGGCTGCCGTACTCGGTCCCCTACATCCTCGCCGCGCAGGAGATCACCGGCAGCGCCAGCATCATCGTCGCGGTGGCCGCCGAGTGGATGATTTCCTCCGAAGGCCTGGGCTACGTGATCAACCGCGCGATGGCCCAGTACCGGGGTGACCAGGTCTATGCCGTGGCGCTGCTCGCCGCCGTGCTGTCCTACGCGATCTACATGCTGGTCCAGGTGATCGGCGCTCGCATCAACTGGAGCGAGCGCAGCCGCAACGGCGGCAAGTGACGCGCTTCATCCCAGGCCATCCCCCTTCCTCACTTCGTTTTCGCCCTCAAGGAGCCTCACCATGCGCGCACCCTTCATCCAACTCGCCGCGGCCCTGGCCATCGGCCTGACCGCCTGGAGCGGCGCCGCCGCGCAGGCCCCGACGGAAGACGTCCGGATCGCGCTCTCGTGGCTGCGCAACGGCCAGTACGCCGCGCTCATGGTGGCCGACGCCAAGGGCTACTTCGCGGAAGAAGGCATCAAGGTCAGCTTCATCGACGGCGGCCCGGGCAAGAACCCCATCCCCACGGTGGGCGTGGGCCAGGCCCAGTTCGGCGTCATGGCCCAGTCGTTCATCATGTCGGCGCGCCTGGCGCCTTCGCCGGTGGACGTGGTCGCCATCGGCGCGTTGATCCAGGAGCTGCCCTACGTCTATATCGGCGTCGGCAACCCGGGCGATCCGGAACCGACGCCCAAGGACCTCGAAGGCAAGCGCGTGGGCATCCAGGCCGATGGCGAGATGTTTCTGAAAGCCCTGGCCAAACGCAACCACCTCGATCTGTCGAAGATCAAGGTCGAGACCGTGCTGGCCAACGCCGAACCCCTTCTGGTCGGCAAGGTGGACTACTTCACCGGCCACCTGCACAACCAGACCTATCAGGTCGAACTGGAGGCCGCCAAGACCGACGCGCCCGCGCACCTGAAGGGCAAGACCTGGAAGGTGCTGCGGTTCTCGAAGTACGGCGTGGCCTCGTACGGCGACACGCTCTTCACCAGCGGCAAGATGATCAAGGAAAAGCCCGAGACCGTGCGCAAGGTGGTGCGCGCGGTGGCCAGGGGCCTGAAGTTCACCATCGACCACCCCGCAGAAGCGGTGAAGCTGGTCGATGCCTACCCGCAGCAGATCGAGCGCGCCGACAAGCTCGCCTGGCGCATGAAGGTGCAGAACCCGCTGAACCAGAGCGCCGACACCCGGGCCCGCGGCCTGCTGTGGATGGACCCCAAGGTGTGGGAGGACACCATGGCCTTCTACAAGGAATACGACCAGATCAAGTCGGTGGCCCCCGTCACCGAGATGATGACCAACGCCTTCAACCCGGGCATCAAGGCCAACTGAGAGACACCGCATGAGCACCACCACCGCCACACACGCGATCCCCACCATCGACATCTCGCCGCTGTTCGGCGGCGACCTGGCCGCGCGCGAATCCATCGCGCGCGAGATGGGCCGCGCCGCCGAGACCTACGGCTTCATGAAGCTGGTGGGCCACGGCGTCCCGCCCGCGGTGATTGCCGACACCTTCCGCGCCGCCGAAGCGTTCTTCGGACAGAGCGACGACGCCAAAGCACCCTACCAGGAGCGCAAGACCAACCGCGGCTTCCAGCCGATGTTCGACAACGCCAAGCCGGGCCAGAAGCCCAGCGGGCAGGAGGCCTTCAGCATGGGCCACCCGATCCCGCCGATCGACCCGGCCCTCTTGCCGCTGCCGTTCTACGCGGCCACGCCCTGGCCCGATGTGCCGGGCTTCCGCGAGCGCCTGGAGACCTGCTACCACGCGATGTTCCAGGTCGGCGAAGCGGTGCTGCAGGCGTTCGCGCTGCACCTCGGTGCACCGGCCGACTTCTTCGCCAACGTGTCGCGCAACACCTACTCCAACATGCGCGTGGTCCACTACCCGCCGCAGGAAGTGGTGCAGCACATCGCGGACGAAGGCGTGCGCGCGCACGAAGACCAGGGCCTCATCACCTTGCTGATCCAGGACATGAACGGCGGGCTGGAGGTGCTCGGCCCGGACCAGGACTGGCTGCCGGTCGTGCCCGACGAACAAGCCATCGTGCTCAACGTCGCCAAGCTGCTCACGCGCTGGAGCAACGGCCGGTTGAAATCGGCGCTGCACCGCGTGATCAACCGCTCGGGCCGCGAACGCTATTCGATCCCGCTGTTCATCCACCCGAACTACCACCAGGTGATCGACCCGCGCGATTTCGCACCCGACGGCGAGGCACCGCGCTTCGAGCCCATCGTGGCCGGTGAACAGGTCTACAAGAATTTTGCCGGCGAGCGCAAGTCATGGGCCGAGCTGACGTCCTGACCCTGCCCGACCGGCTGGCGCAGGACCTGCGCCGGCGCCTGTCGGCCGGCGAATGGTCGACCGGCCAGGCCATCCCGGCCGAGACCGCACTGGCCGGTGCCTATGCGGTGTCGCGCAACACCATCCGCGAAGCCATCAGCCGCCTGGTCACGGAAGGCCTGCTGCGCATCCAGCGCGGCGTGGGCACCATCGTGAGCCCGCCCCCGCCGCCGCCGGCGTCGATGGGCATGGGCCATTTCGAATCGCTCACCGACACCATCAAAGGCCAGGGGCGCACGCCGCGCATCGAGCTGCACAAGCTGGAGCGCCGCGCCGGCACACCCGAGGAAACGCACAAGCTGGGCCTGCCCGCCGGCGCGCGCGTGCTCTACACCGAGCGCGCGATCTACAGCGACGACGAGCTGCTGAGCTACGGCTACGACCGCTATGTCGACAGCCTGTTCCCCGAGGTGCTCGACGAGGCGCTGTTCTCGATGTCGTTCGTGGACATCTTCGCGCGCCTGGGCGTGCGCACCGATCGCACCGAAGTGGAGTACCACGCCGTCCACTCCAGCACCATCGGCTGGGCGCGCGGCAACCACAAGCCGCAGCTCTACGTGCTGCTCGATCGGGTGCACTACGCACAGAACCGGCCGATCTTTCACGCGCAGACGTACTGCCTGGAAGGGCGCAACCGCATCTACACCAGCACGTCGCGCTGAGACTCTCACGCCCTGGTTGGTGCGCCCGGCGCCGCGGCCTTCTGTCCATCCTCCCTATGCAGGAGAGCTTGCGTGAAACAAGCACATCCGCCATGCTGTCCTGGTGGACCACAGAAAGGAAGCCTTCACATGAAACGCTGGACATTCATCGCCCTCACCGCAGCCTCCCTGCTGGGCCTGACGGCCTGCGCCACCTCCACCCACCCGTCGGCCAACGCCATGAACGATTCCTCTCTCAACAAAACGCTGCAGGCCTTCCACTGGGAGCTGGAGAAGGCGGACGACCCGGGCGGCCGTGCACTGCCCGCATTCACCGCGCTTGCGCCCCAGCGCGTCGTGCGCCTGAGCTTTGTGCAAGGCGAAAAGCCGGGCGACCAGCGCGTGGTGGTGGACAGGCTTTGCAACGGCATCGGCGCGGGCTACCAGCTCAACGGCATCGACATCACGATCTCGCGCCCGGTGAGCACGATGATGGCCTGCCCCGACCGCGAACTGATGCAGCTGGAACAGGCCGTTGCAGCGCAGATCAGCCGCGCCACCCGTGTGCACCTGGCGCAGGATGCCAACCCGCCGCGCGTGCTGCTGCAGTTCAACGACGGCAGCCGCTGGCATCTGGTGGGCAAGCCCACCGACGCCACGCGTTACGGCGGCGCGGGCGAAACCCTGTTCCTGGAAGTGGGCCCCCAGCTCCAGCCTTGCAGCCATGGCGTGGTGCGCAATGCCCAGTGCATGCAGGTGCGCGAGGTGAAGTACAACAGTGCCGGCCTCAAGACCAGCGCCGGCGAATGGGGCCACTTCTACGGAAACATCGAGGGCTTCACGCACCAGGCGGGCACGCGCAACGTGCTGCGCGTCAAGCGCTACACGGTCCAGAACCCGCCGGCCGACGCCTCGCGCTATGCCTATGTGCTGGACATGCGCGTGGAGTCGGAGCTGGTCGGCCCTCGATGAACCGCTGGCGGGCCTAAACCTCCAGCAGGATCTTCCCGATGTGCTCGGAGGACTCCATCAGCGCATGCGCCTGGGCGGCCTGATCCATTGGGAACACCTGGTGAATCACGGGCGCCACGCGCTTCGCGCTCAACAAGGGCCACACCTGCTCCACCAGCTCCTGGCCGATCCGGGTCTTGTCCGCCAGGCTGCGTGGGCGCAAGGTGGAGCCGGTGAAGGTGATGCGCTTGGCCATCAGCGGCGTCCAGTCGAGCTCGGGCCGGGACGATTCCAGGAACGAGATCTGCACCAGCCGCCCTTCGACGGCCAGGGCCCGCAGGTTGCGCTCGACGTAGGAGCCACCGACCATGTCGAGCACCATGTTCACACCGGCGCCCTCGGTCGCCTTCAGGGCCACGTCCACGAAGTCCTGCTCGCGGTAGTTGATGGTGATGTCGGCCCCTGCGGCCTTGCAGGCCGCCGCCTTCTCGGCACTGCCGACCGTGCACAGCACGCGCGCGCCAAAGGCCTTGGCCAGCTGGATCGCCGTCAGGCCGATGCCCGAGGAACCGCCATGCACCAGCAGGCTTTCCCCGGCGCGCAGACCGCCGCGCTGAAAGACGTTGGCCCAGACGGTGAAGAAATTCTCCGGCAAGGCGGCGGCCTGCCGCATCGAGATGCGCTCGGGCACGGGCAGCGCCTGGCCCTCGGGCACCACCACGTAGTCGGCGTACGCGCCGCCATTGGTCAGCGCGCACACCGGGTCGCCCACCGACCAGCGCGTCACCCCCGCACCCAGTGCCACGACCTCGCCCGACACCTCCAGGCCCAGGATGGGGGAGGCGCCCGGCGGCGGCGCGTAGAGCCCGCGCCGCTGCAGGGCTTCGGGGCGGTTGACGCCCGCAAAGGCCACGCGCACCAGCACCTCACCATCCGCCGGCACCGGCGTGGGACCGGTGCGTGGCACGAGCACCTCGGGGCCACCGCCCTGGCCGTGGTCGATGAAGCGCATTGTTGTGGGCACGGCGCTCATCGCGCGCCTCCCGCCACCAAGGCCAGCGCCGGCGCGGGCCGGGCCGCCGCTCGCTTGCCCTGCATGGCTTCGCGCGCCACGGCCTCGATGCCGGGGCCGTCGAGCCGGTAGTGCGCGTACAGGTGGGTGGGCGGAGCGATCAGGCTGTACTCGTCGTGGATGCCGTGGCGCACCAGGCGCACGCCCGCGCCTTCGTCGGCCAGCACCTCGGCCACGGCGGCGCCCAGGCCACCGAGCACGTTGTGCTCTTCCACCGTCATGAGCAGGCGTGAACGCGCTGCCGCCTGCAGCACCGCGTCGCGGTCCAGCGGCTTGATGGTGGCCATGTCGATCACGCCCACCGAGAAGCCCGCGCGGCCCAGCGCGGCCGCGGCCTCGAGCGCGCCCTTCACGGCCATGCCGCAGGCGATGAGGGTGAGGTCGGTGCCCCGGCTGTGCTCGATGGCCTTGCCGATCTCGAACGGCGTGTTCTTCTCGTACACGTCGGGCTCACGGCCGCGACCGATGCGGAAATAGATCGGCTCGGGCCAGCCGATCGAGGCCTTGATCGCGCTGGCCAGCTGCGGGCCGTCGGCGGGCGAGATCACCGTGAGCCCCGCGATGGAGCGCATGGTGCCGATGTCCTCTGTCGCGTGGTGGGAGGTGCCGTAGAAGCCGAGCGAGATGCCGGTGTGGTGGCCGACCAGCCGCACCGGCAGCTTGCTGTAGGCCACGTCCATTCGGATCTGCTCGCAGCACAGCAGACCCAGGAAGGACGCGAAGGTGGCGACGAAGGGGATCTGGCCCGTGGTCGCCAGGCCGGCGGCGGCCGTCACCATGTTCTGTTCGGAGATGCCGAACTGCACATACCGATCGGGGTAGGCCTTGGCGAACTTGTTCAGGCCGTTGGAGTACTGCAGGTCGGCCGAGCCGGCCATCACGGGGTGGCCCTGCTCGGCCAGTTCGATGAGCGCGTCCGAAAAATGGTTCAGGCCCGGGGTGATCTGGTTCAGGGCGCGGTACTGCCAGGAGTCAGGGGAAAGGGGTTGGGGGTTCATGGTTCAGATCTCCTTGCTCATGATTTCTTCGATGGCGCGCTGCGCGTCCGCCGGTGCCAGGTAGCCCAGGTGCCAGCCGGGTTCGGTTTCCATGTAGGAAACGCCCTTGCCCTTGATGGTCCTGGCGATCACGCACGCGGGCTTGTCGCGGCCGGTGTCGGCCTTGAGGCGCCGCAGCAGCGCGGTGAGGTCGCGCACGCTGTGGCCGTCCACCTCGTGCACCTCCCAGCCGAACGCGCGCCACTTCTCGGCCAGGGACTCGACGCCCATCACGTCGTCCACCTTGCCGTCGAGCTGGTAGCCGTTGCGGTCCACGATGGCGACCAGCCGCGAGAGCTTGTTGTGGGCCGCGAACAGCGCGGCCTCCCACACCTGCCCTTCCTGCATCTCGCCATCGCCCAGCATCACGAAGACGTGGAAGTCGCGCTGGGACATGCGCCCACCCAGCGCCATGCCGCAGCCGCCGGAGAGCGCGTGGCCGATCGAGCCCGAGCTGAAGTCGATGCCGGGCACCTTGGTCATGTCGGGGTGGTCACCCAGCGCGCTGCCCAGGCGGGTGTAGCCGTCCAGCTCTTGCGGGCGGATGAAGCCCCATTCCGCGAGGATGGGGAACTGCCCCACGGCGGCGTGGCCCTTGCCCATCAGGAAGCGGTCGCGGTCGGGCCAGGCGGGCTCGCCATGGCGCAGCGACATCACGTCGTAGTACAGCGAGGCGAAGATCTCGGCGGCGGAGAAAACCGAGGTGTAGTGGCCGACCTTGGCGATCTCGATCAGCCGGATCGTCTCCAGCCGCACGAAACGGGCCTTCTCCCGCAGGCGGGCGATCTCTTCGGCGGTGGGGATGAAATCGGGAGCGTCCGCTCGGCGGACGGGACTGGGCTGCGGCATGAGTGGGTTCCTTTCGTTGCGCATTGATGCACCATATATCTTTTAAGCAGGCGTGGTGCGGGAAGGGGATCGGGCCCTGCCGGGTTCGGCCGGGCCCGGTGTTCAGATGCCGAGGTAGCTGGCCCTCAGCTGCGGGTTGTGCAGCAGCTCGCGGCCGGTGCCGCGCATGGCGATGGTGCCGTTCTCGATCACGAAGCCGTGGTCGGCCATGTTGAGCACCATCTGCACGTTCTGCTCGATGACCAGCACCGCGAGTTCGCTGTTGCGGATCTTGCGGATGCCTTCGAACAGGCGGTCCACCATGATGGGCGCGAGCCCGAGCGATGGTTCGTCGAGCGCGAGCACGCGCGGCAGCGCCATCAGCGCGCGGCCCACGGCGACCATCTGCTGCTGCCCGCCCGACAGGGTGCCGGCCAGCTGATGGCGGCGTTCATCGAGGATGGGGAACAGCGCGAAGATCTCGTCCATCGTCTTGGAGCGGCGCGCGCGCGCCCTGGGCGTGGACGCCCCCACCATCAGGTTCTCCATCACCGTCATCTCGGGAAAAAGCTGCTTGCCTTCGGGTGACTGCACGAAGCCCTGGTCCACGATGCGGTGCGGTGGCAGGCCGGTGAGCGAGCAGCCCTCCAGCACCGCAGAGCCCCTGCTGGTTTTCACCAGGCCCGAGACCGTGCGCAGGAAGGTCGTCTTGCCCGCGCCGTTGGCGCCGATCAGGGCGGTGATGGTGCCGGGGTGCAGGTCGAGGTGGATGCCCCGGAGCACCTGCTGCTCGCCGTAGCCGGCCCAGAGGTCTTTCACGCTAAACATCGGTGCCGACATAGCCTTCTCCAAAATACGCCGTCAGAACGCGCGGATCCTTCACCACCTTCTGCGGCTCGCCATTGGCGATCAGGCAGCCCTGGTCCATCACGATCACGCGGTCCGACAGACCCATGATCACCTTCATCACATGCTCCACGATCAGCACCGTGATGCCTCGGTCGCGCACTTTGCGCACCAGGGCCACCATCTCGGCCGCCTCGCTGGGCGTGGCACCGGCCACCACCTCGTCCATCAGCAACAGGCGTGGCTGCGTGGCCAGCGCGCGGCCGAGTTCGATCTTGCGTTTGTCGAACGCGGTGAGGTCGTTCGCGTCGGCGTTGCAACGGTCGCCGAGATTGAGGAAGTCCAGCAGCTCCATCGCCAGCTCGCGCGCCTTGGCGGTGGACTCCAGGCGCGCGAAGGCGCCGACCATCACGTTCTCCACCGCCGAGAGCCCGCCGAAGGGTCGCGAGAGCTGGAAGGTGCGCGCGATGCCCGCGCGGCAGATGTCGCTGGGCGCCATGCCCAGCACATCGCGGCCTTCGAACAGGATGCGACCCTGGTCGGCGCGGTGGAAACCGGCGATCAGGTTGAAGGCCGTGGTCTTGCCCGCGCCGTTGGGACCGAGCAGCCCGAGGATCTCGCCACGTCGCAGGTCGAACGACACCTCGTTCACGGCCTTCAGGCCGCCGAAACGTTTGCTCAGGCCCTGCACTTGCAGCAGCGCCGTTGTCGAATCGCTCATTTTTCCGTCCCTCCTTGCTGGAGGCGTTGTTTCAGCCAGCGATCGATCGGCGCGATGATGCCCTTGGGGAAGTACAGCACCGCGACGATCAGGATCACGCCGTAGATGACCAGGTGCAGGCCGAGGAAGGTGCCGCCGAGGTGGCTGCGCGAAAACTCCGCGATCGGGTGGAGCACCAGGGCACCCAGCATGGGGCCGAGCACCGTGCCCTGACCGCCCACGATGGCCATCAGCGCGACGTCGATCGAGAACTCGATGCCCATGTTGCGTTCCGGGTTGATATAGCGGAAGAACTGCGCGTAGAAGGCGCCGCCCAGGCCGGTCATGAAGGCGCTGGCCGCGAGCGCGATCAGCGAGCACCGCGTGGGGTTGACGCCCAGGGCCTCGGCGCCGTTGTGGTCACCCCGGATCGCCTTGAGGTAGTAGCCCAGGCGCGAGCGCTCGAGCACGATGGTGGCGAGCAGCACCAGCACCAGCATCACCAGGGCGATGTAGTAATACGGCAGCTTGCCTTCGAACTGGTAGACCAGGCCGCCGAGTTCGCTGGGCGGCACCACGAGGCCCTGCGCGCCCTTGAGCGGGATGCCCAGGAAATCGTCGGTGTTCTCGAACCAGATGCGCACGATCTCGGCGAAGGCGATCGTGGTGAGCGTGAAGTACGGACCCTTGAGCTTGAACGTGGGGTAGCCGATGGCCAGCGACAGCAGGGCCGCGAACGCACCGCCAGCCAGCATGCCCAGCCAGGGCGAGAGGCCGAGCAGCGTGAACAGCAGCACCGTCACATACCCGGCCAGGCCCGCGAACACGGCGTGCCCGAGAGAGAGCTGACCGACGTAGCCGCACACGAAGTTCCAGGCCGTGGCCATGTACGCGAAGTACAGGATCATGGTCAGGGAGTGCAGCGTGTACGAGTCGCTCACGAACAGCGGCAGCACGGCCGCGATCGCGATCATGGGCAGGCCCAGGATCAGCGTGGAGGGGGAGTTGGAAAAGGCGTTCATTCTTGACATGGCCACGCCCTCACGCCTTGCGGCCCAGCAGGCCGTTGGGACGGACCAGCAGCACCACGATGAAGATGAGGAAGGAGAACATCGCAGCCGAGGTGGCGGTGACGAACTGGGAGATCAGCGACTCGAACACACCGAGCAGCAGCCCACCCACGATGGAGCCCGGGATCGAGCCGATGCCACCGAGCACCACCACCAGGAACGACTTGACGCCGAACATCAGCCCCACGGTGGGCGTGATCGACAGGAAGGGCACCAGCAAGGCGCCGAACAGGCCCAGGATGGCGGCGCCCAGGCCGAAGGTCTGGTTGTAGACGCGGTAGACGTTCACGCCGCTCATGGCGGCCGCGTCGCGGTTCTGCGCCGTGGCGCGGATGGAGCGGCCCACGTCGGTGTGCTTGAGCCCCCACCAGAGACCCCCTGCCACCGCGATGGCAGCGACGAAGCCGACGAAACGCGGGATGCTGATCGGCAGGCCCGCGACCTCGAAGGTGCCACCGGCGAAGTCCACGCTCACCGAGCGCACGTCCGGGCCGTAGGTCATCAGCACCAGGTTGTCCATGACCAGGTAGACGCCCGTGGTCAGCAGCAGCGCGCCCAGCGGTTCCACCACCAGGGACGACTCGCGCTTGAACAGCGGCGAGATGATGACGCTCTGTGTGAAGTAGCCGAAGCCGAACAGCAAGGGCATGGTCACCAGCGCCGCCACGTAGGGGTGCAGGCCGAAGGTGGACCACAGCGTGTAGGCCGCGTACATGGCCACCATGAGGAAGGAGCCGTGCGCGAAGTTGATGACGCGCAGCACGCCGAAGATCAAGCTCAGGCCCAGGGCGATGCCGCCATAGATGGCGCCCTGCAGCAGCCCGTTGATGAGCGCGTAGAAAAAGATGAGGGGATCCATACCGGTTTCCGTGATGAGGGCGCCCGCCGCGCGGGGCGGCGGGACGCCCGGGTTGAAGCCGTGGACCGGATCAGCGCTTGGACCAGTCGGGCAGCGGCCAGACCGGCTTGGTGCCGGCCAGCCGGTTGGCCGCCGGCCACACCGTGCGGCGCTCGCCACCGATGTTCTGGGTGATGGCGCCGTGGGCGTGCGGGTTCTGGCCCTTGTCGTCGAAGACGACGCGGCTGTAGCCCGTGATCAGCGCAGGCCCGCTCTTGATGTCGGTCGCGGCCAGGGCATCGCGGATCTTTTCCCGGTCGGTCGAGGCGGCGCGCTCCAGCACGTCACGCAGGATGTAGGCGTTCGACACGCCCTGCGCGCCGTAGGCGTTCAGACCGTAGCCCATGCGGGTCTGGAACTTCTTGTCGGCGTCCAACGCGTTCGGGTCCTTGATGGCCTGCATGATGTCCACCTGGAAATCGTCCTGCACGAACATCAGGTCGTAGGCCTTGGGGTTGACCGACTTGTAGAACGAAGGGTCTTCCGCGCCGCCACCGACGGAGTGGATCCCGTAGGGCACGTTGAGGCGGTTCTCCGCGAACTGGCGCGTGAACAGGATGTGGTCGGGCGTGTAGGCCACGACGATCAATGCGTCGGGCTTGCTCGCGCGGATCTTCAGCAGCTGCGCGGAGAAGTCGGACTGGTTCGGCGGGTAGGACTCGTCCAGCGAGATCTTGTAGCCGCGCTCCAGCGCCATCTTCTTGATGTTGGCGGTGTGCGATCGGCCCCAGTCGGTGCCTTCGTAGAACAGGCCGATGGTCTGCGGCTTGTTGCCGGTTTCCTTGGCCAGCAGGTCGATCGCGTCCATCTGCTCGCGCGCGTCGTAGATCGCCTTGTTGTTCGGACGGAAGACGTAGCGGAAGCCGCGCTCGGTGATCTCGTCCTTCACCGAACCCGTGACCAGCCAGGGCGTCTTGTAGCGCTCGGCCACTTCGGTGGCCGGGAAGGTGACCGCGCTGTTGTAGGCGCCCACCATCACCGACACCTGCTCGCGCGTGATCAGGCGTTCCGTCTCGGCCACGCCCACATCGGGCTTGGACTGGCTGTCCGCAAAGATCGCGACCAGCCTGGCGCCACCCAGGGATTTGATGCCACCCGCGGCGTTGATCTGCTCGATGGCGATCTCGGCGCCGACCTTGGTCTGGTTGCCGATGGTCGCGGTGCCGCCCGAGAGGGGCAGCACGAAACCGATCTTGATCTCCTTGGGCTGTGCGAACGCCGCCGCGCTCAGCCCGAACAGGCAGGCGGCGCCCAGGCGGATCAGCGCCTGGCGCCGATGGGTGGGGATGGTCTTCATGGTCTCGTCTCCAGATTGAGGAATGGGTCGGCCACCCGCACCTGATCCAGATAC
>JAGKSX010000134.1 GCA_018993155.1 Hydrogenophaga sp.
AAGCCGTTGAAGAAGTGCAGCATGGCGTTGCAGTAGCACAGGCGCTGCATCAGGGTGAGCCCCTTGCCTCGCAGGGGGTTGTCGAGCCGGAAGATCTGGGCCATGCCCCGCGCCCAGCGGATGCGCTGTCCGATGTGGCCGGCGAGACTCTCCGTGGCGAGTCCTGCGGCGAGGATGCGCGGGAGGTAGGTGGTCGTGTAGCCGAGGCGATGCAGTTTCAGCGCGGTGTGCGCGTCTTCGGTGACGGTTTCCACCGCGATCCCGCCGATGGCCTCCAGGGCGCTGCGGCGCAGGACAGCGCACGACCCGCAGAAAAAGGTGGCGTTCCAGAGATCATTGCCGCTCTGTACAGGTCCGTAGAAGAGTTTTCCTTCGTTGGGGATGCCGCGTTCCAGGCGCGTGTTGCGCTCCATGGGGTCTTGTGAGAACAGGTGATGCGGCGTCTGCACCATGGCGCAGTCGGGCTTGTCGACCAGCCAACCCATGGTGGCGCGCAGGAAGTCCCGCACCGGGATGTGGTCGCAGTCGAAGATGGCGACGAATTCGCCCGATGTCCGCCCCAGTGCGTGGTTGATGTTGCCGGCTTTGGCGTGGCGGTTGTCCGTGCGGCGCACGTAGTTCACGCCCACGGCGCGGGCGAAGGCCTCGAATTCGTCGCGCCGGCCGTCGTCGAGCAAATGGATGTGCAACTTGTCGGCCGGCCAGTCCAGGTTCTGGGCCGCCAGCAGGGTGGGGCGCACCACGTGCAGCGGCTCGTTGTAGGTGGGGATGAAGACGTCCACATGCGGCAGTTCGGCCGCGGGCCGGTGGACCGGTGCTTTCGTGCGCCGCAGGGGCCACGCCGCCTGCGCGTGGCTGAGCAGCAGCACCAGCCAGTAGTAGACCTCGGCCGTGAGCAGCAACAGGCCGACCACGGTTTCCGCAACACCATTGAACTGCAGGGTTTGCGTGACCCGCCACCAGGCGTATCGGCCCGCGAGCAGCACGGAAATCCCCATGAGGAGCAGCACCTGTGAGCGGTCATCGGAACCCCTGGGCGCCCCGGCGCACAACCCGGCCACGGCCAGCAAGGCAGCCCCCAGCAGGCACTGCTGCGCGTTCGATGTGGGCGTGAGCACCATCGCCATCAGGACGAACAGCCCCAGGCAGGTCGCGACCCGCCAGGCCAGCTCGGGCGGATGGGCCATCCAGGGGTGCTCGGCGGCCTTGCGGCTGGCTGGGAGGCGCCTGCGCGCGGCGGCGAGGCGCGCAGGCTGGTACCCGGTCACGGGCTTGCTGGGCTCCTGCAGCGCTTTCAGCGCGGCACGCTCGGGCCCCGACAACACGGCGCCGGTCCAGCGCAGCAGGGCTGCGAGAGCCCGAGGACGCAGCACCCACAGGCTCAGGCGCCAGTGGGTCGGCAGACGATGGGCGCTGCGGGGGAAAGGTTCAAACGCCAGCATGGGGCATCACCGTTGAAGGCCACAGGGGCACGGGACCGCGCTGGGGTTTCTCTTGCCATCGCAGGTAGAGGTGAACCTGCTCCTTGGCGTAGTCGGGTGAACGCTCGGCCGCCACCCGAAAACCGGTGGTCCAGTGCGCGTTCATGCGGTACTCCCATGTGCTTTGCCATGCCCAGCCGGCACCCGGCCCACGGCTGCTGCCATACGTGCCTTGGCCCTGTGCGGCGGCCTGGGCCTGAAGGTCGGCTCGCGTAGGGAAGCGCGGCGCGCTCGTGGTGCTCGACTGGCTCCAGGATGGCGCCACGCGAACCACCCAGGAAAGATCGGTGCCGCGCATCGCCGCCTGCACCGGAACGCTCACCGTGGTGCTGCGTTGGGGGCTGTAGTAGCCACCATGACCCACGCTGTAGTGGTTCTGGTTGTTGTCGAAGGCGCGCAGGCGAAGCACCGGACCCACGGCCAGATAGTGGTCCGCACCACGGCTCAGGGCCCAGTCCACGCCCATGGCGGCCGCTTGCTCGCGGTTGGGCAGAACCTCGTGTCCGCGGTAGGTCGCCCATTCGAGTTGGGCAAAAGGCTCCAGCCCCCTCCAGGTGGTGGCCAATTGCAAAAGTGCCGACGTTCGGCGCACCGCACCCCAGCGGATGCCCGAAAACAGGTCGCGTTGGCCGCCGTAGGACAGCAGGCTTCCTGTGACGGGGCGGTGGGCCAGCGAGACGCCCCAGTCCGCCGAGCCCACGCGGCCCTTCAGGTCCAGGCCCGCGGCGAGGCCGGCGAATTCAAAGCCGAGCGGCGTGGTGCCGATGTCGGCGCGCCAACGGTCGGCTTCATAGCCGATCACCAGGGCGCGGCCCTGGGCGTGGGCGTGCATGGGCGTTCCGCCTGGACTCGGCGGTTGCCGCAATGCGGCGCTGCCCCAGTCGCCCGAGCGGGTGAGCTGTGCGGCGTCCGCCCGCCCGGCTTCCAGCCGGACCGAGTCAAGCTGCCCGAACCAATGGCCATGGTCGCCCCAGGGCTGGCGCACCCGCAGGCTCGCGACCCGGGAGTCCAGCCGCGAGACGGCCTCATCGCCGGGCTTGTACACCCAGGTCAGTCCCGTGGCCACTTCGGGTTGTCGGCGTGCGTCCAATGCCTGCAAGGCGTTTCGGGATTCCCGGGCCACCCATTGAAGAGAGGCCGGTGCCTCCAGCGATTGCCGCACGGCCTGTTCGAGGCCCAGGCGAGCCTCGCCGCGCAAGCCTGCATCCCGCAGCGCCAAGGCGAGGGCGCGGGTGACATCGGGGCGCTCGGGATACCGTTCGCTGAGCGCCCGTCCGAGCCGCACCCCGTCCGCGGCGCGGCGCTGATCCAGGGCCTCCCACACCGCTTGAAGATCCGGTTCAGCGCGGGCGGGTGGTTCTTCTTCCGCCCGTGCTTCACCCACGTCGACCCGGGGGATACCTGCGTCGGCGGGCGCCTCGGGCAGGGCGGCTGGCGGCACATGGGCGATCACAGCTTGTGCAGGCTGCGCGATGGGTGTTCGCGCGGCCCTTGCCAGTGCGAGCGCTGATGGCGCGGGCCGCGCCGTTCTGGGTCGGGTGGACGTGGTTGGCACCCGTGAGTTGGCGGGCGCCAGCGCACCCCGCCGCGGCGGTGAGCCTGGGTTGGCCGCCAGGCCCAGCGTTTCCAGCGCCTCGGGGTGGCGCGGCTGGATGGCCAGCAGCTTGCGCATCAGTTGGCGAACCAAGTCCGGCCGCTGGCGTCCGGCCCAATACTGGGCGCTCTCGAGCAACTGCCGCACCTCGGGCGCATCGGCCGGTGCTTTCGCGTGAGATCCAGGCAGCCACAGGCCCCACACCAGCAGCACGAGGGCCACACGCATCACCGTCCCCGTGGCTCGCATGCGCTGTCCGGCAGGAGCAGTGCTCCTTGGGGCGTGAACCGGTAGCGACCCTCCATCCAGCCCAGCCCGAAGAGGGCCAGCGCATGGCTGTAGTAGCCGGGCGACTGGCGCGACAGGCTGGCGTCGATCCTCGTCTGCAAGTGCCGCTTCAGGGTGGTGAAGCCCAGGCTGTCGGCCAACACCAGCGCCGCGACATCGAACCCCGTAGGACCCTCCCGGGGCGTCTGCTCCGTGCTGAAGCAGGTGGCCGCGTTGAGTGCTTCCGGGGCATGGCCGTTTTGGCCCACCCAGTGCAACCAGGGAAGGAATGCCAGCGCGAGCCGTTCGAAAGCGGGGTCGTTGAGGGACAGACCCGTCCAGAGGTACGTGCGGATCGCGTTGTAGCTGCCCATCCCGTCGCTTTGCGGGTCGGCGTGCCACCCGCTGCGGGCATCCCAGATCGCCCATTCGGGCGAGATGCCGTGCGGCGCGGATTCCACCATCAGGCGCAAGGTGGGTTCGACCATTTCCAGCCATGCGTGCTGGCCCGTGAAGGCGGACAGGCCCCGGAGCAAGGGCACCGGGGCATAGCTTGGGTTGAGGCGCCATCGGTCGGGTCCAACTTGAAAGCCGATCGGAGCGGGCAGCAGGCTGCGCCCCAAGGCAGGCAACACGGCGCTGGCGTCCCGCAGCAGGCGGGCTGCGAGGCTTTGTCCCAGCCGCGTGTAGGCCTCGTCGTGCCAGAGCTGGCCTGCCGCCAGAAGGGTGTAGGCCAGCCACAGGTCGGCGTCGCTGGCGGGGTTGCTGTCGAGCAGTACCCACTGGCCCGAGGCCGATCGTCCCCAATGCCAGCCGGGGGCGAACTGGTGCAGGTTGCCTCGGGCCAGGTTGTTCCGGGTCCACTCGAGCAAGCTCGAGAACTGCTGCCTGTCACCCGCGACCAGGGCGAAGAACAGTGCGTACGCCTGTCCTTCCGAAACCGTGGGCTTGTGGGGCTGGTCAAGATCCTGCACCCGCGCATCGGGGCTGATGTAGGTCTTGCGAAAGGACTCCCACAAGGGCCAGTCGGCACAGGGAGCGGCCAGCGACATTCCGGGCAGGCCTGCGATCGCCAGGGCCAGGGCGCCTGTTGCGCCACGGCCCCAGCGGGTGACTCGGTGGAGCCGGATGGACCGTGTCGGTGGTGTCATGGCTCGGTCGGTGTCACCCTGGTGGTCTTGAGGCGCCGCGCAGCGTACAGCTTGAGGCGGATGCGGGCCGCCCACACCAGCAGGCCCAATGCCAGGGCCAGGGCCGCGGCCGCCAGCCAGGGATACATGGACAGGAACAGGGACATGCGTGCTGTCCAGGGAAGTTGGCCGGTGTGATAGACGGACGCACTCTCGTAGGACCGCACCTCCTGCTCGCGAACCACGGTAAGCCCCCCCTGGATTTGTGCAGCTTGCGCGGACTTGAGCAGGGCGGCCGATATCCAGTTCAGGCCCAGGGTCTGATCGCTGCTCAAGGCCACCACCGATCGGCCGGCCTGCAGGGGCGACTCGAAGCCGGCGATCACCGCCAAGCTGCCAGGTGCTTCCACCTGGAGTGGGGCCAGCGGTGGGTTCGCCGGCGTGTCGGCGCCTTCACGGGCAGGGCGCAGCCAGGAGCGCCAGCCGGCCACCTGAGTGGCTGGACCGCGCGTGTCCCTGCGATGGGCGTCGAGCGCAAGCATCGGACCCTTCTGCCAACCCTTGAGCAAGGTGTGCAACTGCGGCCCACCGACCAGCAGGAGGTCGCGGTCACGGACCTGCTCAAGCCTGTCGGGCGTGGTGATCTCGAAGTGCCAGGCGGGCGTGCCGGTCCATCGGCCGAAACTGCCCATCACCGCCAGCAGGGTTTCGATCTCGTGGTCGTCAGGTTGTGGGGGCAACACGATGGCGGTTTGGGCCAGATCCGCGTAACGCGTGAAAGGAAAGCCCGCTCCTGCGAAAGCCGCCAGATCGGGCATCTGCAGGAAATGCGGCAGTGCCGAGAAATCCAGCGTGGACTCGGCGTCCACCGAGGCCCGGGTGGACTCGGCGCGCCAGGCGCAGTCGCCGGCCTGGGGCTTCATGCCCAGTGGCAGTTGCACTTCGAGCGTGTTGCTTTGTCGTGGCTGGAACTCGGGGAGCTGCACGCGCACCGACCCCGACGCCTCGTCCGCGTCACCCAGCCATCGGCCCAGTCCGCCCAGGGCGTCTGAGGAAGAAGCGGCGGCCAGGCGCCAGGCGCGCACGAAGCTGTCGTTGAGTGCCAGACTCATGAGCGCGTGGTCCGTTGGCGCGGGCACGGCGGTGCGGTAGCGCAGGTTCAGCAGCGCGCTGCGGCCTGGGCCTTGCCAAAGATCGGGCGGTGTGCGCCAGCGCACCCGCACGGCGTCGGGATGGGCGCCCTGGAGTTGGAGCGCGGCGCGCTCCGGCACCAGCTCCCCCAGGCGAACGGGCTTGTCCGTGGCGACCCAGTTGGGCGCGTCGTAGGGCGGGCGGACGGGGATCGGCGCGAGCTCGTGAACCAGGACCGTGCTCCCGCTCATGGCCTGGCGGCCGAGGATCAGGCCCAGGGCCGCCGTGCGGAGCTCCTGCTCGTTGCGCCCTTGCAGCACCAGCAGTTTGACGTGGGGCAGTTTCGGATGGCGCATCAGCCGCACCGTGGGGCCCAGTGCCTCGGGCAGTTCAAGGCCTTCGGGGCCTGGTTGTTGCGGGCTGACCAGCACGATGGCATGGCGATCGGGCAGGCGGTCGCGCCGCACCGGGAAGACCGCGCCGCGCTCCCCCGCGAGCGAGCCCAGCCACGAGGCCATGATGGACGCGGTGCTCAGGCGGTCGCGGTCCGGCTGGGGCCCGAGGACCATGGGCACCTCGACACGGCCGGCGCCACGGCGATCGAACCAGGGCGCGGGAAACAGGGCCAGCTCGTCTTCCAGGGCGAGCGGTCGGATCGCGAGTTCGAAGCCCGTCGCGTCCACATCCACTTCGGCCCACAGGCTGTTGTGCAGCGGGTCTTCGCACGCCAGGGTGTAGTGCCCGACCAGGCGCAGGCTGAGCCAGTTGTCGTCCACGAACAGACGCGGGTCGAGTTCGATGGTCCGCACGATCCGCTCACCCGAGTGGTCCGCGCGAATGGGAACGACGGACAACAGTTTGTCGTTGAGGCGGACCTGAAGGTGGGACAGGGTGGGCAGCAGGGCCGGGGAGGGCGTGACTGCGAGGTTCAGGCGGGCGCGCACCACCATTTCATCGAGTCGCACGCCCAGGTGGATGCGTTGCTCGCTGTGCGCGCCCCGAAGCGTCAGGCGGTTGCCCGTGAGCTGCCGCAATGGCAGTTGCACGGTGCGCCAGGCGTCGGTGTTCTCAGGTGGAGGAGAAGGGGGCTGGGCCCAGGCGGGGCCCTGCGAGGCAGCCCAGATGCCGGCGAGCACGAGTGTCAGTCGCAGGCCGCGGGAGAAAGTGGAAACGGGGATGGAACGGGTAAACGGGGTAGGAGCGGCGAGGAGGAGGGGCACTGGACGCTGGGGCATGGGGCGAATGGCTGCGAACCATATCGCAGGCCATGCGCACAGCAGTCACAGGAGAATGAAGCGCTCCTATTCGGGAATCAGATGCTTGTTTTCATGGCCCAAGCGCACTTTTGAGGCTCCCAGCCACGGCCCCCACACCCGACGACCGTGCCAGATCCGGTGATGGAGACGTGGGGGTTTCATGCCAGCCGCGATGGACCCGCAAAGTTCACTTCTTCTTGAAGAAGCCGTAGATCACCAGCAGCAGGATCGCACCGATGACGGAGGCGATGAAGCCTACCGGCTCGCCCTGTTGGTAGAAGCCGAGCGTGGAGCCCAGGTAGCCGGCGACGAAGGCGCCTGCCACACCGAGGATGGCGGTCATGATCCAGCCCATGCCATCGTCGCCGGGCTTGAGCGCGCGGGCGATGAAGCCGGCAATGAGACCGATGAAAAGCGTGCCGAGAATGGACATCATGTTGAGGGACCCTCCTGGTTTGTGTGAGAAAGGCCGGTCCGCTTGACCGGCTTGCACAGGATACTCCAGCGCCTCCCGCCAGGGCCTACAGGGTTGTCCCGCCCGGCTCAGGCGGCTGCCGCCGCCTCGATCGCCTCGTGCAGTTCCAGCCAGCGCGCCTCCAGCGTGTCGTTCTCATCGTTCACGGCCTTGAGGCGGCGGCCCGATTCGGCGATGTCGGCCGGGCTGGCGGGCTGGCTCATGGCGGCTTCCAGGCGCGTTTTCTCCTGGGCGAGTTGCGCCATGCGCTTCTCGGTTTGTTCGAGTTCCTTTTTCAAGGGCTTGGTCTTTTCCGCCACCTGCTGGCGGCGCTGCGCGTCCTGGCGCTTCTGTTCCGGCGTGCGAGCGGGCTCCGGCGCCTTGGGGGCGGCCACCGGAGCGGCTGCGGGCGGTGGCGCGGGGCTGCGCGACTGCCCACGCTGCTCCTGGCGTTGCGCCTCGCGCGACTGCTTGGCCACGTCGAGCAGGTAGCGCTGGTAGTCGTCGAGGTCGCCGTCAAAGGGTTCGATGCCACCGCGCGAGACCAGCCAGAACTCGTCGCACACGGCGCGCAGCAGGGCGCGATCGTGGCTGACCAGCATGACGGTGCCTTCGAATTCGTTGAGCGCCACGGACAGGGCTTCGCGTGTGGCCAGGTCCAGGTGGTTGGTGGGCTCGTCGAGCAGCAGCAGGTTGGGGCGTTGCCAGACGATCATGCACAGCACCAGCCGCGCCTTTTCGCCGCCGCTCATGCTGCCCACACTCTGCTTGACCTGGTCGCCCGTGAAGTTGAAGTTGCCCAGGAAGCTGCGCAGGTCCTGCTCGCGCGTGGGCTGGCCGCTCAGGCGCCCTTGCGCGGTGCAGTCGCGCACCAGGCGGATCATGTGCTCCAGCGGGGTGTCGGCGGGGCGCAGCACGTCGAGTTCCTGCTGGGCGAAGTAGCCGATGTTGAGGCCCTTGCCTTCGGTGATCTGGCCCGCCAGCGCCTGCAGATCGCGGGCGATGGTCTTGACCACCGTGGACTTGCCCTGGCCGTTGGCGCCCAGGATGCCGATGCGCTGGCCGGCCAGCACCGAGCGGCTGATGCCGCGCACGATGGCCACCGGCTCGCCGCCGGGCTCGCGCGGTGGGTAGCCGAAGGTGACGCCTTCCATGGCCAGCATGGGGTTGGGCAGGTTCTGCGGTTCGCTGAATTCGAAGTTGAAGTCGGCCTCGGCGAGCACGGGCCCGATCTTCTCCATGCGCTCCAGCGCCTTGACCCGGCTCTGCGCCTGCTTGGCCTTGCTGGCCTTGGCCTTGAAGCGGTCGATGAACTTCTGCAGGTGGGCCATCTTCTCCTGCTGGCGCGCGTACGACGTGGCCTGCAGCGCCATCTGCTCGGCGCGCATGTCCTCGAAGCGGCTGTAGTTGCCGCCATAGCGGTTGAGCAGCGCACGCTCGATGTGCACGGTGACGTTGGTGATGGCATCGAGGAACTCGCGGTCGTGGCTGATCACGAGCAGGGTGCCGTCGTAGCGCTTGAGCCAAGCTTCGAGCCAGACCAGGGCGTCCAGGTCCAAGTGGTTGGTGGGTTCGTCGAGCAGCAGCAGTTCGCTGGGGCACATGAGGGCGCGCGCGAGCTGCAGGCGCATGCGCCAGCCGCCGGAGAAGCTGTCGACCGGGCGCTCCAGCTCGTCTGTGCGGAAACCCAGGCCGAGGATCAGGGCCTGAGCACGCGCGGGCGCGTCGTGCGCGCCGGCATCGTGCAAGGCCATGTAGGCGTGGGCCATGCGCTCGCCATCACCGCTGTCTTCGGCGGCGGTCACTTCCTGCTGGGCTTTGAGCAGCGTGGAGTCGCCTTCGATGACGAACTGCGTGGCGGACATGTCGGTCTCGGGCATGTCCTGCGCGACCTGCGCCATGCGCCATTGCGGGGGCACGTAGAAGTCCCCCTTGTCTTCGTGCAGGGTGCCATCGAGCAGGCGGAACAGGCTGGACTTGCCGGCGCCGTTGCGGCCCACCAGGCCGACTTTTTCCCCGGGGTTGATGGTGCAGGAGGCGCCATCGAGCAAGACCTTCGCCCCGCGGCGAAGGACAACATTCTTCAAAGTGATCATGGAGCGGGCGCCTGCGAGATGGGCAGCGCCAAAAGGGATTCAAGGGTGAGCAGCAGGACCTGGTTGTCGCCTGCGCTGGTTTCGAGCCAGATGGCTTCGAGCTGAGGGAAGGCCGCTTCGAAATGCCCGCGTTCATTGCCGATTTCGAGCACCAGCACACCGGCAGGCTTCAGGCAGCGCGCCGCGTCGCGCAGCAGGGTGCGCACGAAGTCCATGCCGTCGCGGCTGCCGGCCGTGTTGCCGTCCAGCGCCAGACCGGGCTCGGCCAGGTACTCGGGCGGCAGCGTGGCCATGCTCTGCGCGCTCACGTAGGGTGGGTTGCACAGGATCAGGTCCCAGGGGCCGCGGCAGGCGGTCAGCCCGTCGGACTCGACCAGCCGGATGCGGTGCTGCAGCCCATGCCGATCCACGTTGATGCGGGCCACGGCCAGCGCATCGGGCGAAATGTCGGCGCCGGTGACACGCACATCGGGGTAGGCCATGGCGGCAAGCACGGCCAGGCTGCCGTTGCCGGTGCACAGGTCGAGTACATCGCGGGACCGCTCGTCCAGCCAGGGGTCGATCGAGCCTTCGGCCAGCAGTTCGGCGATGAAGCTGCGCGGCACGATGGCCCGCCGGTCCACGTAGAAGGGCACGCCCTGCAGCCAGGCCTCGCCGGTGAGGTAGGCCGCGGGCTCGCGCGTGTCGATGCGGCGCTGGATCAGGGCCAGCACGGCGGACTGTTCTTCGGTCGTCACGCGGCGCCTGGCCAGGGCTTCCAGGTCGCTGTCCAGCGGCAGGCCGAGTTGCCAGAGGACCAGCCAGGCGGCCTCGTCCTGGGCGTTGGTCGTGCCGTGGCCATAGGCCAGCTGCGCGGCCTCCAGGCGTTGGCGGGCTTGGATGAGGAGTTCGTTCAGGTTCACGGTGGGCTCAAGCAGGCGCACGGGCCAGGGCGTCGAGATGCTCCAGCGTGCGGCGGTAGATGTTCTTGAGCGGTTCGATGTCGGCCAGGGCCACGTGCTCGTCGATCTTGTGGATGGTGGCGTTGGGCGGGCCCAGCTCGATCACCTGTGGGCAGACCTGCGCGATGAAGCGGCCGTCGCTGGTGCCGCCGGTGGTGGACAGCGTGGTGGCCACGCCGACCTCGTCGTGGATGGCCGCGCGCACCGCGTCGACCAGCGTGCCCGGTGGCGTGAGGAAGGGCCGGCCTCCGAGCGTCCAGTCGAGATCGAAGTCGGCGCCGGGCTGCAGGCCGTGCCGCTGCAGCAGCTCGCCCACCCGCTGCTGAAGGCCCTCGGGCGTGGACTCGGTGGAGAAACGGAAATTGAAATCGATCACCACCGTGCCCGGGATCACATTGCTCGCGCCGGTGCCGCCGTGGATGTTGCTGACCTGCCAGCTGGTCGGCGGGAAGAATTCATTGCCTCCGTCCCATACCGTGGCCGCGAGTTCGGCCAGCGCGGGGGCGGCGAGGTGGATCGGGTTCTTCGCCAGGTGGGGGTAGGCAATGTGGCCCTGGATGCCCTTGACGGTGAGCTTGCCGCTCATGGTCCCGCGGCGCCCGTTCTTGATCATGTCGCCGGTGCGCTCGACCGAGGTCGGCTCACCCACGATGCACCAGTCCAGCCGCTCGCCGCGCTGTTGGAGGGTATTGCAGACGATCACCGTGCCGTCCAGCGCGGGGCCTTCCTCGTCGCTCGTGAGCAGGAAGGCCACGTCGATGGCGGGCGCCGGGTTCGCGGCCACGAACTCTTCGCAGGCCACCACCATGGCCGCCAGCGAGGTCTTCATGTCGGCCGTGCCCCGGCCGAACAGCTTGCCGTCGCGGTGGCTGGGCACGAAGGGGTCGCTGGCCCAGGCGGTCAGCGGGCCGGTGGGCACCACGTCGGTGTGGCCGGCGAACACCAGGGTGGGCCGCCGGCCCTGGCCCAGGCGGGCCCAGAGGTTGGTCACACGAAAGTCGGCCGGGCCGCTCTCGATGGTCTCGCAGGCGAAGCCCAGCCGCGCCAGCCGCGCGCCGATCAGCGCCTGGCAACCTTCGTCGCAGGGGGTGACGGAGGGGCAGGCGATCAGGGCTTCGGTCAGGCGCAGGGTGTCGGTCATCGGATCAGAATTTGACGTCGAGCGTGAACTCGGTGAAGGTGGCGCTGTCGCCCCCGTCCTCTTCGCTGGCCTGCGCGGCTTCGCTCGCCTTGGTGGCGTTGAAGTCGTTCTGCAGGCGCCAGAGCAGGTTGTTGGGCGAATCGGCATGGGCCAGGCCCTCATTGCGCGCGACCAGGCCATCGTTGATCAGGCGGGCCAGGTCCTGCTCGAAGCTTTGCGAACCTTCGGCCAGCGACTTCTCCATGGCTTCGCGCACACCCGAAAAGTCGGCCTTCTGAATCAGGTCGGCAATCAGCGAGGTGTTGAGCATCACCTCCGTCGCCGGCACGCGCCCACCGGTGTGGGTGCGCAGCAGGCGTTGCGAGACGATGGCGCGCAGCGCGGCGGCCAGGTCGCCCAGCAGCGTGGGGCGCACCTCGACCGGGTAGAAGCTCAGGATGCGGTTGAGTGCCTGGTAGCTGTTGCTGGCGTGCAGCGTGGCCAGGCACAGGTGGCCTGACTGCGCATAGGAAATGGCGGCCGACATGGTCTCGCGGTCGCGGATCTCGCCGATCAGGATCACGTCCGGCGCCTGGCGCAAGGCATTCTTCAGGGCGACCTGCAGCGAGGCGGTGTCTGGCCCGATCTCGCGCTGGTTCACCACCGACTTCTTGTTGCGGTAGACGTACTCGATCGGGTCTTCGATCGTCAGGATGTGACCCGTGGCGCGCTCGTTGCGGTGGTCGATCATGGCCGCCAGCGTGGTGCTCTTGCCGGCGCCGGTGGCGCCGACCATGAGCATGAGCCCGCGTTTTTCCATGATGAGATCGGCCAGCACGGGCGCCACGTTGAGCGAATCCAGCGGGGGGATCTCGCTCGACACGAATCGGATCACCACCGCGACGTGGCCGCGCTGGCGGAACGCGCTGACGCGGAAGTTGCCCAGGTTCTCCAGCGGCACGGCCATGTTGAGCTCGCCGGTTTCCTGCAGCTCTTCCATGCGGGTGGGCGGCACGATCTCGGCCAACAGGTTGCGCGGCGCCTCCGGCGGCAGCACCTGGCTGTTGACGGGGATGGTCTGGCCGTTGATCTTGATCATGGCCGGCGCGTGCGCCGTCAGGTACACGTCCGAAGCCTTCTTGTCGGCCATCAGGCGCAGGATGCGCTCCATCGTTCCGCTGCTCATACCGAACCTTTCATGCCATCAAACAAGAGAGAGACACGTCAACGAAAGGCCGCCGGCCCAGAAGCACCGCCGAACCGGCTTTGCCGGGCGGCAGGTGCTGCCCCCTCGAAGGGGGTCGCGCGGAGCGCGGCGGGGGTGGTCATGGTCAATCGCGCAGGAGGTCGTTCAGGCTGGTCTTGGCGCGGGTCTGCGCATCCACGCGCTTGACGATGATCGCCGCGTACAGGCTGTATTTGCCGCCGTCCTTGGGCAGGTTGCCGCTGATCACGACCGAACCGGCCGGCACGCGGCCGTAGCTCACCTCGCCGGTGGCGCGGTCGTAGATCGGGGTGCTCTGGCCGATGTACACGCCCATGGAGATGACCGAGTTCTCTTCGATCACCACGCCTTCGACGACTTCGGAACGGGCGCCGATGAAGCAGTTGTCTTCGATGATGGTGGGGCCGGCCTGCAGCGGCTCCAGCACGCCGCCGATGCCCACGCCGCCCGAGAGGTGCACGTTCTTGCCGATCTGCGCGCAGGAGCCCACCGTGGCCCAGGTGTCAACCATGGTGTTCTCGTCCACGTAGGCGCCGATGTTCACGTAGCTGGGCATGAGGATCGCGCCCTTGGCGATGTAGCTGCCGCGGCGGGCCACGGCCGGCGGCACCACGCGCACGCCGGTGGCCTTCATCTCGGCTTCGCTCAGGTGGGCGAACTTGGTCTTGACCTTGTCGAAGAAGCCGAGGTCGCCGGCGCGCATGACTTCGTTGTCCTTCAGGCGGAAGGAGAGCAGCACGGCCTTCTTGATCCACTGGTGCACCGTCCACTGGCCCACGCCTTCGCGCGTGGCCACGCGCAGCTTGCCGTTGTTGAGTTCGGAGATCACATGCTCCACCGCGTCCACCACTTCCTTGGGAGCGGAGGCGGGGGAGAGTTCGGCACGGTTGTCCCAGGCGTTGTCGATCAGGGTTTGCAGTTGTTGGGTCATGGTCTCAGAGGAGCAAGGGTGAAGAAAAGAAAAAGCGGGAGGGCGCGGCGTCAGGCGCGGCGCGACAGGAAGGCCTGGATGCGCGCGGCGGCTTCCAGGCACTCGGCGGGTTCGGCCACCAGGGCCATGCGCACGCGGCCGGTGCCCGGGTTCACGCCGCCGACCTCGCGGGCCAGGTAGCTGCCGGGCAGCACCGTCACATTGTATTGAGCCAGCAGCTCGCGGGCGAAAGCCTCGTCGGCGCTGAGGCCGGTAGCTGCGTCGGCAAACGAGGCCGGCACGGCGGCCCACAGGTAAAAGGAGGCGTCGGGCAGGGCCACGTCGAGCACCTGGGCCAGCAGCGGCGTGACCTGGGCGAATTTCTCGCGGTACTGGCGCCGGTTGTCCACCACGTGGCCTTCATCGCCCCAGGCCGCCACGCTGGCCGCCTGCACCACCGGGCTCATGGCGCCACCGTGGTAGGTGCGGTAGAGCAGGAAGGGCTTGATCAGCGAGGCGTCGCCCGCCACGAAGCCGCTGCGCAGGCCGGGCACGTTGCTGCGCTTGGACAGGCTGGTGAACATCATCAGGCGGTGCAAGTCGGTGCGGCCCAGGCGTTGCGCGGCTTCCAGGCCGCCCAGCGGGGCGTCGTCGCGGAAGTAGATCTCGCTGTAGCACTCGTCGGAGGCGATCACGAAGCCGTGGCGGTCGCTCAACTCGAACAGGCGCTGCCATTCGTCCAGCGGCATCACGGCGCCGGCGGGGTTGCCGGGCGAGCAGACGAACAGCAACTGTGTGCGCGCCCAGACCGTCGCAGGCACGCTGTCCCAGTCGGCCGCGAAATTGCGCGCGGGATCGCAGGCCACGTAGTGCGGTTCGGCTCCGCCCAGGAAGGCCGCGCCTTCGTAGATTTGGTAGAACGGGTTGGGCATCACCACGGTGGCGCCCGGGCGCGTCGGGTCGATCACGGTCTGCGCGAACGCGAACAGCGCCTCGCGCGAACCGTTGACGGGCAGCACCTGGGTGGCCGCGTCCAGCGCCACGCCGTAGCGCCGCTGCACCCAGGCGGCACAGGCTTCGCGCAACGCCGGGGTGCCCGCAGTGGCCGGGTAGCTGCTCAAGCCGGTGTCGAGCGAGGCGGCCAGGGCCTGTTTCAGGAAGTCGGGCGCGGCGTGCTTGGGCTCGCCGATCCCCAGGCTGATGGGGCGCAGGGCGGGGTTGGGGGTGATGTCGGCAAAGAGCTTGCGCAGCCGCTCGAAGGGGTAGGGCTGCAGGCGCGAGAGCAAGGGGTTCATGGCCGACGATTATCGGGCTTGGCGCAAAGGGTGCACCGTACCGTACCCCGGGGCGCATGCACGGTATCATCACCCACCCCTCCATCGCGCCTGCGACGGGGGAAATGCCTTTGAAATCAAACACTTGGCTATGCCAGGGGGCCTCCCAGCGTGCGTCTCAACTCGATCAAGCTCTCCGGCTTCAAGTCCTTCGCCGAACCCACCAACTTCATGCTCCCGGGCCAGCTCGTGGGTGTGGTCGGGCCCAACGGCTGCGGCAAGTCCAACATCATGGACGCGGTGCGCTGGGTGCTGGGCGAGTCCAAGGCTTCCGAGCTGCGCGGCGAATCCATGCAGGACGTGATCTTCAACGGCACGACCTCGCGCAAACCCGCCAGCCGTTCCAGCGTCGAACTGGTGTTCGACAACAGCGACCACCGCGCGGGCGGCCAGTGGGGCCAGTTTGGCGAGATCGCGGTCAAGCGCGTGCTCACGCGCGACGGCACCAGCAGCTACTACATCAACAACCAGCCGGTGCGCCGCCGCGACGTGCAGGACGTGTTCCTGGGCACCGGCCTGGGCCCTCGCGCCTACGCCATCATCGGCCAGGGCACCATCAGCCGCATCATCGAGAGCAAGCCCGAGGAACTGCGCCTGTTCCTGGAAGAGGCCGCAGGCGTCTCCAAGTACAAGGAACGCCGCCGCGAGACTGCGCACCGCCTGGCCGACACGCGCGAGAACCTCACGCGGGTGGAAGACATCCTGCGCGAACTCAACGCCAACCTCGACAAGCTGGAGAAGCAGGCCGAGGTGGCCGCGCGCTACAACCACCTGCAGGCCAGCGCCACGCTCAAGCAGCAGCAGCTGTGGTTCCTCAAGCGCAGCGAGGCCGAGTCGGACCAGGTCAAGGTGAAGACCGATGCCGCCCAGGCGGTCAACGACCTCGAATCGCGCACCGCCGACCTGCGCCGCATCGAATCCGAGCTCGAAACCATCCGCCAGGCCCATTACGCGGCCGGCGACCAGGTGAACCAGGCCCAGGGCAAGCTGTACGAGGCCAGTGCCGAGGTCGGCAAGCTCGAGGCCGAGATCCGCTTCGTGGTCGAGGGCCGCCAGCGCGTCGAACAGCGCCTGGTGCAGCTGAAAGAACAGATGGGCTCCTGGGCCACGCGCAGCCAGGACGCGGCGGTGGAGCTGGAGCAGCTCGCCGAATCCATGGTGCAGGCCGAGGACCAGTCGGTCGTGCTGGCCGCGCAGGGCGAGGAGCAGTCGGGCGCCTTGCCCGCGCTGGAAGACAGCCTGCGCCAGGCCCAGACCCGGGCCAACGAGCAGCGCGCCAGCGTGACGCAGGTGCAGCAGCAGATCCAGGTGCTGGCCGCCGAGCAGCGCAACGTCGAAGAACAGAGCCGCACGCTCAACCAGCGCCGCGAGCGCCTGGTGGCCGACCGCAATGCCCTGGCCGCACCCGACGAGGCGCGCCTGCTCGGCGCCCAGACCCAGCTGGCCAGCGCGCAGGAGACCGCCGAACTCAACGACGCCGTGCTGCACGAGCTGCAGGACAGCGTGCCCCAGCTCGACGAGGCGCGCCGCGCCGCACAGCAGGCGGTGAACCAGGAGTCTGCGAAACAGGCCGACCTGTCGGCCCGCATGGAAGCGCTCAAGGCGCTGCAGGACAAGGTCAAGACCGACGGCAAGTTGAAGCCCTGGCTGGCCAAGCACGGCCTGGACAGCCTGCAGGGTTTGTGGAGCCGCATCCACATCGAGACCGGCTGGGAAAACGCCCTGGAAGCCGCGCTGCGCGAACGCCTGAGTGCGCTGGAGGTCTCGCGCCTGGACATGGTGCGCGCCTTCGGCAACGACGCGCCTCCGGCCAAGCTGGCGTTCTACAGCCCGCCGCCCGGCGCGGCGGCCAGCGGCAGCGCCACTGGCCTCAAACCCCTGGTGCAATGGCTGCGCCTGAACGACGCTGGCCAGCAGGCCCTGCTGGCCGAGTGGCTGCACGGCTGCCTGACGGCCTCCAGCCTGGAAGAGGCGCTCGCCCAGCGCGCCCAACTGCAGGCCGGCGAGGTGATCTTCGTCGCCAGCGGCCACGCCGTCACCGCGCACAGCGTGAGCTTCTACGCGCCCGACAGCGAGCAGGCCGGCCTGCTGGCGCGGGCCCAGGAAATCGAGAACATCGACAAGCAGCTCAAGGCCCAGGCGCTGATCGCCGAGCAGGCGCGCTCTTCCCTGATCCGCGCCGAGGCGGCCTACACGGACGCCTCGCAGCGCCTGGTGAGCGCGCGCCGCGACGCAGCCGAATCGCGCAGCCGCGCGCACGAGTTGCAGGTGGAGGCCCTGCGCCTGACGCAGCTGGCCGAGCAGACCCGTGCGCGCAGCGAGCAGATCGGTGCCGACCTGGCCGAGGTGGACGCTCAACTCGAAGAGCTGCAGGAACGCCGCGTGACGGCCGAGGCCCGCTTCGAGGAACTGGACATGCAGCTGGCCGACAGCCAGGAGCGCCACGCACAGTTCGACGACAAGGTGATCGAGGCCGAGCGCGCGCTGAACCAGGCGCGTGAACAGCAGCGCTCGCTGGAGCGCACCGCGCAGGAAGCGGTGTTCGCGCTGCGCAGCCTGCAGGCGCGCCAGAGCGAGCTGCAGCGGGCGATGGAAACCGCGGCCTCGCAGGAGAAATCGCTGGCCGACGAGCAGCAGCGCGCCAGCGACGAACTCGCCCGGCTGAACGACGCCGCGGCCCAGGCCGGCCTGCAGAACGCCCTGGCCATGAAACTGGAGCGCGAGCAGGCCCTGGGTGCGCTGCGCAGCCAGTACGACGAACTCACCGCCAAGCTGCGCGCCAGCGACGAGCGCCGCCTGCAGCTGGAACGCGAACTCGAACCGCTGCGCAACCGCATCACCGATTTCCAGCTCAAGGAGCAGGCCGCCCGCCTGGGCGTGGAGCAGTACAGCCAGTTGCTCGAGGAGGCCCAGGCCGATCTGGCGGCGGTGGCGCAGAGCATCACCGAAGGCAATGTGCGCCTGAGCGGCCTGCAGGGCGAAATCGACCGGCTGCACCGCGAAATCCAGTCGCTCGGTGCGGTCAACCTCGCCGCGCTCGACGAACTCACCGCAGCGCGCGAGCGCAAGACGTTCCTCGACGCGCAGTCGGCCGACCTGATCGAAGCCATGAACACGCTGGAAGACGCGATCAAGAAGATCGACAACGAAACCCGCGAACTGCTGGGCAGCACCTTCGAGACCGTCAACGGCCACTTCGGCCGCATGTTCCCCGAGCTGTTCGGTGGCGGCAACGCCAGGCTGGTGATGACGGGCGAGGAGATCCTCGATGCCGGCGTGCAGGTGATGGCGCAGCCGCCCGGCAAGAAGAACCAGACCATCCACCTGCTCTCGGGCGGCGAGAAGGCGCTGACCGCCATCGCGCTGGTGTTCGCCATCTTCCAGCTCAACCCCGCGCCGTTCTGTCTGCTGGACGAGGTGGACGCGCCGCTGGACGACGCCAACACCGAACGCTATGCGAAACTGGTGACCGCCATGGCCAAGGAAACCCAGTTCCTGTTCATCAGCCACAACAAGATCGCCATGGAAATGGCCGAGCAGTTGATCGGCGTGACCATGCAGGAGCAGGGCGTCTCCCGCATCGTGGCGGTGGACATGGAATCGGCCGCCGGCATGCTCGAACCCACCTGATCACACTCCACACCATGAGCACATTGCAAATCGGTCTGGCCATCATGGGCGGTCTCGTACTGGCGGGCCTGGTGGCCTACAACGCCTGGACGACCAGCCGCAGCGCGCCGCGCACGGCCCGTGAACGCAGCGAAACGCCGCGCGACGAAGTGGCTGGCGACGAGACCCTGCCCTACACGCCGGCCGACCTCTCCGAGCACGAGATCCAGCGCATCGACCCGGTGCTCGGCGACATGCCGGGCGCCCCCGCGCCACCCGATCCGGCGGCGATCGCGCAAGCGGCCGCGGCGGTGAGCCTCAACCCCCTGATGACCCAGCCGCCCGAAAAGCGGCCGGGCCTGGACGCGCTGATCGATGTCATCGCACCGCTGTTGCTGGAACACGAGGTCTCTGGCGACGCCTTGCTCGCCGCGCTGCCAGGCACGCGGCGCGTGGGCAGCAAGCCGTTTGCTGTCGAAGGCCAGAGCGAGACCACCGGCGAATGGGAAAGCCCCCGCCTGGGCCAGCGCTACCGCGCGCTGCAGGCCGGTGTGCAGCTGGCCAACCGCTCGGGGCCGCTCAACGACATCGAGTTCTCCGAATTCGTGGTGAAGGCACAGGCCTTTGCCGACGCGGTCGGCGCCTCGCCCGATTTCCCCGACATGCGCGCCGAGGTAGCCCGGGCCCGCGAGCTGGATGCTTTCGCCAGTGGGCACGACGCCCAGCTGGGCTTCACGCTGCGCGCGCGCCGCACCGCCTGGAGCCCGGGCTACGTCGCGCAGCACGCGTCCAAGCTCGGCTTCGTCGCGGGTGCCTTGCCCGGGCGCATGGTGCTCTCGGGCAGCCACAGCGGCCAGGCACCGATCCTCAGCCTCATGTTCGATCCGCAGGCCGCCATGGCCGAAGACCCCGAACAGACCGCGCTGCGCGAGATCGCGCTCTCGCTCGAAGTCACCCACGTGCCGCGCAGCGAACAACCCTTCGTGCGCATGCGCCAGGCCGCCACGGCGCTGGCCGAGGCCATGGAAGGGGTCGTCACCGACGACGGCGGCCAGCCGCTGTCCACCGAGACCATGGACCGCATCGGTGCCGACCTCGAAAGCCTGTACGACGCGCTCGACAGCCGCGACCTCTCCGCCGGCTCCCCGCAAGCCCGCCGATTGTTTTCATGACTCCCCCCCGTTGCTTGCTCACTTCGTGTAGCCGCATACCCCCTCAAGGGGGCAACACCAGCGGCCCGGCAAAGCCGGCTCCGCGGTGTTTCTGACAAAGACACCGATCGCCAACATGCCTTCCCAGGAAAAGCTGGACTTTGCCGAGCCGCCGTCGCCGGCCGCGCGCGCCGCCGAATTGCGCGCGCAACTGCACCACCACGCCCACCGTTACTACACGCTCGACGAACCGGAGATCCCCGACGCCGAGTACGACAGGCTGTTTCGCGAGTTGCAGGCCATCGAGGCCGAGCACCCCGAACTGCGCATGCCCGACTCGCCGACCCAGCGCGTGGGCGGTGCGATCCTGAAGGAACTGGTGCCCGTGCGCCACGCGGTGCCGATGCTCAGCATCCGCACCGAGACCGACACCGAGGCCACGGGGGCGGTGGCCTTCGACGCGCGCGTGCGGCGCGAACTCAAGCTGAGCGACACCGATCCGCCCGTCGACTACCTGGCCGAATTGAAGTTCGACGGCCTGGCCATGAGCCTGCGCTACGAGCAGGGCGTGCTGGTGACGGCCGCCACGCGCGGTGACGGCGAGACCGGCGAGGACGTGACCCACAACGTGCGCACCATCGGGCAGATCCCGCTGCGCCTGCCCGAGGGCGTGCCGGAGGTGCTCGAGGTGCGTGGCGAGGTGTACATGCGCCGCGACCAGTTCGAGCAGCTCAACGAACGCCAGCGCGAGAAGATCGCCAGTGGCGCGAAGGGCGAAAAGACCTTCGTCAATCCGCGCAACGCCGCCGCCGGCGCCGTGCGGCAACTCGACTCCAAGATCACTCGCGACCGCCCGTTGAGCTTCTTCGCCTACTCCTGGGGCGAGGTGCGGGGCGATGCCGAGCCGCCGGCCACCCAGTACGACTGGCTCATGCGCCTGAAGGCCTGGGGGTTCCCGGTCGCCGAGCAGACCACGCGCTGCCGCGGTGCCGATGAGCTTGTGGCCTTTCACCGCCGCATCGGTGAACTGCGCGACACGCTGCCCTTCGACATCGACGGCGTGGTCTACAAGGTCGATTCCCTGGCGCAGCAGAAGCAGATGGGCTTTGTCACGCGCGAGCCGCGCTGGGCCGTGGCGCACAAGTACCCGGCGCAAGAACAATTGACCACCGTCCAGGCCATCGACGTGCAGGTCGGCCGCACCGGCAAGCTCACGCCGGTGGCCAAACTGGCACCGGTGTTCGTGGGCGGCGTCACGGTGACGAACGCCACCCTGCACAACGAGATGGAGGCGCGCCGCAAGGACGTGCGCGTGGGCGACACGGTGATCGTGCGCCGCGCGGGGGATGTGATTCCCGAGGTCGTCTCGGTGCTGATCGACAAGCGCGTCGGCGATCCGCCGCCGTTCACCATGCCCGCCCAATGCCCGGTGTGCGGCAGCGACGCGGTGCGGGAAGAGGGCGAGGCCGATCACCGCTGCACCGGCGGCCTGTTCTGTGCCGCGCAGCGCAAAGAGGCCATCCTGCACTTCGCGCACCGCCGCGCCGTGGAGATCGAGGGCCTGGGCGACAAGCTGGTGGAGCAACTGGTCGACAGTGGCCTGATCAAGACGCTGCCCGATCTCTACAAGCTCGGCTTCACCGCTCTGGCCGGGCTGGACCGCATGGCCGAGAAGTCGGCCAACAACATCGTGGCCGCGCTCGAGAAATCCAAGCAGACCACGCTGCCGCGCTTCCTGTTCGGCCTGGGCATCCGCCACGTGGGCGAGGCCACGGCCAAGGAACTGGCGCGCCACTTCGGCCAGCTCGACCGCATCATGGACGCCAGCGTCGAAGCTCTCTCTGAGGTCAACGACGTGGGCCCGGTGGTGGCGCAGAGCATCCACACCTTCTTCGAGCAACCGCACAACCGCGAAGTGGTGGAGCAGCTGCGCGCCTGCGGCCTGAGCTGGGAAGAGGGCGAGCCCGCCGCGCGTGCGCCGCAACCCCTGGCCGGCAAGACCTTCGTGCTCACCGGCACCTTCCCCACGCTCAGCCGAGACCAGGCCAAGGACCTGCTCGAAGCCGCCGGCGCCAAGGTGGCCGGTTCGGTGAGCAAGAAGACCGACTACGTCGTGGCCGGCACCGAGGCCGGCAGCAAGCTGGAGAAAGCGCAGACGCTGGGCGTGGCGGTGATCGACGAAGCGGCCATGCTGGCCATGCTGGGCACCGAGGCCTGACGCCTCACTCGCCCAGCCGATAGCTCAGTGTGAGGTTCGCGCGCCAGTGGCGCTGCGTGTTCTCCAGCGGCAAGTCCCCAGTCGGCTTCGACACGGCCAGGTCCAGGTTGTAGTGTTTGTGGTTGGTCAGCCGCAAGCCCAGGCTCACCGAACGCAGGCGCGCGGGCATCGGCGTGGCGAGGCGCGCATGCACGCGGGCAGCCTCCAGCAGCACATAGGGCTGCCACTGCCGCAGCCAGGTGCCGTCGACGGCGAACACGCGGTTGAGCTCCAGCCCCAGGCCCCAGCCCGAGTCGCCCACGGCTTCACCGGCGCCGTAGCCGCGCGCGAAACGGTTGCCGCCGAAAGACAGCTTCTCGCTGCTGGGCAGGTTGTGCGGGCTGTATTGCATGGCGAAGGACACCGCGGTGCCGAAGCGGTTGGCGAAGCGGTGCTGGTGGCTGGCCTCGGCCTGCAGGCGGGCGAAGTCCAGCTTCACCGCGCTGGGGCCTGAGAGCCCGGGCACGTTGCTGGTGATGCCCGCGTCGGCGCCGAGGCCCGAGAGGCCATGGGTCAGCCGCAGGTTGAGCTGCACGCTGTCGTTGGGCTTCTGCGCGGTGTAGCTCAACTGGCCGAACACGGCGCGCACCTGGGTTCCGTCGGTCAATTGCGCGCCGTTGGCGGGGTTGGCGAGGCTGTCGCGCGTGTTCACGCCGTACAGCCCGGTGCTGGCCACCCAGCTGGTTTCCCGTGAAAGTTTCAACGGCAGGCTGGCCGTGAGTTCGGCCCGCTCGACCTCGGTTCTTCGCTGCAGCGGGTTGCTCACCCCGAGTTGCTCGTCGGGATCGCCCCGGTAGTGCGAAAGCGAGCCTCTGACCGACCATCCCCGGCTGCCGAGGACCTGCTCGTAGTGCAGGGCGTTGTAGCGGTCGTTGTCCGCCGTGGACAACAGGGTGGAGACGCCGAGCTGGCTGCCGGCCACGAGGGGGTCGTTCAGCACGCCGGTGACCACGGCGCGCGGATTCGGCTTGCGCGTCTCCAGGCCCACGGCGATGTCATAGGGCTTCTGGTTCGCCTGGATGACCAGTGTGCTGGCCCCGTCGGTGCTCGTGGGCAGTTGCACCTGCGCCTGGATGCCCATGCCCGGCAGGCGGCCGAGCAGGGCGGTGAAGTGTTCGAAAGTGGCCGTGCGCAGCGGCTTCTCATGGCGGATGTGCTCGGCGATCTCGCGCAAGCTGGCCTCGGCTTTGCCGGGATGGCCTTCGATGCGCACCGTCTGCACATGGCCTTCCACGGCCACCACGCGCACCACGCCGTGCGGGAAGTCCTGCTTGGGCACGAAGAAGAACGAGAGCGCGTAGCCGCGCTGCTGGTACAGCGCGGTCGCCTGCTGGGCGCGCGCCACGATGTCGCCCACCGTGACCGGCTGCCCGGCCAGCGGCGCGAACAGCGCGGCCACCGTCTCGAAGGGAATCGACTGCACGCCCTCGATGTCGAACTTGCGCAGCGTGAGCCGCGCGTTCAGCACCTCGGCGTCCGGTGGGGCGGGGGCCTGCACATCCACATCCACCCGCCCATCCGCGCCCGGCTGCGTGGGCAGCGCGGGGCGGGGCAGGGTGTCCAGCGGGCTGCCGACCGGGGCGAGGGCTTGCGCCCCCGCACCCGTGGCCACCCACCAGGCGGCCCCCGCCAGCAGCAGTGGTCGCGTGAACGGGCTTGGCATGTGCTCCCGCCCTCCGTGCGTCAGCGGCGCAGCGCGCCGGTCAGGCCACCGGTGATGCCACCGAGGGTGTTGGTCAGGGTGGTCGTCAGCGGGGTGGAGGTGCCACCACCGGCCGCGGCGCCGCCACCCACGGTGGCGGTGATGCCTCCAGTCAGCGCGCCGACGGTGTTGACCACGGGCGCGAGCACGTTGACCGCACCGCCCGTGCCGCCGCCGCCAACGGCGCCACCGGTCAGGCCGCTCACGGCACCGACGACGGGTGCCAGCACGCCCCCCGCGCCGCCGCCACCGCCCGTGGTGCCGCCCACGGCCCCGCCGATGTTGGCGACCAGGCCGCCGGTCTGGTTGACCACCTCACCCAGGCTGTTGACCACGGGTTGGCTGCCGTTGCCCTGCACACCCACACCCAGTTGTTGCACCGCGCCGCCGGTGCTCACCAGCAGGTTGCCGACGGGTGTGCCGACGCCGGTGGCATCGTTCACCCGGGTCGCCACTTGCGTCACGCCGGTGGTGATGGGCACGATCGCGGTGTTGATCGCGCGGCCCACCTGTTCGACCGGGCTGGCGGCGCCGCCGTTGGCGGGCCCGCTCACCAGGTCACCCGTGTGGCCAAGCGTGCGCGAGGTGTTGCCGAGGACCTCGCCCACTTCCCGGGTGAGCGGCGTGTTGCTGCCCGCGAGCTGCCCGCCCGCCTGGCCCACGGCCGCCGAAACGGGGTCGATGACGCGGTCCACCACGGGACCCAGGCCCGTGGCCGTGCCCACAGTCTGCGTGGCGCCCACGCCGGTGTTCACCACCGTCTCCACCACCTTGCTGGCGCCGCCCAGCAACTGGTTGGCCGGGCCGGTGCTCAACTGCGTTTCCAGACCCTGACCCACGCGGCTGACCACCTGGCCGGCCTGATCCACGGCCTGGCCCGCGACGTTGGTCACAGGGCGCAGGGCCGAAGTGGCCGGGTTCTGGCCCAGGCCGGTGACGACGTCACCCGCGCTGGACACCGCGTTGCCCGCCTGATCCACCGCGCCGCCCAAGCCGGCCGCGGTGACGCCCAGCGGGTTGTCGACCTTGCCGATCTGGCCGACGCCGTTGGCCACCGCCGAGCCCACGGCGCTGACCACGCCGCCGGTGTGGCCGACCACGCCATCCACGCCTTGCGCCGAGGCAGCGCCCACCAGGGGTTTGACCACGTTGGACACCGTGCCGCCGAGGCCGGAGACGGCCTGGCCCAAGTCGGTGACCGTGTTGCCTTGCTCGCGCACGACCGCGGCCAGCGGGGAGCTGCTGGTGCCGCCACCGCTTCCCCCACCGCCATTGCCGCCACCACCACCACCACCCGAGCCTCCGCCCGAGGAAACGGCCGCGCCGTCGCCGGCGGTGTTGAGTGAACCCGTGCCAGAGCACCCGCCAAGGACCAGCAAGGCCGCAGCGAGCACGGTCAAGCCGGCCCGAGCCGGGCCGTGGGAACGATCGATAATCCTTTTCATGGACATCCTCCTGGAGAAAAATAAAGCAAGTACAGACACCCCCGGCCAATTCCGGGGGCGGTTGCCAGCAATTCATCGACGGGTCGGGAAACAACATTAATTTGTTTCACCTTGCCTTGGAATTAATTCCCGGTGCGGACACCCGGCGCGAAATGGCTGACTCCCACGACCAGTCTAGGGACTGTCGTTGCCATTCGCTGCAGGGTTTTCTGGCGCAGGAAGCGCCGCTGAATCGCTGTGGGTACGCAGTGCATTGGGCCCTTTGACGAAGGGAAAGCTGTATTGCAACGGGAAATGCAAACTTTATTCATCAGGACAATCTGTCTTTCATTTCAATTTCCGCAGAATGATTTTCCAATTGGTCAGATTTGAGCGGCCGGCAGAAATCCCAATGTCCCGCGACTTTTGACACGGCAGCAGAACCACCCATTTCCACCTCCAATTCCACATCGAAGCGACATGAGCATTCAGACCATCCTCAAAATGGGGGATCCGCGCCTGCTGCGGCACGCCCAGCCCGTCACCGCGTTCGACACCCCGGAGCTGCACCAGCTCGTGGTCGACCTGCAGGACACCATGGCCGCGGCCCACGGCGCCGGCCTGGCCGCGCCGCAGATCGGGATTGATCTGCAGGTGGTGCTGTTCGGCAGCGGCCTGCCCAACCCGCGCTACCCCGATGCGCCGCCGGTGCCGCGCACGGTGCTGATCAACCCCGTGATCACGCCGCTGGGAGACGAAGAGGAGGAGGACTGGGAAGGTTGCCTGTCGGTGCCGGGCATGCGTGGCGTGGTGCCGCGCTGGCGGCGCATCCGCTACCAGGGCTTTGACGTGCAGGGCCGTTCGATCGACCGCGAAGCCGAAGGCTTTCACGCCCGCGTGGTGCAGCACGAATGCGACCACCTCTGGGGCGCGCTCTACCCGATGCGGGTGCGCGACTTCCGCCGCTTCGGCTTCACCGAGGTGCTGTTCCCCGGTCTGGCGGCCACCGAAGACGACTGAAAAACCGCCTCCAAACGGCTGTTACAAACCGCGCCGCAGTTGAAACGTATTGAAATATCCAGTCAGCGAAATCGACTAGAGTCAGTCCCCGGAATAACAACCGAACAGGGACTCCCTTTCCATGAAGCGAATGCTTGTCGTGGCGGCCAGCGCGGCCGTACTGAGCGCCTGCAGCGTGACCAAGCCGCCCGCCACTGTGCCGGTGGACTTGCCGTCCACCTGGTACGCACCGCCTCTGGCACACCAGGGCAGCACCGAACAGCTCACCGCCTGGTGGAGCCGGTTCGATGACCCGGTGCTGACCGACTGGGTGGCGCGCGCACAGGCCCGAAGCCCTTCCGCCGCGTCGGCGCGCGCACAGGTGTTTGCCGCCCGCGCGGCACGCCTGGGCGTGCAAGCCGAGACTGGCCCGCAGCTCAACGCGGTGGCCAATGCGAGCCGCGGCCGCACCGACCCGACCATGCCGCTGGGCACGTCGTTGAATGCCGGCCTGCAGGCCTCATGGGCGATCGACCTGTGGGGCGGCAACGAGGCCCGCCGCAGCAGCGCCGAGGCACAACAGGAGGCGGCCGGCGCTGGCTGGCACCAGGCCCGCGTGCTGGTGGCCTCGGAACTCGCGCAGCTGTACTTCGCCCAGCGCCTGTGCCGCGAGCAACTGGCGGTGGCCGCGCGCGACCGCGACTCGCGCGCCGTCACCGCCGAGAACAACGCGGTCTCCGAACGCGCCGGCCTCACGGCACCGGCCGTGGCCGCTTTGGCGCGCGCCAGCGGTGCCGAAGGCGCCGCGCGTTTCCGGCAACAGGACGAGGTCTGCGAGCGCCAGGTGAAGTCGCTCACCGCGCTCACCGGCGTGCCCGAGCCCGACGTGCGCCAGCGCCTCGCCGCCGCGCCCGATCTGCAGGCGCTGCTGCAGTCCCCCCGCATGGACCAGTTGCTCTCGGTGAACGCCGTGCCGGCCGAGGTGATCCGCCAGCGCCCCGACGTGTACCGGGCCCAGCGCGACCTGGTGGCGGCGAGCGAAGAGGTGGGCGTGGCCCGCGCCGCCTTGCTGCCCAGCCTGTCGCTCTCGGGCAGCCTGCTGCGCAACCGCTTCTCGGGCGGCGGCAACGAAGGCACGTTCAACACCTGGTCGGTCGGCCCGCTCACGCTGAGCATGCCGCTGCTCGGGCGCGATGCCCTGCGCGCCAACACCGACAGTGCCCAGGCGCGCTACGAAGCCGCCGCCATCGCCTACGCCGGCACCTTGCGCCAGGCCGTGGCCGAGGTGGAGCAGGCGCTGGTGAGCATTTCCAGCCTGCGCGAGCGCGTGGCCTCCACCGACACCGCCGTGGCCGGCTACGGCCAATCCTTCCAGGCCACCGAGGCGCGCTACCGCGTGGGCCTGGCCAGCCTGAACGAGCTGGAAGAGGCACGCCGCCTCAAGCTGGCGGCCGACAGCAGCGCCGTGGCCCTGCAGCAGGAGCGCATCAACGCCTGGATCCAGTTGTACGTCGCCCTCGGTGGCGGCTTCGACCCCGTGAACAACCCCGACGCTCTCAAAGACCCATCATGAACGCCGTTCCTCCGCAATCGCGCAAACGCTGGCTCTGGCTGGCCATCGCCCTGGCCGTCGTCCTTCTGGGCGTGTTCTGGGTCTTCATCAAGAAACCGGCCGAACCGAAACCCGAAGCCGAGGCCGCGCCCCGGCCCTCGCTGACCGTCACCGTGGCCAAGCCCACGCGCGGCAACCTGCCGATCCGCCTTCAGGCCAACGGCAACATCACCGCCTGGCAGGAAGCCAGCGTGGGCGCCGAGGTCAACGGCCTGCGCCTGGCCTCGGTGAACGTGAACGTGGGCGACGTGGTGCGCAAGGGCCAGGTGCTGGCCGTGTTCGCCAACGAAACCACCAAGGCCGACAGCCTGCAGAGCCAGGCCAGTCTGGCGCAGGCCGAGGCCAGCTTCGAGAACGCCAAGGCCGACGCCGACCGCGCGCGCTCGATCCAGGACACCGGTGCGCTGTCCAAATCCCAGGTGGCGCAGTACCTCACGCAGGAACGCGTGGCGCGTGCCCAGCTGGAAGCCGCCAAGGCCGCGTTCGGCGCGACCGAGGTGCGCCTGGGCAATACCCGCGTGCTCGCGCCCGACGACGGCGTGATCTCTGCGCGCACGGCCACCGTGGGTGCGGTGGTGGGGGCCGGGCAGGAGCTGTTTCGCATGGTGCGCCAGAGCCGCATGGAATGGCGTGGCGAGGTCACGCCCAACGAGGTGGGCCGTGTGCGCGTCGGCCAGAAGGTGCAGGTGACGGCGGCCACCGGCCTGGAAATCACCGGCCAGGTGCGTGCCATCGCGCCCAGCGCCGACCCGCAGACGCGCAACATCCTGGTCTTCGTGGACCTCCCGCGCCACGCCGAGCTCAAGGCGGGCACCTTCGCCAAGGGCAGCTTCGACCTCGGGCAAAGCGATGCGCTCACCGTGCCCAGCCAGGCCATCGTGGTGCGCGACGGCAGCAACTACGTGTTCGTGATCGACGCACAGAGCAAGGCCAACCAGCGCAAGGTGCAGACCGGGCGCCGGGTGGACGACCGCGTCGAGGTGCTCGATGGCCTCAAACCGGACGAGGCGGTGGCGGTGCAGGGCGCGGGCTTCCTGAACGAAGCCGACCTGGTGAAGGTGGTGCAATGAACGTCTCGGCCTGGTCCATCAGGAACCCCATCCCGGCGGCGATGCTGTTCGTCATGCTCACGCTGGCGGGCCTGTTCTCCTTCAAGCAGATGAAGGTGCAGAACTTCCCCGACCTGGACCTGCCCACCATCACCGTGGTGGCGGCGCTGCCGGGCGCCTCGCCCAACCAGCTCGAAAACGACGTCGCGCGCATTATCGAGAACAGCCTGGCCTCGCTGCAGGGCCTGAAGCACATCTACACCAAGGTGCAGGACGGCACGGTCTCGCTGACGGTGGAGTTCCGCATCGAGAAGAACACGCAGGAGGCGCTGGACGACGTGCGCTCGGCGGTGGCCAAGGTGCGCAGCGAGCTGCCCACCGACCTGCGCGATCCCATCGTCAACAAGGTGGAGCTGGCCGGCGGTGCGGTGCTGGCCTACACCGTGTCCTCCGACAAGATGGACGCCGAGGCCCTGTCCTGGTTCGTCGACAACGATGTGTCCAAGCAGCTGCTGTCGGTGACCGGCGTGGGCGCCGTCAGCCGCGTGGGCGGCGTGGACCGCGAGGTGCAGGTGCTGCTCGACCCGCTCAAGCTGCAGTCGCTGGGCACCACGGCCACCGACGTGTCGCGCCAGCTCGCGCGCGTGCAGATCGAGAGCGCAGGCGGCCGGGTGGACCTGGGTGGCAGCCAGCAGCCGCTGCGCACCTTGTCGCAGCTGGCCTCGGCCGAAGCGCTGTCGAAGATGGAAATCTCGCTCAGCGATGGCCGCCGCATCCGCCTGGACCAGATCGCCGAGGTGCGCGACACCGTGGCCGAGCCGACCGCCGCCGCCTTCCTGGACGGCAAGCCGGTGGTGGGCTTCGAGGTCGCGCGCAGCCGGGGGGCGAGCGAGATCGAGGTCGGCGACGGCGTGCGTGCGCGCCTCAAGGACCTGCAGACGGCGCGGCCCGACCTGAAGATCACCGAATCGTTCGACTTCGTGACGCCGGTGAAAGAAGAGTTCGACGCCTCCATGACGCTGCTCTACGAGGGCGCCCTGCTCGCCGTGCTGGTGGTGTGGCTCTTCCTGCGCGACATCCGCGCCACCATCGTCTCGGCCGTGGCGCTGCCGCTGTCGGCCATCCCGGCCTTCATCGGCATGTACTACATGGGCTTCACCATCAACGTCGTGACGCTGCTGGCGCTCTCGCTGGTGATCGGCATCCTGGTGGACGACGCCATCGTGGAGGTGGAGAACATCGTGCGCCACATGCGCATGGGCAAGTCCCCGTACCAGGCCGCGATGGAGGCGGCCGACGAGATCGGCCTAGCGGTGATCGCGACCACCTTCACCCTGATCGCGGTGTTCCTGCCCACGGCCTTCATGGCGGGCATTCCGGGCAAGTTCTTCAAGCAGTTCGGCTGGACCGCCGCGCTCGCGGTGTTCGCTTCGCTGGTGGTGGCGCGCGCGCTCACCCCGATGATGGCGGCCTACATCCTCAAGCCCTTCGTGTCCCGGGAGACGCCGCGCTGGGCGGCGTCCAACCGCGTCACCGCCGCCTTCTGGCGCTGGAACAACAACCAGGAAGAACCGGGCTGGCTCAACACCTACCAGAACTGGGCTCGCTGGTGCATCCGCCACCGCTGGATCACCAGCCTCGGCGCGGGCCTGTTCTTTGTCGGCTCGCTGATGCTGATCCCGCTGCTGCCGCAGGGCTTCATTCCGCCCGACGACAACTCGCAGACCCAGGTGTTCCTGGAGCTCTCGCCCGGCGCCACGCTGGAGCAGACCATCGCCAC
>JAGKSX010000135.1 GCA_018993155.1 Hydrogenophaga sp.
ATCGCCGCGGCGGCCGAGCGCGTCTCCACGCCGAGTTTTTCGAACACGTGCTCCAGGTGCTTGTTCACCGTGCGGTGGCTCATGCCCAGGATGTCGGCGATGTCGCGGTTGGTCTTGCCTTTGGCCAGCCACGACAGCACCTCCGTCTCGCGCGGCGTGAGCGCAATGTCGCGCAGGCGCTGCGCGGCGTCGCTGTCGGGCGGCGTGAGCGTGAGCAGCAGCATGGCTTCGCCCAGGTTGCCCTGGCCCATGTGGCGCGCCAGCAGGCGGCCGTGGCGCCCGAGGTCGCGCGTCGTCTCGCGCTGGTTCAGCGAGGCGCCCAGCCATTCGCGCGCGCGCTGGCCGGCGGCGGCGTCCTGGCCGAAGGCCAGCGCCAGCCAGGCGGTGGCCTGCGGCGAGCGCCAGGCCAGGCGGCCCTGCGTGTCCAGCACCACGGTGCCCATGCCGGCCACGTCCACCGCTTCCTGCGCCAGCCGGGTCACGCGCGCGTTGCGCACGTGGGTGGCCAGGCGCGCCATCACCTCGGGGATGCGCAGCGGCTTGACCACGTAGTCCACCCCGCCGCTGGCGAAGCCACGCAGGATCTGCTCGCTTTCGGACAGGCCGGTCATGAAGACGACGGGCACGTGCGACCAGGCCGGCGTGGCCTTGAGCCGCTCGCACAGCGTGAAACCGTCCATGCCGGGCATCACCGCGTCGAGCAGCACGCCGTCGGGCACGGCGACCTCGAAGCGCTCCAGGGCCTCGTCGGCGTCGCGCGCGGCGAGCACCACGTAGCCTTCGGCCACCAGCGCATCGCCCAGCATGCGCAGGGTGTCCACGGCGTCGTCCACCACCAGGATCACGGGGGGCGTGCCCGGCGGCGGCACGGGGACCATGGGGTCAGTTGTCGATGTCATCTTCCGTCAGCTCCGCGGTGTCTCTGAGGTACTCGATCAGGGTCTGGAAATCGAAGCGGTCCGCGCAGGACTGCAGCAGCGCCAGCGTGGCGGCGTGCGCGGGTTCGGCGGTCTGCGCCTGCCACAGTCGCTGGCGCAGCGCGGCGGCCTGCCCCTGGCGGGCCAGCCGCTGCAGTTCCTCGCGCAGGTCTTCGGGCAGCGGCAGGCCGGTGACGCGGTGGCGCACGAAACTCACCGGCGGGGTGGCCGGCGCCTGCTCGGTCACCCACTCCAGCGCCAGCGCCTGCTGGAGCGCGTCGAGCAGTTCCGACTCCATCATGGGCTTGGCGACGAAGCCCTGGCAGTCCAGCGCGGTCAGCTGCTCGGGCCGGTTGTCGAACAGGTTGGCCGAGACGAACACGATGGGCAGGCGGGAGGCGGGCAGCAGTTGGCGCACGGCGGCGGCGGTCTGCCAGCCATCGAGTCCGTCCATGGTGAGGTCCAGCAGCAGGCCGTGGGGCGCGTGCTGTTCGATGATCTCCAGGCATTCCTGGCCGCTGGCGGCCTCGCGCACCACGAAGCCCAGCGGCACCAGGATGCTGGCGAGCAGCTGGCGGTGCAGCGGCTGGTCGTCCACCACCAGCAGCGTGCGGCGCTCGCCGAGGTAGCCGGTGACCGCGCGCAGTGTGGAGGGGATGGGCAGCGGGTGTTTCGGGTCGGAGGGAATGGGCGGCAGGTACAGGCGCAGCGAGAAGGTGCTGCCGTGGCCGGGTCGGCTCCTGAGCAGCAGTTCGCCGCCCATCATGTCGGTGAGCAGGTGCGTGATCGTCAGGCCCAGGCCGGTGCCGGTGTCCGCCGCGCGCCGCCCGGCGCTGCCGCGCTCGAACGGCAGAAAGATGCGCTTCTGGTCCTGCGCGGCGATGCCGATGCCGGTGTCGATCACATCGATGCGCGCCACCTGCTGGCGGAAGTCCAGCCGCAGCGTGACCTCGCCCTGGTCGGTGAAGCGCACCGCGTTGCTCAGCAGGTTGATCAGGATCTGGCGCAGGCGCTTGGCGTCGGCCCGCACCCAGGCCGGCAGCTCGCCTTCCTGCTGCACCACGAAGCGCAGGCCCTTGGCCTCGGCCTGCGGGCGCACCATGCGCTCCACGTCTTCCAGCAGCTGGCCCAGCGGCAGCGGCACCGGATCGAGCTTGAGGCGGCCAGCCTCGATGCGCGCGAGGTCCAGCGAGCCGTCGATCAGCGCGTGCATGTGCTGGCCGCTGCGCTGCATGGTGGCGATGGTCTCGCGCACCCAGACCGAGATCTCGTTGTTCTTCAGCAGGATCTGCGCATAGCCCAGGATGCTGGTGAGCGGCGTGCGCAGCTCGTGCGTCATGCCGGCCACGTAGCGCGTCTTGGCCTGGCTCGCGGTCTCGGCGCGGTCGCGCGCGGACTGCAGCTCGGCATCGGTGCGCTGGTGGGCGTCGATCTCCCGCATCAGCAACTGCGTCTGCCGCTCGGACTCGTCCTGCGCCATGCGCCGGCTGTCGGTGGTCAGCACCACCCACCACGAACACACCGCCGCCAGCAGCACCAGGAAGGCATAGATCTTGAGCAAGGGCGATTGCAGGGCCTCGGCCGGCGCGTGCAGGCTCTCCTGCAGGTAGACCATGCCGATCAGGAAGGCCATGACCGCGCTCAGCGACAACCAGACCGCGAGGAACTGGCCGGCGCGGAAGTTGACCCGCACCATCACGCCCTGCGGCAGCACGGCGGTGAGGGCGGCGCGCACCTGGTCGATGGCGCGCGAGTTGGTCTTGCAGCGGTCGTGGCAGCGCGATTCGAGCGAGCAGCACAGCGAGCAGATGGGCGCCTGGTAGGCCGGGCAGCTGGCCATGTCTTCCGACTCGAACTGGTTCTCGCACACCGAGCAGCGCACCGCCTCGCCGGGCGCCCAGCCGCCCGAGGGCGTGCGCGCCAGGTAGTACCTGCCCTGGGTGGCCCAGGCGATCAGAGGCGAGAGCACCAGCGCCAGGCCGAGCGCGATGAAGGGCGAAAAGGCCGCCGCGTACTCGCCCATCACGCCCGCGTAGGCCAGGCTCGCCACCAGCGCCGCGATGATCATGGAACCCATGCCCACCGGGTTGAAGTCGTACAGGTGGGCGCGGCGGAACTCGATGCCCTTGGGGCTCAGGCCCAAGGGCTTGTTGATGATGAGGTCGGCCACCAGCGCGCCCACCCAGGCGATCGCCACGTTGCTGTAGACGCCCAGCACCTTCTCGATGCCGGCGAACACGCCCAGCAGCATCAGCAGCGTGGCGATGCAGACGTTGAACACCAGCCAGACCACGCGGCCGGGGTGGCTGTGCGTGACGCGCGCGAAGAAGTTGGACCAGGCCAGCGAGCCGGCGTAGGCATTCGTCACGTTGATCTTGACCTGCGCCAGGATCACGAACACCACCGTCATCACCACCGCCAGCCCGGGGTGGCCCACGGCCTCGGTGAAGCCCGCCAGGAACATCTGCGTGGGCTCGGTGGTGCGCTCGGGGTTCACCTCGAACTGCATGGCGGCGAACGCGAGGAAGGCGCCGCCCACCATCTTGAGCATGCCCATGACGATCCAGCCCGGGCCGGGGATCAGCACCGCGGCCCACCAGCGCCAGCGGTTCTCGCGCTTGCGCTCGGGCATGAAGCGCAGGAAATCGACCTGCTCGCCGATCTGCACCACCAGCGAGAAGATGACGGCCGCCGCCGCGCCGAACATCAGAGGGTGGAACTCGCTGCTGCCCGAGCGGATGCCGGTGAGGCTGGTGAAGTCGCGGTAGAGCTGGGGCTGCGAGAGCCCGATCCACACGAAGGGCAGCACCAGCAGGAACAGGTAGAGCGGCTGCGTCCAGGCCTGCAGCCTGGAGATGAGGGTGATGCCCCGGATCACCAGCGGAATGATGACCACCGCCGAGATCAGGTAACACCAGGCCAGCGGCCAGTCGGTCGCCATCTGCAGGGCCAGCGCCATGATCACCGCCTCGATGGCGAAGAAGATGAAGGTGAACACCGCGTAGATCAGCGAGGTGATGG
>JAGKSX010000136.1 GCA_018993155.1 Hydrogenophaga sp.
GTAGGTGCCCGGCACGGTCGGCTGGGCGGAGAAGGCCCCCGGCCCTGGCCCGGGCGGGTGGGTGAGGCGGCTGTGGATGGGCAGCGGGTCGTAGGGCCGTGGGGGCGGTGAGCCTGCGGCCCCTTGCCCGCCCAGGGCCAGGCCCAGCGTAGTCTCCACGTCCGGGCAGAGTCCCGCCCCGCCGAAGCGGCCGGCGTCGGAGGCGTCGACGTGTCCGAACTCCTCGAAGATCCGCTCGCGCGCCTCCGGGGGCACGCCGGGCCCGGTGTCGTCCACGATGAAGGCCAGCTTCGGGCGCCGGGCGGCGCCGTTGACGCGCTCGACGCTGATCCGGACCCCGCCGGATCCGGTGAACTTCACGGCGTTGCCGGCGAGGTTGAACAGCACCTGGCGCAGGCGGCCCTCGTCGGCCAGCACGTCGGGCGCGTCGGCGGCCACCGACCAGGCGATCTCCAGCCCCTTGTCGTGCGCCTTCGGGCTGAGCAGTTCGGCCACGCCGCGGACCAGCGACTCGAGGCAGACGGGAACGGCGTCGAACTCCAGCTTGCCGGCTTCCAGCCGGGCATAGTCGAGCAGGTCGTTGACCAGGCCCAGCAGGTGTTCGGCCGAGGTGCGGGCGCTGTCGAGATAGGCGCGCTGGGCGCCGTCGAGGCGGGTGCGCTGCAGCAGGCCCAGCATGCCGATGACGCCGTTCAGCGGCGTGCGCATCTCGTGGCTGACGGCAGCCAGGAAGCGGCTCTTGATCTCGTGGGCGGGCACTCCCCTCTTCTTCCGTGCGGGCGACGGCAGCGCGCATCTCCATTTCACCGGCAATGTCGAGCATCTGGGCACGGATGGAGGCAAGCGCGCCGTCTTCGGCCCGCACCGCCGTCATGTCGAGGCGGACGTTGAGGAACTGGGCCTGGTCGAGGCCGATCACCGGACGATCGAGGCGCAGGTCGGTGACGACCACATCGGCGCCAAGGCGCAGTTCATCCAGCGCCTGAACGAAGGCCAGCCGGTCGGACACATGCACCTGCTCAACGAAGGGCCGCGACAGCGGTTCGCGCAGGAAGGAGAGGAACATCGGGCGGTCGCGACCGCCAGCAGCGCGGACGATGCCGTTGGCATCGAGCGACAGGAACAGGCCAGGGCAGAAGTCGTAAGGGTCGGTTGCCGGCTCGAGGCTCAAGGCAGGGCCTGCCTCGCTGCCTTCGGCATCCAATCGACGACCGGCGATTATGGCGACGGCGGCGACGAGATAAAGGGAGGTGGCCAGCGCAAAGCCGATCGGCAGGCCAGTGGCCGGGTCGCCCGATTGCTCCAGGAATTCCAGGTGGCCGTGCGCGTGGCCGGTTTCACCTTCGGCGGTCGAGCGGAAGAGGGCCGCCACGTCGTTCTGGCCTTCCACGTCGGCCTTGTTCGCGAAGTACAGGTAGCGGCGATTGGCCTGGGATTCGCCGGCGAAGGCGTCTTTGAGGCACTGCTCGGTTTTCGAGCCTTTCAATGCGGGCATTTGGTATCTCCTTGCTTGCGTGGGTGGAAGAAACGCCCAAGAGGCCCGGACAGCAGGCGCCGAACCTGACAGGACTTCCGCAACATACGCCCGCCGGTCCACCAGCGTCCAATAGTTCCGGGCTATGCGGGAAATTGCCCTGACCTATCCGGGGACGGACGTTGATACCGGCGTTCAACAGGATCGACACCCCCGGCCGAAAGCATCAAACTGGAGTGCGCCGCAGGCCTATTAAATTACGATAAGAGAAATGCGTTGCATAATGGTAAATCACAGGCCCCGCTTTCGCCTATCCAGGAGACCGACATGCCGACCACCGCCACCCTGCCCCCGCCCGCGCCGATCCAGCAGTTGCACCACTATGCGTACCGTGCGAAGGACGCCGAGGAAACGCGCCGTTTCTACGAGGACATCCTGGGCCTGCCGCTGTACCACATCATCCAGAGCGACCATGTGCCGAGCACGGGCGAGTACTGCCCGTACACGCACTTCTTCTTCCGGCTGCAGGACGGCTCGTTCATCGCCTTCTTCGACCTGGGCGACGACGAGGCCGCGTTGCCGAGCCCGAACACGCCGAAGTGGGTGAACCACATCAGTTTCCGCGTGGACACGGTGGAGGAGCTGGAGAACACCAAGGCGCGCCTGGAGGCTGGTGGCATCGAGGTGCTGGGGGTGACGGACCACCACATCTTCAAGAGCATCTACTTCTTCGACCCGAACGGCATCCGTCTGGAACTCACGGCGCAGTTGGCCGACGAGTTCGAGATGCTCAAGGAAAGCAAGACCGCGCATGCGCGCCTGGCCGAGTGGACGGCGCGCAAGGAGCAGTGGCGCAAGGAACGCGCCGAGGGCAAATCCGCCGCGCCGCTCAAGCCGCAGCAGAACGACCGGCCGGAGGTAGTGGCGCGCGCCAAGGCCTGAGGGTTTTGGTTTTGGCATTGGCGGGGACCGGTCGGCGAAGGGTGGGCGAGGGGCTCCGCTCATGTCCCCCGAACCGGCTTCGCCGGTTCTCCTCCTTTACTTCGCTGCGCCCCTCACCCACCCTTCGCCGACCTCCGTGCGCACCAGCAACTGTGGGCACTCAACGGTCACTCTGGCCCGGTGATGCCCGGTGCTCTGCGCAGCGGGGTAAAGGAGGAGGCGGCACCAGCCGCCGGGGGACACCCGCGGAGCAGAGTGCCGGGCGTCGCCGGGCCCGCGAGGTCTGCGAACGAACAGAAAACGGAAGCATGAAGGCAACCAGAACAAGGAGCGATGCATGTCACTGACCGCCTACCGAGAGACAGCCCACACCAACAGCTACGAATTCACCAGCGGTGCGGGCTACGTGCTCCCCGAGTACGAATTCGTCCCCCCACCCGAACTGACGAGCGAAACCCGGGTCCGCCACCCCATCGTCATCGTGGGCGGCGGCATCACCGGCCTCACCCTCGCCTGCTCGCTCGCCCGCCTGGGCGTGAAAGCGATCCTCATCGACGAAGACAACACCGTTGGCGTCAAGGGCGCCTCCTCGCGCGGCATCTGCTACACCCAGAAATCGCTCGAAATCTTCCAGCGCCTGGGCATCTTCGAGCGCATCGCCGCCAAAGGCACCCAGTGGAGCGTCGGCCGCACCTTCGCCGGCGACGACGAGGTCTACAACTTCGACCTGCGCCAACAAGGCAACTTCCACCTCTCCAGCCAGCCGCCCTTCATCAACATCCAGCAGTTCTACATCGAGGCCTTCCTCGTCGACCGCGTGCAGGAACTCGGCGCCGTCGAACTGCGCTGGCAGAACCGCCTCACCGCCTTCGAGCAAAACGCCAACGCCGCCACCCTCACCATCGAAACCCCCGCCGGCAGCTACCGCATCGAAGCCGAACACGTCATCGACGCCACCGGCTCCAACAGCCCGCTGCGCAAATGGCTCAACGTGCCCTTCGACTCGCGCCGGGGCGACGACCGCTGGTGCATCGCCGACGTGCGCTTCACCACCCACCCACCGGCCGAACGCCACACCTGGATCGAAGCCCCGTTCAACGAGAACCGCGCCGTCTGGCAACACCTCATGGCCGACGACGTCTGGCGCATCGACTACCAGATGGCCCCCAACGCCGACCCCGCCTACGTGAGCCGCGAAGACGTGGTGCGCGAGCGCCTGGCGCGCCAGTTCGGGCCCGACGTGGGCGTGGAGATCGTCTGGGTCGGCCCCTACGCCTACCGCAGCGAGTGCGTGCACGCGATGCGCCATGGGCGCGTCTTCCTCATGGGCGACTCGGCCAAGGTGGTCAGCCCCTTCGGCGCGCGCGGCGGCAACACCGGCGTGGCCGACGCCGACAACCTGGCCTGGAAACTCGCCGCCGTGCTGCGCGGCAAGGCCGACCCGGCCCTGCTGCAGAGCTACCAGGACGAGCGCCTGGAGGCCGCGCAGCAGAACGTGTGCGTGACCAACCGCACCGCGCGCTTCCTGCGCCCGGCCGACGGCAGCGAGCGCCTGTTCCGCCAGGCCGCCATCGGCCTGGCCAAGCAGTACCCGTTCGCGCGCAGCCTCATCAACACCGGCCGCATGGCGGTGGCCAACCCCTACAGCCGTTCCGGCGCCTGCACCTACGCCCCCGGCAGCGCGGCCGGCCAGTCGGTTCAGAACGTGTCTTTCACGTGGGCCGACGGCTCCACCGGACAGGTCAACGACCTGCTGAACTGGGCCCAGGGCGACCTGCTGGTGCTGGTGTTCGGCGACCTCGCGCCTGCCGCGCTGCAGCGCTTGCGCCGGCTCTGCCTGGACGCGCCGGTGCGCAGCGTGCAGGTGCTCGGCTCCGACGGCGCCGCCCAGGCCCTGGAACACGTGCGCGACCCCAAGGGCCACCTGCAGGGTGCCTGCCATGTGTTCGGCCACGCCTGGGCCCTCGTGCGTCCCGACGGCTACCTGGCCGCCACCGGCGAAACCATCAACGCCCGGCTGGTCACGGCCATCGAGCGTTCCCTCGGCCTGCGCGGAGACAAAACCCCATGAGACAAGACCTGCATTTCCAGGACGCCGACGCGTTCTACGAACAGCTGCTGGACGCCCACGCCGGCCTCAGCCGCGAAGACGCCGAGCTGCTCAACGCGCGCCTGATCCTGCTGCTGGCCAACCAGATCGGCGATGCGAAGGTGCTGAAAGCCTGCATCGAAGCGGCCCAGCGCGTGCCTAGCTAAAATCAGGGTCTTCCCCTGCTCTCCCAGACGGCATCCTGCGGGATGCCGTTTCCATTTTTGGCGCGCCCATGACCGACACCCTGAACCAGCCTGGCCTGCAATCCCTGGCCAAATCGTTCGAACCCGCTCCGCTCGAAGCCCGTTGGGGCCCCGAGTGGGAACAGCGCGGCTACGGCGCCGCCGGCTTCCGGGGCACCGGGGTACCAGAGGCCGGCGCGCCTTCGTTCGCGATCCAGCTGCCGCCGCCCAACGTGACCGGCACCCTGCACATGGGCCACGCGTTCAACCAGACCATCATGGACAGCCTCACGCGCTACCACCGCATGGCGGGCGCGAACACGGTCTGGGTGCCCGGCACCGACCACGCCGGCATCGCCACCCAGATCGTGGTGGAGCGCCAGCTTCAGGCCCAGGGCATCAGCCGGCACGACATGGGACCGACCCCGGCCGAGGCGCGCAAGAACTTCGTCGCCAAGGTCTGGGAATGGAAGGAACAGAGCGGCAACACCATCACCACGCAGATGCGCCGCATGGGCGACAGCGTGGACTGGGGCCGCGAGTACTTCACCATGGACGACAAGCTCAGCACCGTCGTCACCGAAACCTTCGTGCGCCTGTACGAGCAGGGCCTGATCTACCGGGGCAAGCGCCTGGTGAACTGGGACCCGGTGCTCAAGACCGCTGTGTCGGACCTGGAGGTGGAGAGCGAGGAGGAAGACGGTTTCCTCTGGCACATCGCCTACCCGCTCGCCGACGGCAGCGGCTCTCTCACCGTGGCCACCACCCGCCCCGAGACCATGCTGGGCGACGTGGCCGTGATGGTGCACCCGGAAGACGAGCGCTACACCGCCCTGATCGGCAAGACGGTGAAGCTGCCGCTGTGCGACCGCGAGATTCCGGTGATCGCCGACGCCTACGTGGACCGCGAGTTCGGCACCGGCGTGGTCAAGGTCACGCCCGCACACGACAACAACGACTACGCCGTCGGCCAGCGCCACGGCCTGCCCCTGATCGGCGTGCTCACGCTGGACGCGGCCATCAACGAGAACGCCCCGGCGAAGTACCGTGGCATGGACCGCTTCGTGGCCCGCAAGGCCGTGGTGGCCGACCTGGAGGCCGCCGGCCTGCTGGTGGAAACCAAGAAACACAAGCTCATGGTGCCGCGCTGCGCGCGCACCGGCCAGGTGATCGAGCCCATGCTGACGGACCAGTGGTTCGTCGCCATGGCCAAGGTGAGCGAATCCGATCCCACCGGCAAGAGCATCGCGCAGAAAGCAATCGACGCCGTCGCCTCGGGCGAGGTCAGCTTCGTGCCGGAGAACTGGGTCAACACCTACAACCAGTGGATGAACAACATCCAGGACTGGTGCATCAGCCGCCAGCTCTGGTGGGGCCACCAGATCCCGGCCTGGTACGACGAGGCCGGCAACGTGATCGTGGCGCGCAACGAAGCCGAGGCACAGGCCAAGGCCCCGGGCCGCACGCTCACGCGCGACCCGGACGTGCTCGACACCTGGTACTCCTCGGCTCTGGTGCCCTTCAGCACCATGGGCTGGCCGAACCAGAAGGACGGCGCGACCGAGGACTACAACCTCTACCTGCCCAGCACCGTGCTGGTGACGGGCTACGACATCATCTTCTTCTGGGTCGCCCGGATGATCATGATGACCACGCACTTCACCGGCCGCGTGCCGTTCAGGCACGTCTACATCCACGGCCTGGTGCGCGACGCGCAGGGCCAGAAGATGAGCAAGAGCGAAGGCAACGTGCTCGACCCGGTGGACCTGATCGACGGCGTCGCGCTCGCGCCCCTGCTCGAGAAACGCACCACCGGCCTGCGCAAGCCCGAGACCGCGCCCAAGGTGCGCAAGCAGACCGAGAAGGAATTCCCCGAAGGCATTCCCGCCTACGGCGCGGACGCGCTGCGCTTCACCTTCGCGGCGCTGGCCTCGCTGGGCCGCAGCATCAACTTCGACAGCAAGCGCTGCGAGGGCTACCGCAACTTCTGCAACAAGCTCTGGAACGCCACGCGCTTCACGCTGATGAACTGCGAAGGCCACGACTGCGGCCTGCAGGAACACACCAAGGCCGAATGTGCACCCGCTCGCACCGACAGTGCGAGCGGCCAGACGATCCCTGCCGGCCCTTTCCACGGCTACCTGAGCTTCAGCCAGGCCGACCGCTGGATCAGCTCGGTGCTGCAGAAGGTCGAGGCCGAGGTGGCCAAGGGCTTCGCCGAATACCGGCTCGACAACGTGGCCAATGCGATCTACGACTTCGTCTGGAACGAGTTCTGCGACTGGTACCTCGAAATCGCCAAGGTGCAGATCCAGACCGGCGACGCCTCGCAGCAGCGCGCCACGCGGCGCACGCTGATCCGCACGCTCGAAGCCATCCTGCGGCTGGCGCACCCCATCATCCCCTTCATCACCGAGGAACTCTGGCAGAAGGTCGCGCCGGTGGCCGGCCTGCCCGGCCCGTCGGTGAGCATCGCGCGCTACCCCGAGAGCCAGCCGGCCAAGATCGACGAGGCCGCCATCGCGCACGTGGTCAAGCTCAAGGCCCTGGTGGACGCCTGCCGCACGCTGCGCGGTGAGATGAACGTGTCACCCGCCACGCGCCTGCCGCTCTACGTGCTGGGCGACACCGCCTTCATGCAGGCCGCCGGCCCGGTGCTGCAGGCGCTGGCCAAGCTCAACGAAGTGCGCGTGTTCGAGGACGAGGCGGCCTGGGCCGCCGCCGCACAGGCCGCGCCCGTGGCCGTGGTGGGCGAGGCGCGCATGTGCCTGTTCATGGAGATCGACGTCGCCGCCGAGAAGGCCCGCCTGGGCAAGGAAGCGGCCCGCCTGGAAGGCGAGATCGTCAAGGCCAACGGCAAACTCTCGAACGAAGCCTTCGTGGCCAAGGCACCCCCGGCCGTGATCGATCAGGAAAAGAAACGGGTGGCCGACTTTTCAGCCACGCTGGACAAGGTGCGCGAGCAACTGGCCCGCCTGAGCGCCTGAACCCTTCCAGAATGCCGCGGGACTGGCTCCGCCAGACCGCAGGCATTGCCCCCTGGGGGGTGACGCACCGCAGGTGCGGCGCGGGGGGGGAATTACCCCCGATGCATCGCGATCGAACTCCACTGCGACGGTGACACCGCCTGCGGATCGCTCGTCGTGTCCTGGTAGTCGACGTTGTCGAGCGCCGAGAAATCGCTCACCCGGTTCTCGTTGTGCTGCGCAGACTCCGGCGACAGGGTCTCGTGCATGCGGTGCGCCACGTACCAGCTGGCGCGCAACTTGGCCTCGCGGGTGTGAGAACCTAGGCGCGGCGTGAGGTGCAGATTGGGAATGCCATGCAGCGGCGTGCCTTCGGCCGCGAACTGCGGGTTGGCGCCATCGAGCAGACAAGCGTCGATGCGGCCGTCGCACAGCGCCAGGGCCAGGGCCTCGGCGTCGAACAGCGAACTGCGGCTCACGCCCACCCAGAGCTGACCGGGCTTGCAGTGGTTGAGCATGCGCTCGTTGATCCAGCCCCGGAAACGCGAGGCGTAGACCATCTGCAGCGAGATCGCGTCCGAGTGGGCCAGCAGTTCCTGCAGCGACACCGGTTCGACCTTGAGCTTGTCCCAGATGTCGGCGGCGTGGTGCACGGCCGGGTCGTAGCCCAGCAGGCGCACGCCCAGACTGCGCAGCATGGGCGCCAGCGTGTGCGCCACGGGGGCCAGGCCCAGCAAGCCCACTGTGCTGCCCGAGAGTTCGCGGCCCATGCGCACCTGGGCGATCTTGCGCCCGAGCAACGCACTGACCATGCCCCGGCGGTACAGCATCAGCAGGCCGTACAGCAGGTACTCGGCATTCGAGCGCACCGTGGCGCTGCGTGCCTGCAGCACGCGCACATTGCGCCGCGCGCAGGCGTTGAGATCGGTGTTGTCGCTGGAGATCTGCATGCGCGCCACGATCTCAAGCTTGGGCGCGAAATCCAGGAATTCGCTGGAGACCACCACGTGCGGCGGCAGCACGATGGCGCGGGTCTTGTAGGTGCTCTTGCGCAACTCGGCGGGATCGTCGGCCAGCTCGGGCCGGAAGCTCACCTCATGGCGTTCCTGCAACCAGGCCAACGCTTCGGGCACAAGCGGATCAAGCAGCAGGACTTCCATGGTGTTGGGCAGGGCGTGTGAAGATGAAGAAATCTGATCGCGCCTGCCTGTGCTCAGCGGCGCTTGAGCAGGGTGATGTGGTCGCCGCCCACCGTCTCCTGCTGCACCAGCAGGTTGCCCGTCTGCTTGGCAAAGGCCTGGAAATCACGCACCGAACCCGCGTCGGTGGAGATCACCTTGAGCGTCTGGCCGCTGAGCATGTCGGCCAATGCCTTCTTCGCTTTGAGGATGGGCAAGGGGCAGTTCAAGCCGCGGGCATCGAGTTCTTTGTCGGCAGTCATGGGGTGGGGGGTATTCCTGGGTTGTCAACATTCTAAGCGGCCCACAGCGCGCGGCAGCCCCCGCGCGGAGCCCTAAGCACGCTATCCGGCGCCGTCGGCCGGACCCGCGGCGGGTTTCTGTGACAAATCTTCCATGAAGACGGGCTCGTGCCCGTGCTGGCGCAGCCATTGCGCCAGGGCCAGCCCGGTGCCGGCCCGCCAGCAGCGCACCTGTTCGGGCCGCATCAGCTTGTAGTCCACCAGCTCGGGAGAGAGCCGCACCTCGCCGTGCGCGCGCGCGTGGTAGGTGATGATGACCTGGTTCATGCGCTGGAAATCGTGCACGCCCACCAGCTCCAGCGCATCCACCTCCAGCGAGGTTTCCTCGGCGATCTCGCGCCGGATGCCCTCTTCGGGCGTCTCGCCGGCCTCCATGAAGCCGGTGATGAGGCCGAACATCTTGCCCGGCCAGGCCGCGTTGCGCGCCAGCAGGATGTGGCCGTCCATCTCCACGATGGCCGCGAGCACCGGCGTCGGGTTGTTCCAGTGGGTGAAGCCGCAGGCCGGGCAACGCAGACGCTGGGTGAAGCCGCCATCTTCTTCCATGCCGATCAGTGCCAGCGGCGTGGCGCACACAGGGCAGAACCGGAATTCGGTGCTCATGGTCGGCCGCCGGCGCTCAGGCCGGGAAAACGCCAGTGGAGAGATAGCGGTCGCCCCGGTCGCAGACCACGAAGACGATGGTGGCGTTCTCGACCTGGCTGGCGATCTGCTGCGCCACCCAGCAGGCGCCCGCCGCCGAGATGCCGCCGAAGATGCCTTCTTCGCGCGCCAGCTGGCGGCACATGGCCTCGGCGTCGCCCTGGCCCACGTAGACCAGCTCGTCCACCGTGCTCGGGTCGTAGATCTTGGGCAGGTACTCGGTGGGCCACTTGCGGATGCCAGGGATGCGCGAGCCCTCGCTGGGCTGGGCGCCGATGATGCGCACGGCCGGGTTCTTTTCCTTCAGGAAACGCGACACGCCGGTGATGGTGCCGGTGGTGCCCATGGCGCTCACGAAATGGGTGATGCGCCCGTCGGTCTGGGCCCAGATCTCCGGGCCGGTGGTTTCGTAGTGGATGCGTGGGTTGTCGGCGTTGGCGAACTGGTCGAGCACGCGGCCTTTGCCGTCGGCCTGCATCTTCTCGGCCAGGTCGCGCGCGGACTCCATGCCGCCGCTCTTGGAGGTGAGGATCAGCTCGGCGCCGAAGGCCTTCATGGTCTGGGCGCGCTCGATGGACAGGTCCTCCGGCATGATCAGCACCATGCGGTAGCCCTTGATGGCTGCCGCCATGGCCAGGGCGATGCCGGTATTGCCCGACGTGGCTTCGATCAGGGTGTCGCCGGGCTTGATGTCGCCCCGTTCCTCGGCGCGCTTGATCATCGAGACGGCGGGCCGGTCTTTCACGGAACCGGCGGGGTTGTTGCCCTCCAGCTTGCCCAGGATCACATTGCCTCGCGCCTGGTTGGCCGCCGCGCCAATGCGCTGCAGCGCCACCAGCGGCGTGTTGCCGATGGCGTCTTCAATCGTCGGGTAGTTCATCCCACCACTGTGCCATAATTTCAAGTCTCCCTTCTGGCAGCCCGGGTGGTGAAATTGGTAGACGCGCCGGACTCAAAATCCGGTTCCGAAAGGAGTGTCGGTTCGATTCCGACCCCGGGCACCACGACACAATTCCAAGCCGTGCAGGCAAGCCGCACGGCTTTTTTGTTGCCCGCCGCTCAGGCCAGGCCCTGCGCCACCGTGGGGTAGCGCAGGCGCAGGCCCAACTCGCCCTTGAGGCGCTGGTTGCGCAGCCGACGCGACTCGCTCATGAAACTCAGCAGCACCAGCGGCAACTGGTCGCCCGCGCCCTCGCGCGCCACGCGCGGCGGCCGGGGCAGGCCGTACAGATCGGCCGCGAGGTCGAAGTAGTCGCCCATCTTGAGTTCGGTGTCGTCCACCACGTTCACGTTGCGCTGTGGCCGACCGCGCCAGAGCGCGAGCACGCAGGCGCGCGCCAGGTCGTCGGCGTGGATGTGGTTGGTGTACACGTCGTCCTCGGCGCGCAACACCGGCGTGCCGCGCAGCAGGCGTTCGCGCGGCGTGCCACCGGCCCGGTCAGGCGCGTAGATGCCGGGAATGCGCAGCACCGTGGTGCGCACGCCGGTGGCGCGGCCCAGCCAGTGCACGGCGGCCTCGGCGTCCACCCGTCGCCAGGCGCGCGGCGTCTTCGGGTTCGCGGGTGCGGCTTCGTCCATCCATCGGCCCTGGCCGTCGCCGTAGACGCCGGTGGTCGACCCGTAGACCACCGAGGCGGGCAGCGAACGCTGCACCAAGACCAGGGACAGCGCGCGCGTGCGCGGGTCCAGCCGCCAGTCGGCCAGCTCTTCCGAGGGCGGTGGCGCCAGGTGCAGCACGCGCGTGGCCAGACCGGCCAGGCGGCGCAGGCTGCGCGGGTCGTCCAGGTTGCCCTGCAGCGGAGTGATGCCCTGGGCCCGCAGTGCCGGGCCGCGCGCGGCGCTGGAGGTAAGGGCCAGCAGGCGCGCGCGGGCACCGCCGCCCAGCACGCGCGCGGCGCGCTGGCCCACGTCGCCACAACCCACGATGAGAACCCGTTCACGCCGGAAGCGTGCGGGCAAAGCGCCGAGAAGGCTCATGCGAAATCCGGATTTGAGACAATGGCGGGTTGCCACACGGGGGGGCGCCCCCGTCGGCCTTTCCCGTTTCAACACGTGCCAGTATGACATTCAACATCACCGTCGAGCCCAGTGGGCGCACCTTCACCGCCGAGCCCGACGAGTCCATGCTCGCCGCCGGCATCCGCCAGGGCATCGGCCTGCCCTACGGCTGCAAGGACGGCGCCTGCGGCTCCTGCAAGTGCAAGCTGATCTCGGGCAGCGTGACACACGGCCACCACCAGCCCAAGGCGCTGAGCGCCGACGAGGAAGCCGCCGGCTACGTGCTCACCTGCTGCGGCGTGGCCCACAGCGACGTGGTCCTCGAATCGCGCCAGGTCACCGAGGCCGGCGCCTTTCCGATCAAGAAGATGCCGGTGCGCGTGAGCACGCTGGAGCGCGCCTCGCACGACGTGATCGTGCTTCGCCTGCAGTTGCCGGCGAGCGACGCCTTCCAGTACCACGCGGGCCAGTACGTCGAGTTCCTGCTGCGCGACGGCGACCGCCGCAGCTACTCCATGGCCAACGCGCCGCACACGCAGGCCACGGCGCCCGCACTGGAACTGCACCTGCGCCACATGCCGGGCGGCAAGTTCACCGACCACGTGTTCGGCGCCATGAAGGAAAAGGACATCCTGCGCATCGAAGGGCCTTATGGCAGCTTCTTCCTGCGCGAGGACAGCGACAAGCCCATCGTGTTCCTCGCCTCGGGCACCGGCTTCGCGCCGATCAAGTCGGTGATCGAGCACATGCAGTTCAAGGGCATCACGCGGCCCGCCACGCTGTACTGGGGCGGCCGCCGCCCGGCCGACCTGTACCAGAGCGCCTGGATCGAGGCCCGCCTGGCCGAGATGCCGAACCTGCGCTACGTGCCGGTGGTGTCCGACGCCCTGCCGGAAGACGCCTGGACCGGCCGCACCGGCTTCGTCCACCAGGCCGTGCTGCAGGACTTCCCCGACCTCTCGGGCCACGAGGTGTACGCCTGTGGCGCGCCCATCGTGGTCGAATCGGCCCACCGCGACTACGTCGCCAAGGCAGGTTTGCCCGACGAGGCCTTCTTCGCCGATTCGTTCACCAGCGCCGCCGACAAACTGTGACCCACCCCCGTCGCTTGCTCACTGCGTGTAGCCGCATCCCCCCTCCAGGGGGCAGCGCCAGCGGCCCGGCAGAGCCGGTTCCGCGGCGCTTCTGACTGCGTACCCTTTCACTCACAAGGAGACAACCATGCTGAACCGCCGCCAACTGATCACCCGCTCCGCCCTGGCCTCGGCCAGCCTCGCCCTGCCGGGGTTCGCCTCGGCGCAGGCCGCCAACACCACGCGCATCGTGGTGCCCTTCGCGGCGGGCGGCCCGATCGACGTGACGGCGCGCATCCTGGCCGAGGCGGTGAAGGGCTCGCTGGGCACGGTGATCGTGGAGAACCGGCCCGGTGCCGGCGGCAACATCGGCGTGAGCGCGGTGGCCAAGGCACCAGCCGACGGCCTCACGCTGGGCATTGCCACCACGGCCTCGCACGGCATCAACCCCTGGCTGTTCAAGCAGCTGCCCTACGACCCCGCCAAGGACTTTGCCGCCATCACGCAGATGCTGCGCGTGCCCAACGTGCTGGTGATGAACGCCGAGACTGCCACGCGCCTGAACATCCGCACCGTGGCCGACCTCATCGCCTACGGCAAGGCCAACCCCGGCAAGCTCAACTACGGCTCGGGCGGCAACGGCAGCGCCGGCCACCTCGCGGGCGAGCTGCTGAAGAACCAGGCCGGCTTCTTCGCCGTCCACATTCCCTACAACGGCGGCAACCCGGCGCAGCTGGGCCTGCTGTCGGGCCAGGTCGACTTCAACATCGACAACCTCGCCACGGCCGCGGCCAACATCCGCTCCGGCAAGCTCAAGGCCCTGGCCGTGACCACCGCGCAGCGCAGCAGCGTGATGCCCGATGTACCGACCGTGGCCGCCACCCTGCCCGGCTTCGAGATCGACACCTGGTGGGGCCTGATCGCCCCGGCCGGCACGCCGGCCGACACGGTGCGCAAGCTCAACACCGCGTTCAACGCCGCGCTGAATTCGGCCGAGGTGAAGACCCGCTTTGCCCAGCTGCTGGCCGAGCCCGCGCCCAGCACGCCCGAGCAGTTCGACGACTTCATGAAGCGCGAGCGCACGAAGTACGAGCGCATGGTCAAACTCAGCGGCGCTCAAGTGGACTAAGAAAAAGCCACCTTCGCACGAGCGAGGTGGCTTTTCCAGAGATACCGCGGAACCGGCTCTGCCGGGCCGCTGGTATCGCCCCCTCGAGGGGGTCGCGCGAAGCGCGGCGGGGGTGTTTACTTTCTTGCAGCCACGGCCTTCTCGGCCTTGGTCACCAGATCGGCACCGATCTGGTTCTTCCACTTGTCGTAGACCGGGCGCGTCACCTTGACGAACTCGGCGCGCTGTTCCGGCGTCAGCTCGGTCACGGTCACGCCCATGTCGCTGAGCTGCTTGATCAGCGGCTTGCCCGGCTCGACCAGGCCCTTGCGCGCCAGGGCCTTGCCTTCCTTGCCGGCATCGATCGCGGCCTGCTTGACGATGGCGCGGTCGGCCTCGGTCCAGCTGGCCCAGATGTCCTTGTTCACCACGAAGATCAGCGGGTCGGCCACGTAGCCCCACAGCGTCAGGTGCTTCTGTTCCACGGTGGGCAGCTTGGCGGCGAGGAACACCGAGAGCGGGTTCTCCTGGCCGTCCACGGCGCGGCTGGCCATGGCCGGCTGGGCATCGGCCCAGCTCATCTGCGTGGGGTTGGCGCCCAGCGCAGTGAAGGTGTCCAGGAACAGCGGCGAACCCACCACGCGGATCTTCAGGCCCTTGAGGTCGGCCGGGGTCTTGATGGCGTGCTTGGAGTTGGAGATCTCGCGGTAGCCGTTCTCGCCCCAGGCCAGCGGCACGGCACCGGCCTTTTCGATGTCCTTGAACAGCTGCGTGCCCACTTCACCGGTGGTCAGTGCGTCGATGGCCGCGAAGTCGGGCATCAGGAAGGGCATGGAGAACAGGTTGAGCTGGCGCACCTGGGGCGACCAGTTGATGGTCGAACCCACGGCGAGGTCGATCACGCCCTGGCGCAGGCCGCTGAACTCGCGCGTCTGGTCGCCCTGCAGCAGCGACACGCCGGGGTAGAGCTTGATGTTGATGCGGCCCTGCGTGCGCTCGCGCACGAGGTTGGCCCAGATCTCACCGCTCTTGCCCCAGGGGAAGGCCGTGCCCAGCACCAGCGACATGCGGTACTCGGCCTTGTAGGCGCTGGTGCTCTGGGCAAAGCCGTTGGTGGTCACGGCCAGCGCGGCGGCGGCCAGGGCGGTGGTCAGGAAGGTGCGCAGTTTCATGAGGTTTGTCTCCTTGGTTGAATCGAAAATCAATAACCCAGTCGGGCGGGCAACCACAGCGCGAGCTGCGGGAAGGCGATCACCAGCACCATGACGAGGAACATGGCCAGCAGCATGGGCCCGACCCAGCGGATGGTGGACTCCATGCGCACGCCGGCGATGCGGCACGAGACCATGAGGTTCACCGCCAGCGGCGGCGTGAACTGGCCCAGCGCGACCTTGAGCGTAAGGATCACGCCGAACCACACCGGGTCCCACTGGTAGTGCTCCATGATGGGCATGAGCAGCGGCACGAAGATCAGGAAGATCGAGATGCCGTCGAGGAACATGCCCACGGTGATGAGCAACAGGATCAGCAGCGAGAGCACACCGTACTCGCCCAGGCCCGAGTTCACGATGGCGTTGGCCACCGGGTCGATCACGCCCAGGGTGGACAGCGAGAACGCGAAGATGCCCGCCAGCGAGACCACCAGCAGGATGATGCCGGAGAGCTCCCCCGCTTCGCGCAGGATGGGGAACAGGTCGCGCACGGTGATCGTGCGGTGGATCACCATGCCCACGAACAGGCCGTAGAACACCGCGACCACGGCCGCTTCGGTCGGCGTGAACCAGCCCGCGCGCATGCCGCCCAGGATCAGCACCGGCGCGGCCAGGCCCCACAGGGCCTCGCGCAGACTCTTCCAGAACGGCGGGCGCGGCATCGCGGCTTCGAGTGCACCCATCTTGTGCTTGCGGGCCAGCCACACGGCCGGCACGATCAGCGCGATGCCGGCCAGCACGCCGGGCACCATGCCGGCAGCGAACAGCGCGGGCACCGAGGCACCGGGCACCAGCACCGAGTAGATGATGAAGGCCACCGAAGGCGGGATCAGGATGTCGGTCGCCGCGGCCGCGCCAACCACGCTGGCCGAGAACGAGCCCGGGTAGCCCGCGCGCGCCATGGCCGCGATCATCACACCGCCCACCGCCGCTGCGTTGGCCGGGCCCGAGCCCGAGATGCCGCCGAGGAACATGGCCACGACGATGGCCACCAGCGGCAGCATGCCCGGGCCGCGCCCGACGATGGCCACCGCGAAGTTCACCAGCCGCAACGCCACGCCGGAACGGTCGAAGATGGAGCCGACCAGCACGAACATGGGAATGGCCAGCAGCGGGTACTTGCCCAGGCCGGCGTAGAAGTTCTGCGGCACCGCCAGCAGGCCGAACCACTGGGTGTTGACGTCGGCCATGGCGATGGCGGCCGCGCCGGCCAGACCCAGCGCGGCGGCGATGGGCACGCCGGCGAACATGGCGCCGAGGAAGAGCAGGAAGAGCAGCGCGGCGATCATGGCTGCTCTCCGGCGCGGCGCAGGCGGTTGAAGCGGCCCAGCGCGCGCAGTGCGATCGCCAGCGAGAGGATGGGCAGCCACATCGAGTACCACCACTGCGGCAGACCCAGGCCCGGCGAGACTTCCTCGTAGATGTAGTGGTCCCAGACCATGCGCACGCTCAGGCCCGCCATCAGCAGGAACAGCAGCACCATGGCCATCGCGCCCCACAGGGCGAGAAGATGGCGGCGGCGCGCAGAGCCGGCGTCGGCGAAGAACTCGATGCGAATGTGGCGATGCCGCGCCACGGCGGCCGAACTCGCCACGAGCGTGAGCACGATCATCAGGAAGATCGAGAACTCTTCGGTCCAGGCGAAGGACTGGTCGGTGAAGTAGCGCGCGATCACATTGCCGAAGGTGATCAGGGCCAGCAGCGCCATCGAGAGAACGGTCAGCCAGTCCTCGATGCGCAGCGGCACCCGGGTGTTTTCATCGTCCGGGTTGTCGGGCGTGGCGGCATCGGCGCGCGCGTCGCGTGAGGGTTCGGTAGGTGCGGACATGGGATGTGGAAACGGCGGGCCGGCGGGCCGGCGGCCACGGCGAAAGAGCCAGGGATCATAGACGTTTTCCCCTTTTGGCCCCTGTCCTGCGGGTGCCACATCCCCATGAAAAACGGCACCCGAAGGTGCCGTTGCTATCAAAGATGAAACACTCAGCCCAGCGGCACGGGCACGAAGATCTGGCTGCCGTCGCGCTGGATCAGCAGTGCCAGCGACTTGGTGGATTTGCCCAGCAGGGCACGCACCTGCTCCACACTCTGCACCTTGGCGCCATTGACCGCGAGCAGCACGTCGCCGGGCTGCACACCGGCCAGCGCTGCCGGCCCCTTGGCGTCCTCGACCACCAGGCCGCCGTCCACCCCCGCCTCGCGCTTCTCCTGCGGTGCCAGCGGGCGCAGGGCCAGGCCCAGGCGGCCCTGGTCGGCCGCCTTCTCATCGCCGGCGGTCTTCACCGCCTTGGCGGCGGCATCGCCGAGTTGCGCCGTCAAGCTCACCGCCTTGCCCTGGCGCCACACGTCCAGCTTCACCTTTTCGCCGGGCAGCGCCTGGCCGATCAGGGCCGGCAGGTCGCCCGAGCTCACGATGGGCTGGCCTTCCATCTGGCGGATCACGTCGCCCACTTGCAGGCCGGCCTTGGCGGCCGGGCTGCCCGGCTCCACGCTGGAGACCAGCGCGCCCTCGGGCTTGTCGAGCTGGAAGGACTCGGCCAGGGTCTGGTTCACCTCCTGCACCGAGACGCCCAGGCGCGCGTGGCTGGCCTTGCCGTGCGCCACGATCTGGTCCTTGACCTTGAGCGCGGTCTCCATGGGGATCGCGAACGACAGGCCCTGGTAACCGCCGGTGTGGCTGTAGATCTGCGAGTTGATGCCCACCACCTCGCCGCGCGCATTGAACAGCGGGCCACCGGAGTTGCCCGGGTTCACGGCCACATCGGTCTGGATGAAGGGCACGAAGCTGTCGTCGGGCAGCGAACGGCCCTTGGCGCTGACCACGCCGGCGGTCACGCTGTTCTCGAAGCCGAACGGCGCGCCGATGGCCAGCACCCACTCGCCCACCTTCAGGTCCTTGGTGCTGCCCAGCGGCACCACGGGCAGGTCCTTGGCGTCAATGCGCAGCACGGCCACGTCGGTCTTGGGGTCCGAGCCCAGCACCTTGGCCACGAACTCGCGGCGGTCGGTGAGCTTGACGGTGACGCGCTGCGCGTTGCGCACCACGTGGGCGTTGGTCAGCACCAGGCCGTCGGCGCTGATGATGAAGCCCGAGCCCTGGCCGCGCGAGGGCGCTTCGGGCGCGCCGCCCTGGCCCGGGCCCTGGAAGCGCTTGAAGAATTCGAAGAACGGGTCGTTGGGGTCGATGCCGGGCGGCAGGCGGTTCTGCGCCTGCTGGCCGTCTTCGGGCCCGGCCTTGCCGATCACGCTGATGTTGACCACGGCCGCGCCATGGCGCTGCGCGATCTGCGAGAAGTCGGGCACTGCAGCGGCTGTCACCATGGGCGCGGACTGGGTGGCGACCGGCGTGGCTGCCGTGGCATGGGTACCGGAGACCAGGCCCACGCTGGCGCCGCCGACGATGCCCGCGGCCGCCAGGGACAGCACCAGGCGCGTCGCGGTGAGAGACAAGGTTTTCATGAGAGCTCCTTCAGCAAGGACAGGTTGAACATGTCCTTGAATATGGGCCCTCAGAGTTAGACGGTTCTTAAAGGCAGCCGCACCGCGATGCGCAGGCCACCGAGGCGGGGCGAGCGGTCCAACGCCAGCGCGGTGCCGTGCAGTTGCGCGATGGCGTTCGCGATCGCCAGCCCCAGCCCACTGCCGGTGGCGGCCGAGCCCGGCACGCGGTAGAAGCGGTCGAGCACGCGCGCGCGGTCGGCCTCGGGGATGCCAGGGCCGCTGTCTTCCACCATCAGCACCAGCTGGCCTTGGTCGCGCCGCACCGCCACGTCCACCGTGCCGCCTTCGGGCGTGTACTTCAGCGCGTTGTCCACCAGGTTGCCCAGCAGGATGCGCAGGGGCTCGGCGTGGCCGCTCACCTGCCCTCTGTCGGCCTCGCTCAGGCCCAGGTCGATGCGGCGCGTGGCCGCCAGCGGCGCCGCGTCGGCCACCACCTGGGCCGCGAGTTCGGCCAGCGACACGGGCTGCGCCGGCTCACCGCTGGAGGGCTGGGCCTGCTGGCGCGCGAGCACCAGCAGCTGCTCCACCAGCCGCGTGGCGCGGTCGATGCCGGCCAGCAGGCGCTCCGTCGCCAGTTGGCGCGTGGTGTCGTCGGGCGCGCGCTGCAGGCCCTGCACCTGCAGGCGCAGCGCGGCCAGCGGCGAGCGCAACTCGTGCGCGGCCTCGGCGACGAAATTCTTCTGCGCGTCGAAGGCCTGGCGCACGCGGCCAAACAGCAGGTTGAGCTCGTGCACCAGCGGGCGGATCTCGTCGGGCAGGCCGGCTTCGCTCACCTCGGCCAGCTCATCGGCCTCGCGCGCGGCCACCTGGCGCCGCACCCGCGCCACGGGCGCGAGCGAGGCGCTCACCACCGCCCAGGCCACCAGCATCAGCAGCGGCGCCATCCAGGCGATGGGCAGCACGGTGCGCCAGGCCAGCGCGCGCGCCATGGTCTGGCGCGGCCGCAGGTCCTGCGCCACCTGGACCACCTGCGTGCGCGACTGCATGGAGTACACGCGGTAAGGCTTGCCATCGACCTCGATGTTGGAGAAGCCCAGCACCGCGCGCTGCGGCAGGGCCGCGCCCGTGCCGGACTGGAACACACGCAGGCCTTCCTGCGTCCAGACCTGCACGAAAAAGTCGAATGCCTCTGCCGGCAACGGTGGCTCGTCGCCCGGCGGCGCGGGCAGACCCGGGGGCATCACACCGGCGCGCAAGGCCTGCGCCATCTGCTCCATGTGGTAGTCGAAGATGCCGTCGGCCTCAGCGCGCGCCTGGCGGTAGACCACCGCCACCTGCAGGCCCGCCGCAAGCACGATGGCCAGCAGCAGCAGGCCGATCAGGCGCGCACGCAGCGAATGTGTGGCCAGGCGCGGAAGGTTCATGGAGTACCTCCGCCCTTCGGGCTGCGGTGCGAGCTTGCTTGGGAGCGGCCCGGCGCAGCGCTCATGCCTTGGGCACCATGTAGCCCACGCCGCGCACGTTCTGGATCAGGCCGGCACCGAGCTTCTTGCGCACCCCGTGGATGTAGACCTCCACCGCGTTGCTGCTCACATCGTCCTTCCAGCCGTAGAGCTTTTCTTCGAGTTGCGCGCGCGAGAGCACCCGGCCCGGCCGCGCGATCAGCGGTTCGAGCACGGCCCATTCGCGCGCCGAGAGCACCACCGGCTCGCCCTGCGCCGTCACCTCGCGCGTGGCGGTGTTGATGCTCACGCCCAGGTGCTCATAGACCGGCTCGGCCCGCCCCGAGGCGCGGCGCAGCAGCGCGCGGATGCGCGCGAGCAGCTCGTCGAGGTCGTAGGGCTTGAGGATGTAGTCGTCGGCACCGGCGTCCAGGCCCTGCACGCGTTGCTGCACCGAATCGCGCGCGGTGGCGATGAGCACCGGCACGCGGTTCTTGCGGGCCCGCAGTTCGCGCAGCACCTCCAGGCCGTCGCGCCGCGGCAGGCCGAGGTCAAGCAGGATGAGGTCGTAACTCTCGGCCTGCGCCGCCGTGGCGGCCATTTCGCCGTCGCGCACCCAGTCGACCGCGTAGTGCTCCGCCCGCAGCAGGTCCAGCACCGCTTCGCCAATCATGGTGTCGTCTTCGACCAGCAACAGCCTCATGGCAATGCACTCTCCAGGTCCGTGGGTTGTCGAACACCCCGGCGGGGCGCCCCGCATCCATGGTGCGGGGCTTGGCTTAGGCCGATCTTAGGCGCCCGCGAGCAACTTCTTCAGGTCGCCCGCCAGCGCGACCGCGCCGCTGCCGTAGCGGTTGTACAGGCGGATGCGGCCCTGCGGGTCGTACACGTAGCTGCCGGCCGAGTGGTCCATGGTGTAGCTCGTGGGCGTGGGGCCTTCGACCTTCTTGTAGTAGATCTTGTAGCTCTTGGCCAGCGCGGGCAGTTCGCCGGGGGCCGCGTAGAGGGCGAGGAAGCTCGGGTCGAAGCTGGCCACGTACTGCTTCATCACCTCGGGCGTGTCGCGCTCCGGGTCCACGCTGACGAACAGGCCCTGCAGGCGATCGCCATCGGCACCGAGCAGGCGCTTGGCCTCGGCCAGCTCGGTCATGGAGGTGGGGCAGACGTCGGGGCACTGGGTGAATCCGAAGAAGATCACGACCGCCTTGCCCTTGAAATCGGCCAGGGTGCGCGGCTGGCCGTTGTGGTCGGTGAGCGAGAAGCCGGTGGCGTAGTCGGCACCGGTGATGTCGATGCCGGTGAATGAAGCCGGAGCGTCGGCCTTGTCGGTGCAGGCGGTCAAGGCCGCGGTGCCCAGGCTCAGGGCTAGGAGTTGTCGACGGTTCATGGCTCGGGACTCAGACATAGTGATCGATCAACAGCGCGGCGAACAGCGCTGCGAGATGAATCAGGGAGAAACGGAAGGTCTTGCGCGCGAGCGCATCGGAGTAGTTGCGCCAGAGCGCGAAGGCATAGGCGCAGAAACCGATGCTCAGCGCCACCGCGACCACGAGATAGAACCAGCCGCTCATGCGCATCACGAAGGGCATCAGGCAGGCGGCGAACAGCACGAAGGTATAGAGCAGGATCTGCAGGCGCGTGAACTCGGAGCCGTGCGTGACCGGCAGCATGGGCAGGCCGGACTTGCGGTAGTCCTCCACCCGGTACAGGGCCAGCGCCCAGAAGTGCGGCGGCGTCCAGAGGAAGATGATGAGAAAGAGGATCAGCGCTTCGGGCGACACCACGCCCGTCATCGCAGCCCAGCCCAGCACCGGCGGCATGGCGCCCGAGGCGCCGCCGATCACGATGTTCTGCGGCGTGAGCGGCTTGAGGATCACGGTGTAGACCACCGCGTAACCCACGAAGGTGGCGAAGGTGAGCCACATGGTGAGCGGGTTGACCCAGAGGTACAGCACGGTCGACCCGGCGGCGCAGAGCACGGCTGAGAACGTGAGCGTCTTGCCATTGGTGAGCTGGCCCTTGGCGGTGGGCCGCCAGGCGGTGCGCTTCATCTTGGCGTCGATCTGCTGTTCGACCACGCAGTTGAAGGCCGCGGCTGCGCCAGCGACGAGCCAGATACCGAAGCAGGCAATGGCCGCAAGCTGCACCTGTGCCCAGGTGGGAGCGCCGGGCACAGCCAGCACCATGCCGATGAGCGCGCAGAACACGATGAGCTGGATCACGCGCGGCTTGGTCAGCGCGTGGTACTGGCGCCAGACCGAGGGCAGCGCGGCGGCAACAGGAGGGGTGGGCGCGGTGCTCATCGGATCGGTGTGGACAGGTGCAGGGAAGTGGAGGACGAAGCGGCATCGCGCTGGCTGGCGCGGCGCGTGCCGCAAAGCGCGCCGGTGAGCACGACGACCAGCGCGGCCGCGCCGCCCGTGTGGCCCACGGCGGCCAGCAGCGGCCAGTCGAGCACCACGTTGGTCAGGCCACTGGCGAACTGCCAGGCGGCCAGCAGGAGCAGCGCGCGCGCGGAGGGGCGCATGCCGTCCACCGACCACAGGCGCCAGCCCAGCCAGAGCATGGCGGCCAGCACCAGGTAGGCCATGAGGCGGTGCACGTAGTGGATGGCGGTCAGCGCGGGGAAGGTGATGAGTTCGCCGGTGTGGTTCTGGCCCAGCTCGCGCCAGAGCGTGAAGCCCTCGCGGAAGTTCATCGCCGGCCACCAGCTGCCCTGGCAGGTGGGGAACTCGCCGCACACCAGCACGGCGTAGTTGGTGCTGACCCAGCCACCGAGCGCGATCTGCAGCCACAGCAGCACGAACACCGCGCCCAACGCCCAGCGCAGGCGGCCCGGCAGCGGCACGGGCCCGGCGTGGCCCGGCTCGGCCAGCGCGTAGCCCACCGACTGCGCGCGCAACAGCGCGAGCAGGCCCAGGCCGCCGAGCAGGTGCAGCGTGACGATGGCGGGGAACAGCTTCATGGTCACGGTCAGCGCGCCGAACGCGCCCTGCAGGCAGACCCACACCAGCGTGACCAGCGGCCACACGTAGGACACGCTCAGGCGCCGGCGCTCGACCCAGCTGACCATGGACAGCACCAGGATCAGCACGCCCACGGCGGTGGCGAGGTAGCGGTGGATCATCTCGATCCAGGCCTTGGAGAAGGTGACCGGGCCGTGCGGCATGGCTTCCTGCGCTGCCGCGATCGAGGTGCTCGCGCCCACCGGGCTCACGCTGCCGTAGCAGCCCGGCCAGTCGGGACAACCCAGGCCGGAGTCGGTGAGGCGCGTGAAGGCACCGAACAGCACCAGATCGAAGGTGAGAAACAGCGTGATGAGCGTGAGCACCCGCAAGCGGTGCGCGGGCGGCGCGTGGCGGTTGCGCAGCCACACCCAGGCCAGCGGCCCGAGCGCGATCACCACGCCCAGGAGCATCAGGCGCGCCACCGGCGCGAGGTCGTACAGGGGTTGGGCGTCCATGTCAGTTCGCGTGGCGACCTTCCTTGTCCCAGGACGAAGAGGCGCGCAACAGTCGGTCCAGATCGCGCTTGGCCTGCTTGGCATCGAGCTTGGCGGGGAAACGCATCATCCAGTGGCCCAGCGGATCGACCACATAGAGGTGGTCCTCGATCTTCTGGCCGGGCGCCGGCTGCAGCCAGCCGGCCACGGCCTGCGCATCCACCTTCAGCACCACGGCGGCGGCCGTGGCCTTCTGCAGCGGTTCGGACAGCTCGGCATCGCCGGTGCGCAGCCAGACCCAGTCCAGCCGGTCTTTCTCGCGGCCCAGGGTTTCGCGCAGCTGGCGCTGCAGGTACAGATGCTCGACGCAGGCTTCGTTGCAGGCGCTGTCGGCCACGCTCACGAGCAGCCATTGGTCCTTGAGGCTGCTCATGGGCACGGCGCGGCCTTGTGCGTCGGTGCCGGTCCAGGCTGGCAGCGGGCGCTGAGGGTCGATCAGCTCGCCGTAGTTCTGCCGGCCTTCGGGGCGCACCACGTAGTACATGAAATACGAAGCGATGACCGGCGCGGCGCACACCAGCATCAGGCCCAGCATCTTCCAGCGGCCCTTGCGCGTGCTGGCCGCTGCGTCCGCGCTGGCCTGGTCCAGTTGCGGCAGGCTGTGCACGGTCAGGGTCAGGGGTTCATCGGGCGTCTGTGCCATGGGATCTGCGCTTTCGGCGGGGGGAGAGGATTTGGAACCAGAGATAGAGAAAGCCCGCGAGGGCACACAGGGCGAACCACTGGAAGGCATAGCCGTGGTGCTTCTGCACGTCGATCGCGACGCGCGGCCACTCGCGCAGCAGGCCATCGGCGGCGGCATCGGTCTGCAGCACGGACACCGCCAGCAAGGGCAGCCCGGTTTCCTGCGCGAACGCCGCAAGGTCGATATTTTGCCGGATCACCCCCGTACCCGCCGCGCCGAGCTCGTATAGCTTGCCGGGCGGGGGGGCCAATCGGCCTTCCAGCCGCACCAGGCCCGCCGGGGTGGGGACCTCGGGCACGCGGTTGCGGTCGGTGAAATCGCGCGGCACCCAGCCGCGCTGCACCAGCACCACGCGCTCGCTGCCCTCGAGCCGCAGCGGCGTCACCACGAAGAAGCCCACCCGCGTGTTCATCTGCCGGTTGTCCAGGAACACGGTGCGCCCGGGCACCCAGGTGCCGCTCAGGCGCACGGGCCGGTGCACGCCGGCCGTGGCATCGGTGGCGCCCAGAAGTTCTTGCGTGTCCCAGGCCGACAGCTCGCCGCGCTCGTTGATCTGCGCCTGCAAGGCCAGTTTCTGTTCCGCGCGATCGAGCTGCCACAGGCCCAGCGAGGCGGTGGCCGCCATGGTGAGCGCGGTCGCGGCGGTCACGATCCAGAAACGCCAGGTGGAGCGCTGCATGGTCAAGCCACCCTGGCCTGGGCACGGGCACGGATAATGGAGCGCATGAAGTACCTGGTCATTGCGGCATTCGTTGCCATCATTGGAAGTCTCGCCGCCGCCCTGGTGTACATGATGCGCGGCGGCAGCGACACCGAGGAAGACGGCACGCCGCGCAAGAACCACATGGCGCGCGCGCTGGCGTTTCGGGTCGGTTTTTCCATCCTTCTCTTCGTTGTGGTGCTCATCAGCTATCTGATGGGCTGGATCCAGCCCACCGGCCTGCCGCTGCGCGGCTAGAACCGTCAGGCCCCTTCAGCAAAAAAGCGCCGGAAGGCGCTTTTTTGTGGCAGGTGCCCGAGGAAGGTGGACGCACCACCCGACCCAATCACATCCAGTAGACGAGGATGTACAAGCCCAGCCAGACCACGTCCACGAAGTGCCAGTACCAGGCCGCGCCTTCGAAACCGAAGTGGCGCTGGGCCGTGAAGTGACCCTTCTGCAGACGCAGGGTGATGAACAAGAGCATCAGCATGCCGACGAACACGTGGAAACCGTGGAAACCGGTGAGCAGGAAGAAAGTGGAGCCGAACACGCCCGACGAGAGCTTGAGGTTCAGGTCGGCATAGGCGTGGGCGTATTCATAGCCTTGCACGAACAGGAAGACGATGCCCAGCAGCACGGTCATCCACATGAAGGCGATGGTCTTGCCGCGGTTGCCGGCCTGCAGTGCGTGGTGGGCAATGGTCAGCGTCACGCCTGAGGTCAGCAGCAGCGCGGTGTTGATGGTGGGCAGCCAGAACGGGCCCATGGTCTGGAAGGGCTCGACAATGCCGGCCGGCGACGCGGTGGCGCCGGCCTGCAGGCTGGGCCAGACGGCCGAGAAGTCGGGCCAGATCAGCGCGTTCTCGATGTTGCCCAGTGCCGGCACGGAGTGCGTGCGCGTCCACCACAGAGCGGTGAAGAAGGCACCGAAGAACATCACCTCCGAGAAGATGAACCAGCTCATGCTCCAGCGGTACGACAGGTCGATCTTGTGGCCATACATGCCACTTTCGCTTTCACGCACCGATTCGCTGAACCACTGGAACAGCACGAACAGCCAGAACACCAGGCCGAACGCCAGCGAATAGGCGCCCCAGCCGTGGCCGTTGATCCATTGCCCGGCACCCAGGATGACGAAGAAAAGGCCAATGGCGGCCATCACCGGATGGCGCGAGGGTCCAGGGACGAAGTAGTAGGGCGTCGTGCCGTGGGTTGCTGCTGACATGCTCACTCCTGTTGTGCTTTCGCTTGTATCTAATGTCAAAAATCAAAAATCGTCTCGGGTCGCCGTGTCTCAGCCGACGACCCAGTTCACCACCACGATCAGCACTGCCACGAACAGGATCGCCATGCCCACGCCCACCGCCATCAGGTGCAGCGGATTGAGCTTGGCGATGTCCTTCTGGTAGTCGGCGTTGCGGCGCACGCCGAGAAAGCCCCATGCCACGGCCTTGACCGTGTCGATGAAAGAGCCCTTGCGTTGGTGAGCGGGTGTGGGTGTGGTCATACGTCCCCCGTGGGTTTGAGCGTGGCCGGGCTTTGGGCCTGCGGCGCATCATCGGTCGGCGCGGCCGGCACCTTGCCGCCCACCTCGAAGAAGGTGTACGACAGGGTGATGGTGGACACGTCCTTGGACAGCCGGGGATCGATGACGAAGGCCACCGGCCATTCTTTCTTCTCACCGGCCTGCAGGGTGTACTGCGTGAAGCAGAAGCACTCAAGCTTGTTGAAGTGCGCGGCCGCCTGTTTGGGGGCGTAACTGGGCACCGCCTGTGCCGCCATCGTGCGGTTCTGGATGTTCTGGAACTCGTACATCACCGTGGTGAGCTCGCCCGGGTGCACCTGCAACGAGCGCACGGCCGGCTTGAAGTGCCAGGGACCACGGGCGTTCGTGTCGAATTCGACGGTGATGGTGCGCGTGCGGTCCACCTGCGTGTTCGCAGGCAGGCTCGCGGCACCGGGCACACGCAGTTCCGACACCGCCAGCACGTTGATGCCCAGGGCCTCGCAGATATGCCGGTAGATCGGCACCAGCGCATACCCGAACGCGAACATGCCCAGCGCGATCACGCAGAGCTTGCCCACCATCTTGAGGTTTTCGCGCTGAACGGCCATGGTCAGAAGCCCAGCAGGAAACGCTTGCCCACGAAGCCGAGGAAAAACACCACGGCCACGGACGCGAGGATCAGGCCCAGGCGGCGGTTGTTCTTCTTCTGTTCGGGTGTCATGGCGTTGGCAGACATGGCGTGAAAAGGCTTAGCCGATCACCTTGGTGGCGGTCGCGTCGAGCTTGGGCGGGTTTTCGAAGGTGTGGAACGGCGCCGGCGACGGCACTTCCCACTCCAGGCCCACGGCGCCTTCCCAGGGGTTCTGGGGGGCCTTCTCGCCCTTGCCGCGCATGGCGGGCACGACCACGGCCAGGAAGAAGTACACCTGCGCCAGACCGAAGCCAAACGCGCCCACCGAGGCGATGGCGTTGAAGTCGGCGAACTGCATCGGGTAGTCGGCGTAGCGGCGGGGCATGCCGGCCAGACCCAGGAAGTGCATCGGGAAGAAGGTGATGTTGAACGAGATCATCGACCACCAGAAGTGGATCTTGCCGCGCGTTTCGCTGTACATCACACCGGTCCACTTGGGCAGCCAGTAGTAGATGCCCGAGAACATGGCGAACAGCGAGCCGGCCACCAGCACGTAGTGAAAGTGGGCCACCACGTAGTAGGTGTCCTGCATCTGGATGTCGATCGGCGCGACCGACAGGATCAGGCCGGTGAAGCCGCCGATGGTGAACACGAAGATGAAGCCGACGGCCCACAGCATGGGGGTCTCGAAGGTCATCGAGCCCTTCCACATGGTGGCGATCCAGTTGAAGATCTTCACGCCCGTGGGCACGGCGATCAGCATGGTGGAGTACATGAAGAACAGCTGGCCCGTCACCGGCATGCCGGTGGTGAACATGTGGTGGGCCCACACGACGAAGGACAGGATGGCGATGGAGCCGGTGGCATACACCATGGAGGCGTAGCCGAACAGCTTCTTGCGCGCGAAGGCGGGCACGACCTGGCTCACGATGCCGAAGGCCGGCAGGATCATGATGTAGACCTCGGGGTGGCCGAAGAACCAGAAGATGTGCTGGTACATCACCGGGTCGCCGCCGCCGGCGGGGTTGAAGAAGCTGGTGCCGAAGTGGCGGTCGGTCAGCGTCATGGTGATGGCGCCGGCCAGCACGGGCATCACGGCGATCAGCAGGTAGGCGGTGATGAGCCAGGTCCAGCAGAACATGGGCATCTTCATCAGCGTCATGCCGGGTGCGCGCATGTTCAGGATGGTCACGATGATGTTGATCGAGCCCATGATCGAGGACGCGCCCAGGATGTGCATGGCGAAGATGCCGGCGTCCATCGAGGGGCCCATCTGCAGCGTCAGCGGCGCGTACAGCGTCCAGCCGGCGGCGGGTGCGCCGCCGGGCATGAAGAACGAGGCCACGAGCATGATGGCCGCGGGAATCATCAGCCAGAAGCTGAAGTTGTTCATCCGCGCGAAGGCCATGTCGGACGCGCCGATCTGCAGCGGAATCATCCAGTTCGCGAAGCCCACGAAGGCCGGCATGATGGCGCCGAACACCATGATCAGGCCGTGCATGGTGGTGAGCTGGTTGAACAGCTCGGGGTTCACCAGCTGCAGGCCGGGCTGGAAAAGCTCGGCGCGGATCAGCAGGGCCAGCACGCCGCCCACCATCAGCATGGTGAAGGCGAACAGCAGGTACAGCGTGCCGATGTCCTTGTGGTTGGTGGCGTAGACCCAGCGGCGCCAGCCCGTGGGGGCATGGTGGTCGTGGTGGTCGTCGTGGCCGTGTGCGTCGTGGTGGTCAAGAACTGCACTCATGGTCGATTCCTTTGAGACTCAATGTTTTTCTGTCAACAGATCACTTGCGGGCGGCCAGCACTTCGGCCGGCTGCACGATCTGTTCGGTCTTGTTCGACCAGTTGTTCTTGGCGTAGGTCATGACCGCGGCCAGTTCGGTGTCGGACAGCTGCTTCCAGGCCGGCATGGCGCCGCCTGCCGCACCGTGCAGCAGCACATTGATCATCTTGGCGTGGTCGGTGTCGGTCACGATCGCGGAGCCATCGAGGGGCTTGATCGGGCCGGCTCCCTTGCCGTTGGCCTGGTGGCAGGCAGCGCAGTTGGCGGCATAGACGGACTCGCCGCGCTTGACCAGGTCGGCCAGCGTCCAGACCTTGCTCGGGTCATCGGCGGCAGCGGCCATGGCCTTCTGGCGCTCGGTCACCCAGGCGGTGTATTCCTCGGCCGACACCACCTTCACGTGGATCGGCATGTAGGCGTGTTCCTTGCCGCAGAGTTCGGCGCACTGGCCGTAGAAGTCGCCGGTCTTCTCGGCGCGGAACCAGGTGTCGCGCACGAAGCCGGGAATCGCATCCTGCTTGACGCCGAAGGCCGGCACCATCCAGGCGTGGATCACGTCGTTGGCGGTCGTGATGATGCGCACCTTCTTGTTCACGGGCACCACGAGCGGGTTGTCCACCTTGAGCAGGTAGTCGTCCGTGGCTTCGGGCTTGCCGCTGTTGGACATCACGCGCTGGTTGTTGTCCAGGGTGGAGAGGAAACCGATGCCCTCGCCCTCGCCCTTGATGTAGTCGTAGCCCCACTTCCACTGCATGCCCGTGGCCTTGATGGTCAGGTCGCTGTTGGTGGTGTCCTTCTGGGCCACCAGCACCTTGGTGGCGGGCAGGGCCATGCCAATGACGATGAGCAGCGGGACGATAGTCCAGCCCAGTTCCACCCAGATCGGCTCCGGCAGCTCCTGGGCCTTGTGCCCGGCCGCCTTGCGGTGCTTGAGGATGGAATAGAACATCACGCCGAAGACGATGACGAAGATGACGGCGCACAGGACCATCATGAACCAGTGCAGCCAGTGCTGCTCCTCGGCGATGCGGGTCACCGGGGGGTGGAAGTTCAGCTGGTTGACCGCCGGGCCGCCAGCGAGATCCTTGACCGCCTGAGCAGCGACCGTGGACCAGGCGCCTGCGCCCAATGCCAGCGAGGTCGCCACGGCGCGGATCGTGGCCCACCGGTTTCGCAGGGAATGCACCTTTTTATTCGTCGTACTCACTTTAAGCGCCTCAAATATAAGTATTGATTTATATCAATGCCGATTAGAACAAATTTTCCGGGCACACCTACCCAAAACCCCACCATCACGCGCCACGCAAGGCCTGGCGTATCTCCCGCGCCAGCACCGGTCGCAGTTCGGGGCGCACGAAGCGCCCCACCCTCACCGACTGGCCACCACCGCAGAGTTCGATCATCTGACCGTCCTCTTCGCGCGGTGCCACCTGCACCCACTCGCGGGCGAACTCGCACCGCTTCGTCCGCCCCGCCATCTCCTGCTCCACCACCAGCCTGCCCTCGAGCAGACGGATGCGTTCGCTGTCAGCGGCGTGGCGGGCATAGACCAGAAAGGCCACCGCCACCGCGATCAACTCCAGCACCGCGAATGGCAGCACCAGCGTTGCACCTTGCGACCAGAAGACGCCGGCCACACCCAACGACACGACACACATGGAGGCATAGAGCCATCCCAGTTGTGCGGGCGTGACCGAACAGTTGCGTTTCAGCGACCACTCCATGCCTTGTTCAGACTGGGTTGCGAAACGATGAGCGTTGCAGGTAAGGTTCATCACCCACCACCGGTTCAAGCCGCGCTGCACCCGAAGGCGCGCGCTGACGCAGGGAAAATCCCCTTGAAACTTGGATCGCCTCCAATTGTAGCGGCGAGAAGGGTGCCACCCGGCTGCAAAGCCGCCCCATCCGACTCGGACAATGCGGTATCCCCAGGCGAGAACGGCCCGCCGCCAGCCCGGCTCAGCCCCTGCGGCCCCGCAGCATGGCGCGCATGTCTTCCATCGGCACCGTCGTCGCAGGCCCCATGGGCACTCTCGGCGTGGGCTTGAAGGCGTGGCCGTAGATGATTTCGAAGGTCAGCAGCAGCCGGCCGTCGGCCGCGCGCGGCAGGCCCGTTTCGATCGCCTCGCACAGCCGCGCACGCCAGCCCCGCGACCGACAGGCGGCAAACCGGCCCGAATGAAGGTTGCGGCCCAGGCTGCGCAACTCGGCCAGCAAGGGCTCCGCCCCGCTGTACGAGAGGGTGATGCGCTCCATGTCCATCACCGGTTCGGCAAACCCGCTGTGCACCAGCATGTCGCCCCAGTCGTGCATGTCGGTGAAGGCGTGGGCGGGCTCGGGCCAGCCTTGCGCTGCGTACACCGCGCGCAATTCGCGCAGGCTGTCCGGCCCCAGGCAGGAAAACATGAGAAAACCGTTGGTCTCGATGTGGGCGTTCCATCGCCTGAGCAGCGTTTGCGGCCGTGGCTCGGTGTGCAAAGCCATGTTGGCCCAGAGCATGCCCACCCGCGTGTCCGCGTTCGCCGCCTGCGGACCTCGGCTGCGCCCCCAGCTCAGGGGGTTCCAGCCCGGCCCGCCCCCTTCCCGGGTGGCCTGCAAGGCCTCGGGTAGGCGCTGTGCGGCCACGTGGCAGGGCGCGTCGGGCAACTGAGCCCGGAGCTGCTGGTGCGCGAGCAGCCCGCCGCCCACGGGCTCCCAGTGCATCCAGCTGGCGGGCGGCTCGCGGAACCATTTCAGGCGTTCGGCCATGCGAGAAGCCACCTCTTCGTGCAGCCACGGACTGGCCGTCGCGGCGCGCTGCTGCCAGCGCAGGGCCGCGACCGGGTCCATGCCGGGCACGGGGGTTTCAGTGGGGGTGGAGGTGTTCAAACGGGATGCCGACAGGCGGGACAACAAGGCCGCGCCAGTATATTGGCCCCATGCTCAACCCCTGGCGCGCGCTCTGGAATTCCCTGCCCGGCACCTGCCAGGTCTGCGGCGCCTGGCCATCGAGCGCGGTGTGCGAGACCTGCGCGGCCCGGTTCCAGGACGGGGCGCCCCGCTGCGCGGCGTGTGCCGCCCGCGTGCCCGTGGATGTGCCGCTGTGCGGGGCCTGTCTCACCCGGCCCACGCCGGCCGCGCTGCACGCCTGCGCGGCGGCCGTGGACTACGCCTACCCTTGGGACGGCCTGATCGCCCGCTTCAAGTTCCGCCAGGAGCCTGGCTGGGCCGGGCCCTTCGCGCGGCGGATGCTGCAGGCACCGCAGGCCGGCGACCTGCTCTCGTCATGCGACCTCCTCGCCCCCGTGCCACTCACCCCGGCGCGCCTGGCCGGGCGCGGCTACAACCAGGCCTGGGAACTCGTGAAAGCCCTGCGGCGCGCGAGCACGCCAGCCACCCGGGCCCCGGGCCTGGCCGAGGCACTGGTCCGCCTGGCCGAGACCCCCGACCAGCACAGCCTGCCCCGCGAGCAGCGCCTGCGCAACCTGCAAGGCGTGTTCGCCGCCCACCCGTTGCACGCGCCCCGGCTGCACGGCCGGCACGTGCTGCTGGTGGACGACGTGACCACCACCGGCGCCACGTTGCAGGCAGCGGCCCAGGCCTTGCTGCAGGCTGGGGCGGTCCGGGTCAGCGCGCTGGTGTTCGCGCGCACGCCGGCGCGGTAAGCTCGCCCGCCACCATGTTCCACATCGTCCTCGTCCAACCTGAAATCCCGCCCAACACCGGCAACGTGATCCGGCTCAGCGCGAACACCGGGTGCACCCTGCACCTCATCGAGCCCCTGGGCTTTTCCATGGATGACCGTCACATGCGCCGCGCGGGGCTCGACTACCACGAGTACGCCGACCTGCGCCGCCACGCGGACTGGGCCAGCTTCCTGCAGACCGAAGCACCGGACCCGCAGCGCATGTTCGCCTTCACCACCCGGGGCAGCCGCAGCGTGTTCGACAACGCCTTCCAGGCCGGCGACTGGCTGGTGTTCGGCTCCGAAACGCGGGGGCTGCCCGACGCGCTGCGCGAGTCCTTTGCGCCCACACAGCGCCTGCGGCTGCCCATGGTGCCTGGCCAGCGCAGCCTCAACCTGTCGAACGCCGTGGCGGTGACCGTGTTCGAGGCCTGGCGCCAGCGGCAGTTTGCGATGCCGGTTCCGTGACGCAGGTCACGCAAGTGGCGGACGGCACAGATCACATCGCGCGCGAAACGCGCAACATAGGCTTGCCAACCTGATCGGGACCGCGCGGCTCCACACCCTGTGGGCGGCGGCCCGATCGCCACTCTGCGCATCACGGACCGCCTGCATGGAGACCGCCCTGATTTCTGTCCTCACCCGGATCTTCCGCGTGAACCTCGCGTCTCGACAGCGCGCGCCAAGGAGCCCCAGCCTCAAGGAGTTGGCGCGCATCCGGCGCCATCTCGAGCGCAGCATCGAGGACTGCCCCGGCACACCCGCGATCCGCCTGCGCAAACAGATCGATCAGGCCCACACGCCCCAGGAACTCTGGCTGCTGCGCAACGACGCGTACCAGCTCATCTCGCAGCGGCACAACCAGTCGGTCGCCGCCGAGCGCATCAACCGGCTGATTCAGTACTTCGAAGGCTGGCTCGAGCCCAAGCAGCTCATCCGCATCAAGTAGACCGGCCTGCCCGCGCGCTCAGGGGTACTGGCGCACCAGCGATTCGGCGAAGCACACCGGCTTGTCGGCCCCTTCGCGCTCCACCACCACGCCCCAGGTCATCTGCTGCCCACCCTGTTCAATGGGCTCGATGGCCTGCAGCGTCAGGCGCGCGCGCAGACGGCTGCCCACCGGCACCGGCGCGGTGAAGCGCACACGGTTCACGCCGTAGTTCACCCCCATGCGCGTGTTCCGGATATCGAAAGAGGATTCGAAGAACACCGGCAGCAAGGACAGCGTGAGAAAGCCGTGCGCGATCGGCCCACCGAACGGCCCGGCCTTGGCGCGCTCCACATCCACGTGGATCCATTGATGGTCGCCGGTGGCTTCGGCGAAGCGGTTGACCTGCTCCTGGGTGATCGCCACCCAGTCGCTGACGGCCACTTCCTGGCCCACGCAAGCCGCCAGATCGGCCAGGGATTCAAAGGTTTTCATGCGAGCCACTGTATCGCCGGCCCCGCGCCGCGCATGTCGGGCCGGCGACACGGCGCCGTCGGGTGTCAGCGATCAAGCCACTCGCAGATGCCCTGCCACTGCTTGAGGTCCTTCTCGACCCGGCTGGGTGTGACGTCAAACAGCGTGAGCCCACGCGCCGCGAGGTGCACGTAGTTCTGCGTGTCGCGCAAGGCGCCCAGCACCGGCAGGCCCAGGCCGGTCACGAACTCGCCGAGCTTGTCGGCCGCGATGGTGCGCATGTCCACCCGCATGCCGACGATGCCCACCTGCAGCTGGCCCGCACGGCGGGACTCGGCCAACTCATCGATGAAGGCGCGCGTGGCGTAGATGTCGAAGATGCTGGGCTGCAACGGCACCAGCACCTTGTCGGCGATCTTGAGCACGTCCTTGAAGCGCCAGCCATGCAAACCAGCGGGGGTATCGAGCACCACGTGGGTGACGTCCTTGGGCGGCCGCGCGATCAGGTCCTGCGAAACCTCCCAGGTCTGGATCGGCCGGGCCTCGGGTGGGCGCAGGCGCAGCCAGAGGGCCGACGACTGCTGGCGATCGGCATCGCCCAGCATGACCGAGTGACCCTGGCGGGCAAAGTAGCCGGCGACGTTGGTCGACAGCGTGGACTTGCCAACGCCTCCTTTGGGATTCGCAACCACCACGATGGGCATGAAAAGCTCCTTTGTGTGCGGGACGCCCCACACGGACAGCGTGATGGGGAGGGGGGTATCGGGCGCTATGTTATCGCCACCGCGTCCCATACCAGTTTGCAACCGGTCAGGAACATCCCCACATAGATGAGCCGGTAGAACAGCTGGGGCTCGATGCGCTTGGCGATGTAGACACCGAGCCAGACCCCGAACGGAGCGAACGGCAGCAGCGCCAGCGAGGTCGCCATGTTGCGCAGATCGAGCAGACCCAACCAGGCGTACGGCACCCATTTGGCGAGGTTGACGAAGAAAAACAGGTAGGCCAGCGTGCCGGTGAAGACCGCTGGCGACAGGCGCATCGGGATCACGTAGGCGTTGAGCGGCGGCCCACCGGCGTGCGCCACGAAGCTCGTGAAACCCGACGTCACCGTGAGCAGCGCGCCCACCCAGCGCGGCGGTGGCGCGCTGTCGGGGCGCGGCGGAAACAGCAGGCGCTGCGCCAGGAACACCAGGGTGAACACGCCCACCATGCCCGCCACCACGCGGGAATCCAGCCATTTGAAAAGCAAGGCCCCGACCACGAGGCCGACCAGGCTGCAGGGCACGAGGAACATCAGCAGGCGGCGGTCGAAGTTCTTGCGGAAGGCGGCCATGCCCAGCAGGTCCATCAGCAGCAGCACCGGCATGAGGATGGCGGCGGCCTGCGGCACCGTGACCGCCAGGGCCATCAAGGGCACGGCCAGGGAACCAAAGCCGGCGCCAAAGCCGCTCTTGCTGATGCCCAGCAGGAGCACCGCGGGAATCGCAACGAGGTAGAACGAGGGATCGGTGATGAGCGGGAAGTTCAAGCGCGCGATTGTCGCCGCCGGCGAATGCCCTTGCCTCCCGCCCGGCGAGAATCGGCGCATGCACAACATTCAGTTCTGGGGCGAGACCCTGCGCCTGCTGGTCGAGCTGACGGCCACGGTGGCCTTTGCGCTCTCGGGCATTCTGATGGGCGCGCGCATGCGGCTGGATGCCGTGGGCGTGGCGGTGGTGGGATTTCTCGCCGCGTTCGGCGGTGGCACCCTGCGCGACCTGCTGCTCGATCAGCGCCCGTTCTTCTGGGTGCGCCACGTCGAGCTGCTTTGGGGGGTGCTCGGGCTGTGCGTGCTCGCCATGGTGTTCCTGCGCGGGCGGCACATGAAGCTCACCGAACGGGCCATCCAGTGGCCCGATGCGCTGGGCCTGGGCCTGTTCACCGCCACAGGGGTGCACCAGGCCCTGCTGCTGGACATGCCGGCGCTCGTGGCCGTGCTCATGGGCCTGATCACCGGCGTGTTCGGCGGCGTGCTGCGCGACGTGGTCTGCAACGAGATCCCCACCGCCTTCAAGGACCACCGGCCCTATGCGCTCTGCGCCTTCGCCGGTGGCTGGCTCTACGTGGGCCTGTGGGAAATCGAGGCTCCGGGCTGGATCGCCCTGGTGGCCTGCGTGGTGTTCACGGCGGGGCTGCGCGGGCTGGCGCTCTGGCGCAACTGGCAGTTGCCCGCGTGGAAGTTGTAGGCCCCCACGCTCCGCCGCTGTGCGGGTCGCTGCCCCCCAAGGGGGCTGAGCCCGGCCTTGGGGCGGCCCGGCGGCGGGCTCGCCCTCAGACCTTTTCGATCACGAGCGCGATGCCCTGCCCCACGCCGATGCACATGGTGCACAGGGCGTAGCGGCCACCCGTGGCGTGCAGGCGGTTGACCGCCGTGGTGGCCAGCCGCGCGCCGCTGGCGCCCAGGGGGTGGCCCAGGGCGATCGCGCCGCCCCAGGCGTTCACGCGCTCGTCGTCGTCCTTCAGCCCCAGCATGCGCAGCACCGCCAGGCCCTGCGCGGCAAAGGCTTCGTTGAGCTCGATCACGTCCAGCTGTTCCAGCTTGAGGCCGGTGAGCGCCAGCACCTTTTCGGTGGCCGGTGCCGGGCCGATGCCCATCACGCGCGGCGCCACGCCGGCCGTGGCCATGCCCACGATGCGCGCCTTGGGCGTCAGGCCGTTCTTCGCCGCCGTGGCCTCGTCGGCCAGCAGCAGCGCGCAGGCGCCGTCGTTCACGCCGCTGGCGTTGCCCGCTGTCACCGTGCCATCGGGGCGCACCACGCCCTTGAGCTTGGCCAGCGCTTCCAGGCTGGTCTCACGGGGGTGTTCGTCCTTGTCCACGACCAGGGGATCGCCCTTCTTCTGCGCGATGGTCACCGGCGTGATCTCGCGCGCGAGGTGGCCCGCCTTCTGCGCGGCCACGGCCTTGAGCTGGCTGGCCAGCGCCATGCGGTCCTGCGCCTCGCGCTCGATCTTGTAATCGGTCGCGACGTTCTCGGCCGTCTCGGGCATGGAGTCCACGCCGTACTGGGCCTTCATGAGCTTGTTGACGAAGCGCCAGCCGATGGTGGTGTCGTAGACCGCGTTGGCGCGGCTGAAAGCGCTCTCGGCCTTGGGCATGACGAAGGGGGCGCGGCTCATGCTCTCCACGCCGCCGGCGATCATGAGGCCGGCTTCACCGGCCTTGATGGCGCGCGCGGCCGAGCCCACGGCGTCCAGGCCGGAGCCGCACAGGCGGTTGATGGTGGCGCCGGGAAGCTCCAGCGGCAGGCCGGCGAGCAGGCCGGCCATGCGCGCGACATTGCGGTTGTCTTCGCCGGCCTGGTTGGCGCAGCCAAAGAGGATGTCGGTCACGGCGGCCCAGTCCACGCCGGGGTTGCGCTGCATCAGCGCCTTGAGCGGGATCGCGCCGAGGTCGTCGGCGCGCACGCTGGAGAGGGCGCCGCCGTAGCGGCCGAAGGGGGTGCGAATCGCGTCGCAGATGAAGGCTTGGTTCATGTGTGTTCTCCTCAGGTCAACCTGCGACTGTACCCAAGCCGGGCGCAGGGGTGCACGGCATGCGGGAGAATCCCCGCACCATGTTCAGCCCATCCCAAGCCGACGTGCGGCGTTTCTTCTGCGCCGTTCACCAGAAACAGTTGCTGCAGCAACCCATGGAGGCCATTGAAACCCTGGCCGGCCAATGGATCGCCGAGCACAGCGAGTACCACGCCGAACTGTCCGACGTGGACGCGGCTCTGGCGCGCCTGGGCGAGCCCGACAGCGGCCGCGACAACCCCTTCCTGCACCTGTCCATGCACCTGTCCATCAGCGAGCAGTGCAGCATCGACCAGCCCCCGGGCATCCGTCAGGCGGTGGAGCTGCTGGCCGCGCGGCGCGGCGACCTGCATGTGGCGCACCATGAGGTGATGGAGTGCCTGGGCAGCATGCTCTGGGAAAGCCAGCGCGCGGGCCGGCCACCCGACGGCCAGGCCTACATCGACGAGGTGCGGCGCAGGGCAACGCGGGACTGAGCACAAAAAAAGCCGCTCGATGAGCGGCTTTTTGATGGATGGCGGCAGATCAGCGGAAGCGCGACTGCGGCACGACCTTGAGTTCACCGTCCACCGTGGACAGGTACTTGGCGATCTCGCGCATTTCGGCCGGCGTGTACTGTTTGGCAATGCCCGCCATGATGCCGTTGGAGCGGCCGATCATGTTGTTGCCTTCGACCGTGTAGGCCTTGAGCGCGAAGAACAGGTAGTCGGCGTGCTGGCCGCCAATCTTGGGGTAGCTCGGGTCGATCGGCTTGCTGAAGTTGGCGCCGTGGCAGGAGGCGCAGGCGCCCTTCTCGATCAGCGCGGCGGCCGCGGTGCTGGCGGTGCGGGGCGCTTCCGGGGCGGCCTTGTCGGCCTGCGACGCGTAGTAGGCGCCCAGATCGGCCATGTCCTGCTCGCTCAGCGAGCCCGCGATGCCGCGCATGGTGGGGTGCTTGCGGTCGCCCTTCTTGTAGGCGGTGAGCGCCGCCACGATGTATTTGTCGGACTGGCCCGAGATCTTGGGGACCTTGTGGATCTCGGGGAAGCTGTTCTGGTAGCCGACGATGCCGTGGCAACCGATGCACATTTCGGCCTTCTTGTGGCCGGCTTGCACATCACCCGTGATGCCCTGGGCCTGGGCAGCGAAGGCGACGGAGAGGGTCGCAGCGGCGACAAGGGTGCGGGCGATCGTGGACAACATTGGAATCATTTTGCAAGCACAATGAATGGAACCGGCTGAGAAAATCAACCCCTGATTATATAGACTGGTCCTCAGCCCCGACCACACCCCCGCCAACCTTCGCACAAGGCGCTTTTTCATGAAATTCCAAGGTTCCGAGAATTACGTTGCCACGCAAGACCTGATGCTGGCGGTGAACGCCGCCATCACCCTCAAGCGCCCGCTGCTCGTCAAGGGCGAGCCCGGCACCGGCAAGACCATGCTCGCCGAGGAAGTGGCCGGGGCGCTCAAGCTGCCGCTGCTGCAGTGGCACATCAAGAGCACCACCAAGGCGCAGCAGGGCCTGTACGAGTACGACGCGGTGAGCCGCCTGCGCGATTCGCAGCTGGGCGACGAGCGCGTGAAGGACATCCACAACTACATCGTCAAGGGCGTGCTGTGGCAGGCCTTCACGGCCGACGAACCGGTCGCGCTGCTGATCGACGAAATCGACAAGGCCGACATCGAGTTCCCCAACGACCTGCTGCGCGAACTCGA